>CAZSOV010000168.1:0-16739 GCA_964608505.1 uncultured Verrucomicrobiota bacterium
TGCGGGCGACGGCGGTGGCGGAGGTGTTGGCGGCGAAGGGGCGATTGCCGTTGGGGGAGTACGTGCGGTGTCGGGTGCGGTACTTCTGTGATGGGGCGGCGTTGGGCAGTCGGGAGTTCGTCGAGGGGGTGTTCCGACAACACCGGGAGAAGTTCGGGAAGCGGCGGAAGGATGGAGCCAGGCGGATGAAGGGGGTGGAGGCGGAGGAATTGTTCACGTTGAGGGATCTGCAAAAGGACTTGTTCGGCTAGGGGCGCAATCTTTGTCGACCTTGCGGATGCCCGAGCCAACCTTGTCGCGTCGGTCCCGCGCCAGGACGGTGCGCCCCACGCGTGTGTTGACGGCGGTTTTGTGGTCTTGGGGCGGATTTGACCTGTGGCGGCGCCCGTCGACGACGACTCGCGGTTTTCGCGCGGGAGCGAATCCGTACCTGTTGGATCGGCGGTCCAAGCTGCGGGTGTCGACCGATTCCGGGCGGTGCGCGGGTGGTCCCCGGCGCGGGGGCACGGGTGGTCAGCACCCACTTGGCGTTGCGGATTGCAGGCGATCTCTACGCGCAGGAAGAAGCGGAGATCAGGGTCGAGGGGGTACCTCGGTGATGCGAACCACGAACGAACAAGCAACGTGGCGGGTGCAGGGTATCGGGAGCCGGATCGTGATGCCGGTGCTGGAGGTGGTGGAGGGGATCCGGGAAGGGGCGGGGTGGTGCCCATGGAGGCTTCTGGCGGAACAGGGCGGGCGGTTGGACCTTGCCTCGGTGACAACACTGACGAACGGCTGGTTCTCGATCCAAGCCTACGGAGCGAGTTCGGTGGTCGATCCGTCGCAGCTGACCCGGTATGCGTCCGTCCGTCCGGATCACTCCTGGTATGCCGGCGGAAGGATCCATCCAGGCGCCATTCGGACGATCCTCTCGTTGCGCGCCGGAGCGGACCCCGGCCTCTGGCATTTCGTGGTGGTGACTGAGGACGGGCAGGTCGTGCTGAAATCGGTGGAATCGGACACCACGTCGTCCGGGGGGTGGCGAGATGACATTGCCGCCCTTGCCGGACCTGGAGCCGGGGCGGCGTTGGGCGGTGGAGGTCGAAGCCCTGGAACTGGCCTCGGATCGGGGGTTTGTCTCGCTGGCATTGCTCGGCGGGGTCTGAACTCGTGGGAAGGCCGTGTAGATTGCCCATGGACGATCGTTGGCTGCCTGATGAAGGCCACCCCGGCAGGTGCTCCCCTGTGCTTCTACCGCATCGCGAGGTGTTACATGGGTAACCGGGTCGACCACCGGGCAACCGGGTCACGAGCGGCGCTCATGTCCACGGGGAGGTCCTCCGGGAGCCCGCGAGACGCGGTGTCCTTGGCGTGCCTGACGGGCCTGCACGAGGTCCCGCCGGACTGAACCTTGGACGTGTTCGAGCTCGAGCTTGGTCTGTTGGCCTGGCACGAGAAGTTTGACCCAATCACGGGGCTCCATTCGGAAAGCTGGATTGGGGCGGAAACGGGGCCCGAGTCGGGGGTGTGCTGGGGGTTGTTCCGGGGGAAGTGGCCGGGGAAGGGTCGCCCGGGGGAACGCGAATCGACCCGGAGGAGGCCGACCGACTTGTCAGGGCGGCGCCGGCGGGTGTCGCGGCCATTCGCATTGCGGCGTTTGTGACGGGCCGGGAATCGCCGTGCCCGTGGGAGTGGAGGATGTGGTGGGGGCGAGAAGGTATCTCGGGCCGCCTCGAAGGGGGCGTCCGGTCGCGGGCGACATTGCAGGACGGCTGGCTCCGGTTGGAGCGGATGGGAGGATCGGGGAAATGGAGGCTGGAATCGTGCGCGGGGGCCCGAGGGGCAAGCCTGCCGACCGCTCAGCGGCGAGACTTCGGAATTCGCTCGGGGGGTGTGGCGAGTCGGGTTGAGTGACTCGGATTGGTTGCGGCTGTTCCGGGTGATGCGCGTGGGTGAAACGGCGGGGGCCGAAAAGGCCGGACGTGCAGAACACACGGGTGGAGGATTGACACCCGGCAACGGGCTCCCTTTCCTCACCGCGAACCGGGAACCGAACGAGCCATCGATCACGAAGCGAGCCCATCACGACGGACGAGACGGTCAACACCGAACCAACACAGCATGAATCCACGCGAGAATCGGATACCGGCAGAGAACAGCCGGAAAGGAAGGCGGTCCATGGGGCGGGCGCGGGCGCCCGGTGGAGGCGGGCCGTGCTGGCTCGGCCTGCTCGGGCTCGGTGCCGCCGCCGCTCTGGGATTGGAGGGGCGAGCGCAGACGGTCTCCACGTCGTTGCGGGCGGACGTGCCCCGGTACTATGGCGAACGCCACGGCCTAGAGACTCGAGGGCTCTTGACCGACGTGCTCGGCGAGGGCGCCCCCGCTTCCGTTGTGGGCGGTTCGTCCGTTCCGCGGGAGCGGCTGGTCGAGGCACCTTGGCAGGCCTCGGCGGCGGACGGCTTGCGAGGGGACCAGCGCCTCGCGGGTCTGGCGGTGGACGAGGGCCTGAGGATGGCCCGGGCCCGGGCGGCGGAGTCTGGCGGAGTCGAATGGGTCAAGGACCTGGTTGAGGGACTCCTGGGCGAGGCGCGCGTGGAGCCGACCGAGTTCAAGGAGTTCGTCCACGCGCCCGCGTCGGCGGGCGGCGGGGTGGGAAATCCGTTCTTCGTGGAGATCGGCAGCCATGCCTTGCTGCCGAACACGGCGGATCAGTGGATCACGTTGACGGTACGGAACGACTCCGCCTCCCCCGTGTCCGTCGGTGGGCTGAATTTCAATTTCCAGGTGGCCGATTCGGGCCCCGAGTCCGAGGGCGGTTTCGGCGTGATCGACGGTCCGAACATCACCGATGTGGACTTGGTTACCGGCACCCTCTTCGCACCGAACAACACCGGCACGACCACGGCGGGAGGGAATCCCCCGCAAGCGGGCCTGTGGACCGTGACCACGCAGTCGGGGACCGTCACCTTGGCGGCCGGCGGACAGGCGACCCTGGCTCGGGTCCAGTTCAGCACCGTGGGCTTTTCGTCCTCCGCCTCGTGGACGCTCTCCCTCAGGGCCGGGCCACCGGGAGGCTTGCAGGACGGGACCTCGTTCTCCCAACCGGGAACGGGCGGCGAGGTCAACGCCATCGAGGTTCAATTCAACGAGGGCCAGATCGCGGTGCCCGAGCCTTGGGCGCTCTCCCTTGCGTCGGCTGCGGGCCTTGGCGGTTGGATCGGAGTGCGTAGAAGTCGGGCCGTGCGACGGAGTGTCCGGACCCCGTGAACGACGGAACCGTCCCTGATTCCTACGGTCGAGCCGGCAGGCCAGGCTGGCCGTGGCGGGATTCAAGAACGAAGGCCGCAACCTCTACCGCATGTCCCGCGTCGCGGCGGGACTGCCGTGGTGATTTCGGAGACGGGAGGTCGTTGCTGTCATCCGGGCGCGCCGGATCTCGTCGCCCTCCGCACGGGGTGTGTTCGCGGTAGGCCTGAATCAACAATGCCCCTCCGTCGTAGTGTATTCGACGGATTCCGGCGTGCGGGGAATTCCGCGGTTCGCATCGAGACAAACCCATCACAAACAAAGGCCCCTTGAACCTCTCCATCCAGGCCGGGCCTGCGCCCTCGACCGACGTGGCCGTGAGCACGGTCGAGTCGCGCTTCGCGGGGACGAGGTACGCGACCTCGACGGAGTACAACGAGCTCATGCTGGCCCTGCTGCGGCAGGCAGCGGACTCGGGCGACGTGGAGAGCCAGTCGAAACTGGGGGCAATGTATGTCTGCGGGGACGGCGTGGGCGCCGATCTGGAGCAGGCGGTCCGGTATCTGAGGTTGGCGGCGGACAAGGGGAACGGTCTGGCGCTGTACAATCTCGCGGTGATGCATTCACGGGGACAGGGCGTGCCGATGGATCCGGAAAAGGCCTTTCAGCTCTACGGACGGGCGGCGAAGGCGGGCAATCAGGACGGGATGAACAACCTCGGGAATGCCTACCTGCACGGCCTGGGGTGCGTGCGGAACCTGCACCTGGCGTTCCAGTATTTCCGCAACGCCGCGCAGAAGGGACACGCGATTGCCGCCTCGAACTGCGGCTACATGAAGGAGCTGGGCCTGGGCACGAACGTCGACCTGGACGAGGCCTTCACCCAGTACCGGACCGCCTCCAGCATGGGCTGCGCGGCGGCGACGTATCACGTCGGGCGAATGCTGATCTTTGCGAACGCGCCCTTTGCCGATTTCGCCAAGGGCTGCGAGTGGCTCGAGCGGGCGGCGGCCCAAGGATCGTCGGACGCACTGAACCTTCTGGGCTGCCTTGACTACAAGGGATTCAAGACGCGTCAGGATTACGAGCGCGCCCGGTTGCGGTTTGCGAAGGCGGCGGAAATGGGGAACGCGGCGGCGCTGAACAACCTTGGATGGCTGTACCAGCACGGTTATGGAATGGCGCAGGACATCTCCCAAGCCATGACCTACTACGAGCGGGCGGCGAAGCTCGGGTATCCCAGTGCGTGGTGCAACCTGGGGTTTCTCCATCACACCGGCCTCGGCGTGCCGCGGGATCTGTCCCGGGCGGCGGATTGTTTTCGCGCGGCGGCGGCCATGGACTGCGCGCCAGGCGTCTACAATCTGGCGTTGCTGCACCTCGACCCCCAGAGCGGCCTGGCCGATCCCCTCAAGGCCCGGGCGCTGCTCAAGCGCTGCGTGACCATGGGCTTGAGCGACGCCGTCGAACTGCTGAAGTCCCTGCCCCAGCCGGAAGGAGCGCGCCGTGCTTAGGCTGGTCTTTCGGTCGGGCGTGTTCGGTCCGATGTACTTCGAATATCCAAGACCGTGCATCCGGGTGGGTAGCAGCCAGGACAACGACCTGGTGCTGCCGCATCCCTCGGTGCACCCCTACCACTGCCAGCTCTGGATGGAGGAGGATGGCTTGGCCGTGCTTTCCCCGGATGCGCCGGCGGCGGATCCGGGGCCCCGGGCACCCCGGTACGGGGAAGGCCAGGCCCTGATGATCGGGGAGCTCCGACTCGAGATCGAGCGATCGCCCAATTCCATCGTTGTCCCGGTCGACACGCCCGTGGTGCCAGCCAATCCGGCGCAGGACGAACGTGGCTACTGGTTCGCCGAGCATCCCGAAGTTCCGCTGACGGCCCGCTGGTTGTGCACGCCGTGCGAACGCCGGTTCGACGACGGACAGGTGAAGGTCATCGGGCTCGTCGGGGCTCGGAAGCATGTCCTCTGCCCCATCTGCAGCCAGCGTTTGATCTGGGCTCAAATCACGCCCCCGGCACCGAAGGGTACCGTGGCGTGGTTGCGGAAGTGCGGACGGTGGGCGTGGTGGCTCGTGCTCAAGCTGTTGGGCTTCAAACCCCGCCGGCCCCGGTAGCGGCACCCGGTCGGGCCTGGCTTCCCCGCCTTCCCGGCGTCCACCGTTTCAGAAGTTGTCGGGCGGGACCACGCGGATCAGTTCCTCGAGGGTCGTCTCGCCCCGGCAAACGCGGAGAAGTCCGTTCTGCCAGAGGGTCTGCATGCCGCCGGCCTTCGCGATCTCCTGCAATGCACGGCTGGGCTGGCGGAGCATGATCGCCTCGCGGAACGCTTCCTCCACGCGCAGGATCTCGGCCACCATGAGGCGTCCGGCGAATCCGGTGCCGTGACATTCGGTGCAGCCGGTGCCGCGCTGGAAATCGGCCGTGGCGACGAGATCGTGCGGGAGCAGTTCGAGGAGGCGTCCCTCCGGGGGCGCGGGAATGCGGCAGGCGTGGCAGTTGGAACGGACGAGCCGGACCGCCATGACTCCCGCGATGCTGGAGGCCAGGAGAAAGGGCTCCATCTCCATGTGGATGAGCCGCGCGAAAACCCCCACGCCGCTGGTGCTGTGCATCGTGCTGATGACCAGGTGCCCCGTCATGCCCGCCTGAAGCGCCGTGGCGGCGGTCTCGGCATCGCGGATTTCGCCGACCAGGATGACCTGGGGATCCTGGCGCATCACGGCGCGCAGGGCGACGGGGTAGGAGAACTCACGGGCGGGATTGATCTGGCTCTGGGTGACCATTGGGAGCCAGACCTCCACCGGATCCTCGACGGTGCTGATGCTGACGGCCGGCCCGGCGCGGCTGGCGATGTGCATGAGGGCGCTATACATGACCGTCGTCTTCCCCGAACCGGTCGGGCCGGTCAGCAGGATGAGGCCATTGGGACGGGCCAGAAGCCGGGTGAGCTGACCCTGTGTGTCCGGTTCAAGTCCGAGATCGTCCAGGTTGAGCTTGCGCGAGGTGGGGTCGAACACGCGCAGTACGATTTTCTCCCCCCGGACCGAGGGCATGACCGAGACTCGGAAATCCACGTTGCCCCGGGCCGGGTCCGCGACGACGTGGCCGTCCTGGGGCAGACCGCTCTGGTAACTTTCGAGGTCCGCGAGAACCTTGCAGCGGGCGGTGAGCCGATCCTGGAGATGCTTCGGAAGATGCACCAACTCCGTCAGGACACCGTTGAGGCGCAAACGGACGACAAAGGTCTCCTCCCAAGGTTCGATGTGGATGTCCGACGCCCCCGTCGCCACCGCGTCGGAGAGAATGCAATCCACGAGCGTGGAAATGTCCGGATCCCGGTCGGACGGGACCAGTTGTAGGTATTGGGAGGTGGAATTCATGCGGCGACGGGGCGGGACGAGTCAGCGTAGTGAAGTCGACGAATGGCTAGAAGTCATTTGAGGTCGGGCTGGACCGGCGGACCGGCGCGGTTCAATACGGTTTGGCAGGGGTGGGGTCGGCTTCACCGAACCTTCAACCTTCCCGCTCCGGAGGCGGCGATGGGCGCCTGGACGGTCGCCGCCTGCCTGCTTCGGTCCCTCCTGCCGTCCGGTGCCCCGGACGCATCCCGGACGGCGCAGGAGCCTCCGCCCCATCGGCGAGAACACTCATTGCAAAAAGACTGTCTTAAAACTGACGAGGCCGGGGCGGGGCAGCGCGCAGGACGTGCCCTGGCCTGGCCACGGACGATGCGCCGTGTGCCGCGGCCCGACGTGGCGAATTCGAGGCTGAGGTTGGTTGGATGCCTGCGTGGCGTGCATTACAGGGCGCGACGGCCAAGGTCTGCACTGCCTGCCGTCCGTTGGCGGGAGGTCCGTGACGGTTGTCCGGGGAGGAGGTGGAGGGCAGGTCTTCTCGACGGCATGTTCGCGTCGCGCATCACGTACCGTGAGGCGTCAAACCAAGTACTTCCGCGAAAACGGCTTCTCCGGGTTCGCCCGGATCCGCCACGTCGAGCCAGGAGTGCCTTGGACCGGGGCGAGAGTGTGCCGCGAGCACCGGACGCGGACCGGGCGGACGGTTCGCGCGCAACCATCGTTCCGGAGGTCAAGTCGGGGACCGCGAGGACAACCACTCCCGCAATCGGGCCAGCGCCCGGGAGCGGTGACTGATCCGGTTCTTCTCCTCCTCACCGAGTTCGGCGAAGGAACGGTCGTGGCCGGTGGGAAGGAACAGGGG
Organism: uncultured Verrucomicrobiota bacterium; assembly: GCA_964608505.1. Lineage (GTDB taxonomy): Bacteria > Verrucomicrobiota > Verrucomicrobiia > Limisphaerales > CAIMTB01 > CAIMTB01. Next base: position 7,454 of record CAZSOV010000168.1, read on the forward strand.
GTCGTATCCAAAGCCGTGTGCCCCGGACTGGATCAGGCCGATGCGGCCTTCGCAGGTGCCGTCGAAGTCAAGGGTGGGCAAGGCCGGTTCGACGTCGACCCAGGCGAGAGCGCAGCGAAAGCGGGCGGTGCGATCCGCCAAGGGTACGGCGGCGAGGTGGTGCAGGAGCTTGGCGTTGTTGGCCCCGTCGGGGGAATTGCCGCGGAGCCCGAAGTCGACCGACGCATAGCGGGCGGAATGAATGCCCGGCGCCCCGTTCAGGGCGTCCACTTCGAGGCCGGAATCGTCGGCGAGGACGGCCCGGGGCGGGGGCGTGTCGCGTGGGGACCGGGAGGAGGGATCGGCGAGGGCACCGGGAGCATCCCGCAGCAGCCAAGCCGCAATGGCGTGGGCCTTGAGGCGGGCGTTGGCGGCGAAGGAGGTGCCGGTCTCCTCGGGACTGGGGGCGTCGGGCAGGTTCCTCAGACCGATGCAGCAGAAGCCGGGTCCGAGGATGGCGCGAATCTCCTCGATCTTGTGTTCGTTGCGGGTGGCGATAACGAGCGTGCGCACCCGGGGAAGGTGCGGCGTCGGAGGGCCGCCGACAATGCGGGAGGCGGGACCCTACCGTTCCCGGGCTTCGAGGAGCAGACTCACGGGCCGGTGATCGGAGGCGAGGCCCCAATCGGGGACGACCACCAGTCGGCTTTCGGCGGCGATCCATTCGCGGGCCGCGTTGGGGTGGAGCAGGAGGTAATCGATGCGGGAATAGCTGTCCTCTTTGCCGTAGTAGTGGGTCCACGTGACCGTTCGGGGTTCCCACCGCGGGTTGGGGGTGAACCCGGTGTCGCCATTGTCCTCGGAGGGGCGGGTGTCGACGAGGGCATCGCGCCCGCGCCCGATCAGGGTGCGAATGGGAGGCGTGTCCTTGGTGTCGTTGAAGTCGCCGAGGACGACGATGTTGGCGCCGGGGGAGAGCCGGAGCCGGGCGTCGATTTTTTCGCGCAGGATCCGTGCCTCGGCGAGGCGCATCTCGGCTTCGTCCGCCTCGGCGACGGTCCGGCGGGATTTCAGGTGGGTGGTGAAGACCGTGAGCGGGTATTCCGGCGGGATGCGGATCTCCGCTTCGAGGATGCCACGGGAGACGCGGAAACGCCGTCCGCCCAGGAGATAGGTGTCGTTGGTGTGCGGGCGCTGGGCGGAGATCGGGAAGCGGGAGAGGAGGCCGACCTGGATGTTGGTGTCAAAGCCCTGTACCCAGGCGAAATGAGGGTAATCCAGCCCGAGGGCGCGGGTCCGGGTACGGATGTCCTCGAGAGCAGCCGGACCGCCGAGTTCCTGGAGGGCGACGATGTCGGCATGGGCGGCGTGGAGAACGGCGGCGACCTTGGCCTTGGACGCCTCGGTCTTGGCGCCGCGGCTATCCGTCGCGGCGAGCACGTAGTTCTCGACATTGTAGGTGGCGACCCGGACGCGGAGGGGCGGGGAGTCAGCCGCCCGAATTCCAACCAGCGGAAAGGCGAGAACCAAGGAAGCCAGCGCCAGCGCAAGGAACGGGTGGTGTCGGTATCGGTGTCGGTGTGCGCGACAATTCAGAGCCCTCATGGCGAAAGGAAGGTAGCGAAGAAGTCCGGTTGCTGGCGAGGGCGAGGGGACGCTGGGGGCGGGAGAACGACAAAGTCGATTGGGGCCCGCGAGTGCCGGGTCGCGGGGAGGTCGAGGCAGGCCGAAGGGGCCGCGAAGCCGTCGACCCGACCCTTCGTCGGCAGCCCCGCATCGCCATTCCGCGCCGGACCTGGTCAATGCCCTTTCCCGAGGGGTGAGGCAGGGAAGGCATCCGGCGCGGCAGGGGCTCCGGGGGGCCGCTCGTCGGAGACCCGGGCAAGGAGGAGATGGACGAGGTTGGGAAGGGCGGCGAGGAGGCTGGACGTCAGGCCTTCTCGAATGGAGTAGGGATCCTCGATCTCGACGGTCAGGATCGTGATATGGCGGGGCATGGGCAGGCCGAGGGCTTCGCCCAGCTCGATGCATTGGCGGAGTCCGAGGCCGTGGGGCAGGGTGCCGGGCAGGCGGGGAAGTTCGTGAACCTCCACCCCCTGGAGGGTGCCGGGCGGGCGAGTGCCGGTGACGACGGCGTCGACGAGGATGGCCTGTTCGAAGCCGCTGAGGTCATCGAGCAGGGAGAGGCTGCCACCGTCGTTTTCGCGAACCTCCACTCCTACGGGCAAAGCGGGGTGATCGTGGAGCATCCGGGCGAGGATGAGTCCGATGGCATCGTCGCCGAGGACGTCGTTGCCGAGGCCGAGCACGAGGAGAGGCGTGGGGAGGTTCACGACTGCCGGATCTCGCGGAGCAGTTGGCGATGGTGGTCGTAGAGACGGACGGCGAGGGGCAGGTGGCCGGGGAGGGAGTGGGAGGCGCAACCGAGACACGGGTCATAGGCCCGGAAGGCCATCTCGATCCGGTTGAGCAGGGCCTCGGAGACCTCGCCTTTGTGGATGAGGCCGCGGGCGGCGCGGTCGACGCTCATGGCGATGCGGGCGGCGTTGTTCTGCGTGGCGACGATGAGGTTGGCTCGCTCGACGATGCCGCGAGGATCGGTTTCATAGTGGTGGATGAGGGTGCCGCGGGGGGCTTCCACGACGCCGATGCCGATCCTCGGCGTGGCGGTGGGGATGCGGCGGACCTCCGGGCTGGCGAGGTCCGGGTCGTGGACGAGTTCGACCATGCGCTCGGCGGCGTAGATCATCTCGACGACGCGGGCCCAATGATTGGCGAGGGTGTGGTGGACCGGTTTGGCGCCGATGGTGCCGAAGAACTCGTCCGCGGCAGCCTGGGCCCTGGGGGTGGCCAGTCCCTCGGCGGCGTTGAGCCGGGCCAACGGGGCGACCGCGTAGATGCTGCTCCGGGGACCCTCCTCGAAACCGTGCCACCCGAGGGGTTTGAGGTAGCAGAACTTGACGTAGCTCCACGGTTCCACGTGTTCGGCGATGAAATCGAGGTAGCGCTCGACCGGGAATTTCGCGAACTCCGTGCCATCGGGTCGGACCACCCGGAGCTCGCCGTCGTAGAAGTTCACGCGATTGCGGTCATCGACGAGGCCCATGTAGTGGGTGCGATGGGTGTAGGTATCGGCGGTGATGAGGCGGACGTATTCGGGATTCTCGAGGACGAGATCCTTGAAGACCTCGAGTGTGAACAGCGCGAACCCGAGGGCGTCGGCGGCGAGCTGCTGGAATCCCGGCAGCGCCTCGGGCTCGAGGGGTTTGGCGACCCCGCCGGGCAGGCCGAGGACGGGATGGATGACCTTGCCACCGAGGTGGGTCATGAGGTCGCGCAGGCGACGGCGCATGGCCATGACCTTCCGGCCCACCTCGATGCCGACCCGTTGGATGACGCCGAGCACGTTGCGTTCGGCGGGAGGCGCCTCGGGACCGACGATGAAGTCGGGTCCGCCGAGGATGTAGACGTGGAGGGCGTGGTCCTCGAGCATGAAGGCGTGGTAGGCGAGTTCGCGGATCTTTCGGCCCGCCGGGGGCGGTTCGACCTGGTACAAGGCGTCCAAGGCCTTGGTGGCGGCCATGTGATGGGCCATGGGACAAACTCCGCAGATGCGGCTGGTGATCTGGGGCATGTCTTCCGCGGGGCGACCCACGCTGAAGACCTCGAAGCCGCGCATCTCGGGGACCTGGAGATACGCACGCTCCACCTCGCCGGCTTCGTCGAGAAAGATGTCGATCTTCCCGTGCCCCTCGAGACGGGTGATGGGATCGATGGTGACCCGGCGTCGGGGACCCAGGCCGGGGGGGGTGGCGCGATGCTGGGCCTCGGTCCAGATTTCGCGGGCGGTGGGGTCCATGGTGTGTCCTGGGGTGAGGGTGGGGATGGTTGGGTTGGGAAGCAGGCGAGGGCGAGGCAGGGGAGGTGTGGCTGTGGGAAGTATGGGGATTAGGTGGGGGCGGGGAGGCCGCCTTTGAGGAGGCTGCGGGCGAGGCTGTAGCGGTAGAAGGTGCCGACCGGGTCGGGGATGCCGTCCAGGACGGCTTGGATTTCCTTCTCGGTCCGGACGTCGACGTTCGCGCAGACGGAGGAGAGCATTTTGGCGCCTTGATCGCGGACGCGGGAGGTGGGGCCGAAGCAGCCGGAGCAGGGCATGTTCCCGCGGACGCAAAGGGCGCCGCAGCCGGCGCGGGTGGCGGGGCCCATGCAGAGGAAGCCCTGGGCGAGCATGCACACCGCGGGATCGATGGGGGTCAGGTGGGGACGGTGGAACGACTTGAAGTGGAGATCCGCAGGCTTCGAGTCCTTGCGCGGGCACTCGTCGCAGAGCGCGGTGTCGGGGGCGAGCACGGAGCCGCGGGGAGGGAGTTGGCCCGCCAGGATGGTCCGGAGGGCCGCCTGGGTGAGTTGGGGGGTGGGAGGGCAGCCGGGCAGGTAGTAGTCGACGGCGATGACCTGATCGAGGGCGCGAACGGCCTGGTGGAGCATGGGGAGGTGCAGGGCATGTCCCCGGGATTCCCAGGCGGGGGCTGGACGGGTCCCTTCCGGGTTCACGGTGGAGGGCCCATCCGCGAAGTACCAACGAAGCAGCGTCTCGCGGGGGAACTGGTTGGCCAGGCCGGGGATGCCGCCGAGCTGGGCGCAGGCGCCGTAGGCGACGACGAGTTGGCTTTTGCGACGGAGCAAGCCGGCCATTTCGGCCTGTTCCTCGGAGCGGATGGCGCCGTTCAGGAAGGTGACGGCGAGCGTGGCGTCCGGTTGGGCCTCGAGATCGCAGCGCTTGAAGTCCATGGCGCAAGGCCAGAAGACGATGTCGACGAGCCGGGTGACGGGCAGGAGGTCTTCGGCGAGGTCGACGATGGCCTCCTCGCAGCCGCCGCAGGACGCGCACCAATAGAAGGCGACCTTGGGTTTGGGGGGCATGGTGGGATGGGTTGAGGGTCGGGTCGAGGGGGCGGGGCGAGCGCTGGAGAATGGGCGGGGCGGGTGGCAGGCCGACCGGGGTCAGGTTTCCAGGAGTTCCTCGGGCATGGGTTCGGCGTGGGCGGGAGATTCTCGTTCGTCCGGGGGAAGCAGCTCCCGGTCCCGGGTTTCGAAATGCCGTGGCAGGCCGAGCATGCCGAGGGCGCGAATTTGCTCGGTCATTTCGTTGACGACGGTCCGGACCTTTTCTCCCTCGGCGGCGGAGATCCACTCGAGGCGGACGCGGCGGGGGTCGATGCCCAGGTCGCGTAGGAGGCGTTGGAGCATGAGGTATCGGCGGAGCAGCTTGTAGTTGCCCTCCGCGTAGTGGCAGTCGCCGGGGTGACAGCCGCCGATGAGCACGCCGTCGGCGCCGCGGGCGAGGGCGTCGAGGACGAACTGGGGATCGACGCGACCCGAGCACATGAGGCGGACGACGCGGACATTGGGGGCGTAGCGGAGGCGCGAGACGCCGGCGAGGTCGGCGGCGGTGTAGGTGCACCAGTTGCAGAAGAAGGCGACGATGCGCGGGGTCCAGTGGTCAGGCGTCATAGGCGAGCACTCCTTCGATTTCGGCAAAGACCTCCTCGTCCTCGAACAGGTGCTGGGCGATGGAACCGGAGGGACACGAGGCCACGCAGGTGCCGCAGCCCTTGCAAAGGGCCTCGTTGATGACGGCCTTGCGGGAGGCTGCGTCGTAGATGATGGCGGAGTAGGGGCACAGCGGGAGGCAGGACTTGCAGCCGGAGCAGTCCTCGGGGCGGATGTGGGCGGTGTTCGGTTCCTGTTCGATGAAACCCTTGTCGATGAGGCTGAGGATCTCGGCGGCGGCGGCGCCGGCCTGGGCGACGGAATCCGGGATGTCCTTGGGCCCCTGGCAGCAGCCGGCGATGTACACGCCGTCGGCGAAGGTCCCGACCGGGGCGAGCTTCGGGTGGCGTTCGAGGAACCAGCCATCGCCGCCGCAACTCATGTTGAATCGTCGCCGGACCTCCTGGGCGTCGGCCTGGGGTCCCAGGCCGGTGGCGAGAACGACGAGATCGACGGGGATGCGGCGGACGCAGCCGGCGAGGGTGTCCTCGACGCGGATGACGAGGCGTCCCTCCTCCTCCGGGGCCATGGCCCAGTCGGTGACCTCGCCGACGCGGCCGCGGATGAAGTGAACGCCGTCGTCGAGGAGCTTGTTGTAGAACTCCTCGTAGCTTTTGCCGGGGGTGCGGATGTCGATGTAGAAATTGTAGATTTCGGCGCCGGAGTGTTCCTGGAGGAGGTGGGCGAGCTTGAGGGAGTACATGCAGCAGACCCGCGAACACCAGACGTTGGTCTTGCGATCGCGGGACCCGACGCAGTGGATGATGCCGATGGCGCGGGGCTTGCGTCCGTCGCGGGCAATGACCTCGCCGCCGGTGGGGCCGGAGGCATTGACGAGCCGTTCGATTTCGAGGGCGGTGTAGACGTTGGGATAGGTGCCGTAGCCGTACTGGGGTTGGCGACGGGGATCGAAGGTCCGGAAGCCGGTGGCGACGAGGATCGTGCCGACGTCGATGCGGAGGGTCTGGTCGGTTTGGGTGAAGTCGATGGCCTGGCGTTCGCCGCAGGCCTCGACGCAGGTCTTCTTGCACTTGCCGGTCTTGAGGTTGAGGCAGGTGTCGGGGTCGACGAGCACCATCTTGGGGATGGCCTGGGGGAAGGGGATGTAGATGGGTTTGCGTTTGCCGAGGCCCTCGTTGAAGGCGTCGGGGAACTTCGGCTGGCGGTAGACGCAGGCATCGATGCACTCGAGGCAGCCCACGCAGGCGTCCTCGATGACATAACGGGGCTTGCGGTGGACGGTGACCTGGTAATTGCCGACGAAGCCGTCGACCCGGGTGACCTCGGACAGGGTCCAGAGGGTGATGTTGGGATGGGCGCGGACGGCGGACATCTTTGGGGTGAGAATGCAGGCCGAGCAGTCGAGGGTGGGAAAGGTCTTGTCGAACCTGGCCATGTGGCCGCCGAGGGTGGGTTCGCGTTCGACGAGGAAGACCTTCTTGCCGGCGTTGGCGAGGGTGAGGGCGGCGTGGATGCCGGCGATGCCGCCACCGACGACGAGGACCTCGGAGCGGACGGGGACGCGTCGGACCTCGAGCGCCACGTGGAAGCGGACGCGGTGGATGGCAGCCTGGGCGAGGGCCTTGGCCTTGCGCGTGGCATCCTGCTTGTTGAGGGCCACCCAGGAGTCGTGTTCCCGGATGTTCACCATGTGGCAGAAGAACGGGTTGAGGCCGGCGCGCCCGGTGGCGGTGCGGAACGTGTGCTCGTGGAGGAGGGGCGAACAGGCGGCGACGACGATGCGGTTGAGGGCGTGTTCCTGGACATCGCGACGGATCAGGTCCTGGCCGGGATCGGAGCACATGTAACGGTAGTCGCGGGCCAGCACGACCCCGGGCAGGCGGCGGACATAGCGGGCGACGGCCTCGCAATCGACCATGGCGGCGATGTTGTGGCCGCAGTGGCACACGTAGAACCCGATGCGGACTTCTTCGGAGGAGGCGGACATGGCGTGGCGTGGTTCGGGTGGGGGGCCGGGACGGGGCGGGGCGGGCGCCGTGCCCGGATCGCGCGGCCTACCGGGAGGCGGGTTGGGGTTGCAGCGGGGGTGGGAGCTGAAGCGGGATGAAGCCGCGTTGGAGGCCGAGCTTTTCGGCGGGCAGGCCGAACGCGAGACCCATGAGCTGGGAAAAGTAGACGGTGGGGATCCGGACGTCCTCCCAGCGCCGTTGGATGTCGCGGTGATAGGCGTCGAGGTTGAACTGGCAGAGCGGACAGACCGTGGCGATGGCCTGGGCGCCGCGTTTGATGGCTTCCTTGCACAGGATGTAGACGAGCCGCAGGCCGGCCTCGGGGATCGTTCCGGTGAGGCTGCCGCCGCAACACTTGGTCTTCAGCGGCCAACGGACCGGGGTCGCTCCGAGGGCCAGCATCAAACGATCCATGGCGGTGGGATCCACGCCGTCGTCGAAGGTGGCGTAGGGCCGGACGATCTGGCATCCGTAGTAGCACGCGACCTGGAGACCGGACAGCGGGCGGGTGACCTTCTGCCGGATGGCGTCGAGTCCGACGTCGTTGAGCAGGACGTCGAGGGGATGTCGGACAGGGGTGTTGCCGCCATAGGACAGGCCGCCGGTGGCGAGGGCGCGGGACACTCGGGAGGCCATTTCGGGATATTCGTGGAAGTAGTGTTTGGCCTTGTTGAGGACGAGGTAACAGGCGCTGCACGGCGCCAGGAGCGGGCGGTCGCCGGAGCGTTCGGCGAGGGCAAGGTTGCGGGTGGCGAGCACGGCGGCACTGGTTTCGTCGATGGACATGTAGGCGGTGGCACCGCAGCAGTTCCAGTCGTCGAGTTCCTCCAGTTCGACGCCGAGGTGGGCGAGGACCGGGAGGAGGGACTCCTCGTAGGCGCGTCCGGTGCCGCGGAGGGAACAGCCGGGGAAGTAGGCGAATTTCATGGGTGGTGGGCGCGCGGGGATGAGGCCGGGGGACCCGACGGCTCCGCCGGAGCGGGGGACGGGGGGGAAGGAGGGGACTCGGGCGTGGTGGCGGCGGCTTCGGGAGCGAGCATGCGGGCCAGGGCGCCGGGGTGACCGATGCGATCGATTCGGAGAGGGAACCGGCCCTTGCGCAGGAGCCCGAGCCCGAGACGCCAGTTGCCGAGGGCCTGAAGCCAGCTTGTCTTGAGGTACAGGAGCATGACGAGGAAGCTCTCGGTGATGCGTCCATTCCGGCTGACCATGCCGGCGAATTCGCGGGCCAGGACGGGGGTGGGCAGGTGGTTGGGGGCGGAGCCCGCACGGATGGCGCGTTGCTTGAGTTCGTACATGATGTCGGTGATCCGGATCTGGCGGGGGCACTCGACGGAGCAGGCGTAGCAGGAGGCGCAGAGCCAGATCGTCTGGGAGCCGAGGACCTCGGTTTTGAAACCCTCCCGGGCGAGGGCCATGATCTGGCGCGGGGTGAAATCCATGTAGATGCTGAGCGGGCACACCCCCGAGCAGGTACCGCATTGGATGCAGTCCTTGAGGCGCTCACACCCGGGAACCAACATGATCTGGCGTCCGAATTCGGGATCGCTGTCGGCCTGGTAGCGGATGGCGCGGTCGAGTTTCATGGGGAGGGAAGTTCTCCGAAATCGGGACACGTATTGGGACCGTGAACCGGAGGGAAGGCGCCTTCATCCCGGCCCTCTCCCATCCGCCTTCGCCTGGCTGCGGCAGGACAGGTCGGATGGGAGAGGGAGTCCGCGCCACGCCGCTTTCGTGGGTGGTGCCAGGGGCGGTTCCTGGAGGGAAGACCTCCAGGACTTGAA
>CAZSOV010000169.1:0-16693 GCA_964608505.1 uncultured Verrucomicrobiota bacterium
CGGAGTACGTGCGGTGTCGGGTGCGGTATTTCTGCGACGGGGCGGTGTTCGGGGGGCGGGGGTTCGTGGAGGAGCTGTTCGAGCGGCACCGAGAGCGGTTCGGGAAGAAACGGAGGAGCGGGGCGCGGAGCATGCGGGGGGTCAAGGGCACGGACCTTTGCACGCTGCGTGACTTGCGGTTGAACGTTTTCGGATGACCGCGGGAATCGGGCTGGAGGCGCGGAGGTTGGGGGACTCCCCTTCCCTTGCATCGGGAGGATGATCCTCCGCATCGTGGGCGGGTGCCGGTCACGGAACATATTCGCGACAAGCTGTCGCAGACGCCGCACAAGCCGGGCATTTACCTGCACAAGGACCGGTTTGGGCGGGTGATCTACGTCGGGAAGGCTCGGGACCTGCGCAAGCGGGTGAGCACCTACTTCCAGCCGTCACGGCGGCTTGGCTGGGATCTGAAGTTCAACGCGCTGGTGGAGGCGATCCATGACTTCGACTGGCACGTGGTGCGTTCGGAGGCCGAGGCGCTGTTGCTGGAGGGGAAGCTGATCAAGGAGTTGCAGCCGCGGTTCAACATTGATTTCAAGGACGACAAACGGTTTCTCCTGTTGAAGGTCAACCTGAACGATCCGATCCCGCGGTTCACGCTGACGAGGCTGCGCCAGGACGACGGGTGCATCTATTTCGGGCCCTTCGCCCATTCGGGTTCGGTGCGCCGGACGCTCACGGTGCTCCGGCGCCGGTTCAACCTGCGGGGGTGCCGGCCCCTGACGCCGACGGAGGCCGACTACCGGCACTGTCTGTATGGCAACATCAAGTACTGCACGGCGCCCTGCATCGGAAACGTGACGCGCGAGCAGTACGTGGCCCAGGTGCAGGCGGCGTGCGATTTCCTGTCGGGGCAGACCGACGAGTTGATCGGCGGTTTCGAGGAGGAAATGCGGAAGGCGTCCGCGCGGCTGGAGTTCGAGAAGGCGGCGCAACTGCGTGATGCGATTGCCGATCTTCGCCGGACCACGCAGCGCACCGAAAAGTTCGAGCGCATTCCCTACCGGCTCCCGGTCGCCATCCATCCCGAGGCGGACCTCCGCGAGCTGGCGCGGGAACTGGGCCTGCCGGAGCCGCCGGCGCGCATCGAAGGATTCGACATTTCGAACATCAGCGGGACGTTCATGGTTTCGTCGATGGTCAGCTTCTGGCACGGGCGTCCGGACCGGGCGAGTTACCGTCGGTTCAAGATGAAGACGGTGCAGCAGCAGGACGACTTCGCCTGCATGGCGGAGACGATCCGGCGCCGGTACTCCCGACTTCAGCGGGAGGTCACCACAGGTCGTCCGGAGCGGGGGGATGACGAGGGGGGCGGCGGGGCGGCGCCCGAGGAACTTCGTCGAGCGACCGACGACATCCACGGGGCCCATCGTGGACGCAGACCCCGATACGACACGGATGCCTCCGCGATTCCGCCGGGGGCGAACCGGACGTCGGACCCCGCTGGGATGGAACCCGGGGAGGAAGGGACGCTCGCCTTCGGAGAGGCCGGACCGGAAGCGGCGTCGGACGGCACGACGCGGGTTCCGTGGGCACCGAAGCCGCCGGCCCAGCCGAGGTACCCGGACCTGATTCTGATCGACGGCGGCAAAGGACAACTCAACGCGGCCGTGGCGGAGTTGAAGCGTCTGGGTCTGGGGGACATCCCCACCATCGGGTTGGCAAAGGAGTTCGAGGAGATCCATCGTCCGAACGAGAAGGAACCGCTCCGCCTCGGGCTGGACAGTGCCGCCGTCAAGCTGCTCCAGCGGGTGCGCGACGAGGCCCATCGCTTCGCGAACACCTTCAACGCGCAACTCCGGTTGAAGAAGATCTCGGAGAGCCTGCTCGACGAGTTCCCGGGCATCGGCGAAGCCCGAAAGCAGGCGTTGCTGAAGCGGTTTGGCTCCGTTCAACGCCTCAAGGTCGCGCGGGTCGAGGAGATCGCGGAGGTGCCGGGATTCGGCGGCGCGATGGCGGAGCGACTGCGCGAATTCCTCGTGGCGCGAGCGGGCTCCGTGGGCGCGGGGAATGTCGAAGCCACACCGAAGCCCGCCGAAGGCGCGGGCGCTTTGCCCGCCGGCGGGACGAATCCAACCCCGGTGGCAGGCGCCTGAGCTGCCGTGGGGCCATTCCCGGTCATCCGGCGCGGCGAGGGCCAGGGCCGGCGGCGGATCCCGGTTTATCAGGGCGGTCCGCAGCGAAAAAGTTCGTGGAAGGCGAGGCGCTGGTCGCCGACGAGCAGGCTGCCATCGGGGTTCAGGCGGATGGGCGCCACCTGGTATCCCTTCAGCGTCGCGAGGAGGAGCACGTCGCCGTACTGGGGATCGGAGACGATGGTGAACTGCCCATATTCCTTCGTGGTACTGTCGTAGCTCAGCGACATGTACTGGGTGGACCAGCCGCCGGAGTTGCTCGTGGAGGCGTAGCCGGTGGACTTGGTGCTGATCTCGACCGTCCCATTGCGGCAAAAGAACGCGAAGCTCTCGTTCCAGGAGGAGAGCGAGGCCTTTTGGTTGAGATCCCCCTTGTACCAGTCGCTGCCGCTGCCGGCCCACTGATAGGAGCGCCCGCCCAGGGTCTCGACGAGGCCGGAGTGGGTGGGGCGGCGGGTGGTCCGGGCCGTCGCCACGAAGCGGTCGAGATCGACGCGCAGGGAGTCCTTGGAAGCGGCGGTCGTCAAGCCGAGGAACGCCACATAACCGCCGTCGGGATGGAGGACGAAATCGATTCCGAGCCAGTACGTGTTGCCATTCGGATCCTGGCCACCGAACTCCTCGCGCAGGCGCCCCGGTCCCGCGTCCTGCAAGGGCGCGGTTGGAACGAACCGGACTTTTCCGCCGCCGCTCAAGTCCGTTTCGAACCCGAGGCGGAGCGACTCGTCGGCCAGCAATTCCTCGCGCGTACCGGCGAAGCCCAGGATGCCGAGGATCAAACCGGGCCGGGTATCGGAACCGAACATGAGGAACACGCTGCCCACGCGGAGGCCCCCCTTCCATTCGTCGGGAATGGTGAAATCGATGCCGAACAACGCCCCGCCCAGACGGGTTCCCGCCGGGTACAACTGCCCGGGCACCGGGAGCGTCAGGACCCCGGCTCCGGCCGGCGCGACGCGCAATCGGAAGAACCGGGCGGGCTCCCCGGCGACCCGCGGCACCCGCGTCGTCGTTTCGGCCCCGCCCGATTCGACGGCCTGCAACTCGCTCCAAGCGGTCAGGTCTCCAGTCGATTCGAGCCGGTAGGACTTGCCGGGCTCCGAAGTGAAGCGGAGTTCGAGTTCGGCCGCGGAGGGCGCGCGGGCCTGGAGGAACTTCAACGGCACGGCCGGAGTCGCCGGATTCACGGTAAGCCGGGCCACGGAACTGGTGACGCTGCCGGAGGCGTTGGAGACCACGACCCAGTAATCCCCCGCATCCGATGTCGTGACGGCGGTTTTGTGCCAGGTCGCGGTCGTCGCGCCCCCGAGGACCAGACCCTCGCGCCACCATTGATACTGGAGCGGGGGGGTCCCCGTCGCGGTCACGGAGAACGTCGCGTCCGTTCCTTCCGTCAGGGTGCGCGGGGTTGGTTGGACGGTGATTACGGGACCGGCCTTGGGAATTTCGAGCGAGGTCGCGGCGAGTTCCCAGGTGCTTCCGCCGGACCAGGCCTGTTTGACGACGCCCAATCCCCGGGCGAGCCACCAAGTCTGGGCCGGGTTGGTGCCCTCCGTCAGCCGCAGCCGCAGGCAGGCGAAGCTTCCGGCCGGCACGGTGACGGTCTCCGCGGCCTCGAGGACCGTCACGATGGAGGCCGATTGATCGAACGCCTGGGGTTCCTGGCCGAAGAAGCCCAGGCCGGCGGAGACCGACGCGCGATGGGTCTGGCCGATCTCCATCGTCGCCGGCACGTACAGCAGCGGTCCGGAAAGCACCAGGCTCACGAACTGGGAGGGGTCATCGATCTGGTACACCTGCAACCCGCCCTCGTTCCCGACCCAGTAGGTGAGTTCCCCGCCCGCGTCGGAGGACGTCAGGGGAAATGCCTGGCGCCCCCCGGGGACGGAGACGCCGGTGCCGACCTCGCGCGCCGCGGTTCCGCCGCCGACCACCCTGAAATCCCAGCGGGCCCCGGTCCGCAGCGGGAACAGGTATTCATCGAGGTCCACGGCCGCCACGCCGAAGCCGACGAGCAGCAGGGCCGCGACGCCCAGGCAACGGGCGAACCGTGAGCCGGGAAAACGGGGAGATGCGATTTTCATGATCCTGCCTCCCTACACCTGGCGGACCTTGGTGGCCACCGCGAAGAAGCCCGCCGCGGCGTCGCGTTCCACGTACAACCTCGCCTCCGCTCCGGTTCCCGTGAACACGGAGGCATTGAGCGCGCCCGCGGGGGTGGTCGCGAAGGGCCGGACCGACCAAGGCCCGGTGGCGGAGGCGGCGGCCTGAACCTCGTACTGCATGCTGCGCAGCGACAGAAAGACCAGGGCCACCCGGGGATTCTCCGCCGGCACCACCTGCTCCACGATGATACGGAAGGCCGGAAACTCGGGCAGGGTCACCTGGACGATGCCCGGCTCGAGGACATCGACGTTGTAGGAATTCAAGGGCGAGGTGGCGGGGCTGCGCAGAACGCGGCCATTGGGGGCGAAGCGGGAGCCATGACAGGGGCAGGTCGAGACCTTCGCGCTGGTGAAAGCGGGGATGATGCAATTGGCGTGGGTGCACTCGGCGCTCACGGCCAGGAACTGCTCGCCATCCTTGCTGAGAATGAACGGGAGGACGGGACCCGACAGATTGAGGGCGTGGAAGCCCAGCCGGACCGACCCGAAGTTCCCCTGCAAGGACGGAAAGTCCGCGACGCGCACGCGGAGCACGCCGGGGCCCATCTCGCCGGGAAAGGCCTGCACGCTCCCGATCCAGGTGCCCTCCCATGGACGCCCCACCACCATGGACGCCCCCGTCCCCACCAGCAGCGTGCGCACGAAACGGCGCCGCGACCATTCGGCCAACAATCCCTCGCAATCCATGCGGCGACGATGCCCGCCGCCGTCGTCCGGCGCAACTCGCGACCCCCGGCCCGGCCCTACCAGATCTTCGCGCGGCCTGCGGGTTCGAGCCACATCGGGTCCCCCGGCTGGATGCCGAAGGCGGCGACGAACTCGGGGTGGTTCAGCAGAGGGGCGAAGGCCCGGAACTGGGGCGGGGAATGCGGATCCACGACCAGCCGGCGGCGGAGTTCCGCGTCCCGGGTATTGACCCGCCAGACCTGGGCGAACCCGAGAAAGAAGCGCTGTTCCGGGGTGAATCCGCCCACGTTCCGCCGCTTGGACGGATCCCGGGCCAGGGCGCGCTGCAAGGCCTCGAAGGCGATGCTCGTGCCCCCGAGATCGGCGATGTTCTCGCCGAGCGTCAGTTGTCCGTTGATCCGGGTCCCCGGCACCGGCTCGTAGGCGCCGTATTGCCGGACCAGCTTCTCCGCCCGCGCGTTGAACTCCCTCACGTCCGCCTCCGACCACCAGTCCTTCAGGTTCCCGTCGGCGTCGTACTTGCGTCCCTGATCGTCGTAACCGTGGGTGATTTCGTGACCGATGACGGAACCGATGGCGCCGTAGTTCACCGCGTCGTCCATCGAAGGGTCGTAGAAGGGCGGTTGCAGAATGCCCGCCGGGAACACGATCTCGTTCTGGGTGCCGTTGAAGTAGGCGTTGACCGTCGGCGGGGTCATCCCCCATTCGGAACGATCCACCTTCCCGCCGATCCGGTCGTACTCGCGTCGGCTGGCGTGGCGATGGGCGCGCTGGACGTTGCCCAGGTACTCGTCGCGCCGCACCTCGAGTCGCGAGTAATCGAGGTACTTGTCGGGATGCCCGATCTTGGCCGTGAACCGTTCGAACTTCCGCAACGCCGCCGCACGGGTCTCCGGAGCCATCCACTCCACCTTCGCCAGCCGATCCCGGAACACCGCCCGGACGTTTTCGACCAGCTCCAGCATCCCGGCCCGGGCCTGGGGCGGGAAATGGCGCTCGACGAACAACTGCCCGAGCGCCTCGCCCAGACCACGGCGCCCGAAGCCGCCGTCGATCTCGCGGGCGGACCGCTGCCAGCGCGGTTCCGGTTGCGGCTGGCCGCGCAGGACCGTCCCGTAGAATCCAAAATCCGCGGACTCCGCCTCGGCGTGCAGCAGGTGAGCCGTGGAACGGACGAGGCACCAGCGCAGGTACGCCAGCCAATCGCCCGGCTCCCGCTCGGTCGAGAGCCGGTTCAACGCCTGGAAGAACTCCGGCTGACCCACAATGACATGGGGCACCGATTCCAGGCCGGCCCGGGTGAAATAGGCGTCCCACGCGATGTCGGGGGCAAGTTGCCGCAGTTCGGCTCGGGATTTCTTGTGATAATTCTTCTCGCGGTCCCGCAGATCGGTGCGGCTGCGGGAGGCCCTGGCCAGTTCGAGTTCGAGACCGAAGACCGATTCCGCCGCGGACTCCGCCTCGGACGTCGAATCGCCCAGGAGCCGGAACATGTGGGCGACGTGCCGTCGGTATTCCTCCCGCTGTTTCGCGAAGCCCTCGGCCAGGTAGTAATCCCGGTCGGGCAGACCGAGTCCCCCCTGGCGAAGGTAGAGCGCGTAGGTGTCGCTCTGCTTCGCATCCGCCGCCACCCCGAGGTCAAACGCGCCGTCCACGCCGCTGGCATGCCAGTCCGCGAGCAACTCCATCGCGTCCTCGGGGCCCCGCACGGACGCCGCCAGTTCGAGATCGCGCCGGATCGGCTCGAACTTCAGGCGTTCGATCCGGTTCGTGTCCATCGCGGAGGCATGGAAATCCCCGACCTTCCGGCGCACGTCGCTCCCCCCGTCCCCAGCGGCGGCCGCGGCGGTAGCGGCCTCGTCGAGAATCTGCCGGATCAGTTCCCAATTGCGCTGGCCCAACTCGTCGAGGCTCGTCCAGCGGGATTTATCCGCCGGCACCGGATGGTTCCGTATCCAGGCGCCGTTCGCGAACTGGAAGAAGTTCGTGCGCGGACTGACCTCGCGGTCCAGGTGGTCCAGGGAAAACCGAGGGACCGGCGCGGCGGCCGACACCCGGAATCCGGCCCCCAGGGAGCCCAGTGCAACCAGGATCAGGGAAGCAACGTTCGAACGAATGGCCATCATCATAGGACGGGCGCGGAGTCTACGCGTCGTCCGTCGGGCCGGCCAGCACGGGAAACACTCCCGAACGGGACGGACCTCCCGCCTGCGGTCCGGTCACCCTGCTACTGCTAATTCGCGCCGCAGTGCTCTTCCACCAGATCGCGGAAGGCATTTTCCGTTCCCAACCCCAGGATCCCCATTTCGCGCCGGGCGTTCTCCGGCGAATCGCTGGCATGCGCGGCGTTCACCATCACGCTCGAGCCGAACTCGCGCCGGATCGAACCCGGGGGGGCCTTCGAGGGATCGGTCGGGCCCAGCACGTCCCGAATCTTGCGCACCGCGTCGCCGCCCTCGTACACGATGGCGATGCACTTCTCGGTTCCCGGTTCCGACCACCTGTCGGACGGGCGTTCGGAGGGGGCCGCGCCGGACATGAACCGGACGATGTTTTCGAACTGCTTCTCCCCGGCCACGGGGCCAAGGACCTCCCCGATGGCGCGGACCCGGTCGGAGCCGAGTTCGATGCCGAACTCCTTCTCGAGCAAAGCGGCGGCGCGATGGCCGACGATCTCGCCGTAGCGCGCCCGGAGCATCTCCCGCACCGGTCCGTAGAACTCCATGGCCTCGGCCACGCTCATCCGATGCACTTTGATGGCCACGATGTACAGGCCCGTGCGCGAGAAGAAATCGATCACGTTGCCGGGGCGCCCCGACGGAAACCGGAAATTGTCGGGCTTGATGAGCACCAGTGTCCGTTGGGGCTCGACCCCGTCGGGATGCTGAACGACGCCGTGCAGCAGGCCGCCGTCCGCACCGGAATACCTTGCCCAGAGACGAAGCTTGCTGCCGGCCTCGTCTGCGCTGGGCGCCGCCAGCACCGCCGGCTCGAAGTATCGGACCTGGCCGGCTTCGTTCAGGATCAGGTCGCCGAAGGAATCCCGGATGGTTTCTCCGCCCCGGGACGGGGCCGTGAAATTGCCGACGACGGAGCGTACGCGCCGGACGGCATCCTCGCCGCGAAAGACCAGAAGCATGACCCGGCGACGCTGGCCGGTCACGGAATGCGGTCCCACGTTGCGAATGACGTAATCCCGGATCAACTCCTGGATGCGCCGATCCTGCGAGTCCGCGGCGGACACGATCTGGTCGGCGTACTCCTCGACCAAGGACCGACTGGGCGCGAACATGCGCGCCGCGACCAATTCGAGACCCGTTCGCGTGATCAGGCGCGAGACGACGCCGCCGGTCCGCGATTTGAGAAGGGTATGGGGGGTCAGGATGACGTACGCAAGTTGCTCGGACATACGGCCTTGTCAGGACGGACTCGAAGGAGATTCGGAGGTGGGAGCCGCCACGGACGGCAGAGGTGGGGCCGCCGGCGGAAGGGGCGGGGGAACCGGCGGAACGGGCGGGGGAACAGGCTCCCCTCCAGGTGCCACGACCGGAAGGGAGGCCTTGCTGCCGAGGATCTTGAACATGACGGCTCCGCAGACGGGACACTTGCCCTTCACGGCTTTGCGACCGTTTTTCATCTGCTCCTCCACGGCGTCCGCGAGGGAACGCTTCGCTTTGCACTTCACGCAGTAGCCTTCGATCATAAGCCGGGTCCGGGAAGCGACGGATGCAGGCCGCTCCCCGAGTTGAAACTCTACGAACCGCCAACTTTGAGCGTCAACCGGCAAAACCCCCACCCTCCGGAGGTGGTCGCAGGACGGAAACGTGGCCGGAGCGGGGCCCCGCGGCTGCGGGGCCGCATCGGCGCCGTTGCCCCCTCCGAGGCAGGTGGCACGCCTGAAATTCCCCCTGTGCCGGCCTAAAAACAGGTGCGCCCTCCCGGGGTTCGGCAGAAACTTCCTCAACCGCTCCCTTTTCCCGGAGCTCCGGCCATGGACCCCAACCCCACCCTGCTCCCGCGTCGCCGCGGCGCGTTCACCCTGATCGAACTCCTCGTCGTCATCGCCATCATCGCCATCCTCGCCAGCATGTTGCTCCCCGCGCTGAGCATGGCGAAGGAGTCCGGGCGAACGGCCAAGTGCAAGAGCAACATGCGTCAGGTCACCCTCGGCATGCTCCTGTATCTGGACGACAGCGACGATTACTACCCCTGGGCCGGAGGAGTGGACCGCAACCAGCCCCCGGACTGGGTCTGGGGCGGACAGGACGCCGCCGACACCAACAACCGCAACCTCTGGAAGCGTCCGCCGCGGTCCTTCGGGCACCATGCCGAGGCCGGCTCCGTCTTTCCGTACGTGACCGGCCAGGCTCTCATCCGCCCCGCCACGGGCAACAACCCCGACGGCTATTCCAACAGCTTCGCCATCTACCAGTGCCCGAGCACGGGAATCCATGGCCAGGCCCTGCGGGTCAACTACAGCATGAACGGACGCGTCGACGGCGGGGACGCCGGCGATTTCCCGCCGAAGGGCCTGAAGGCCAGCCAGGTCTTCAATCCTGCCGGCAAGTTCCTCGTCATGCAGGAGAACCCGAAATCCATGCACAACGCGTCCGTGTCCGTCGGGGGCTCCGTCGATGATTGGGATCTCCGCCTGCACAAAGGAGGGTTGAACAACGGCTACATGGACGGGCACATCGACTACATGAAGGAGAAGAAGCTCCTGCCCATCGTACGCGGCGACAACGCCCGCCTGGCATCGGCTTATTTCGATCCGGTGTTCCGGGAATAGGCTCGCCCGCGCTCCCGCGGGGAGCGGAGGCGGCGTCGGCCTCAACGGGCGCCGCGTTCGGCGAGGAGCGGCGCGCAATCCCGGCGCAATTGTTCCAGGTCGTTTTCCTGGAGTTCGTCGAAGGTCCCACGCCGCTGGGCGTAGGCATCCATCCAGATCACGAACCGTTCGCGCTCGGCCGGGCTCAGCATCGCCCCGGCATGGCCCCCTTCAGCGTCGAGCAACCGGAGCAAGGCGCTGCCCAGGGCCGGCCCCTCGCGCTCGATGGAGTATCCCCGCCGGTAGCCCGCCCACACCACGTCCTGCAGACTGGGCTTTCCGAACCGCGTCAGCGATTCCCAGGACCGGTGCGGCGTCAGGTCCGGGGCGGCCGCGCGAGGATCCCGGCTGCCGGGGCTGTGGCAGGAAACGCATTTCGCGTCGAGGACCGGCTGCACCAACCGGGAGTAATCCATGGTCCAGGAGCCTTCGGGGCCGGGCTGGATGCGCGAGGGTTCGCGCCGGGCCGCCAGGGTGAGGCGGGAGGCGGGGGCCTCATTTCGGCCCTCGTGACAACCGGTGCAGCCGAGGGTCTGGCCGGGCTGGACGTGGGTCACGCTGCGCATGGTTTGAAGCGACTGGCCCCGCTCGTCCAGGGCCTGGAAGAAGAGGATCACGCCGGATGGAACCCGGAAGAACGCCGAGCCGTCGGGTTCGACCGGGACGGTGCCCAGCACGCACTTGCCGGGGTCGTCGCGGGTGACGCCCAACTCCGGATAGTTCATGGTGGGATGGGTTTTCGGGGGCACTGCGACGATCCGCAGGGCCTTGATCTCGCCCCGCGACACCGTCTTCAGCCCGCGATACACGTCGCCGAGGAAAAACCGCCCTTCCCGGGGCCCTTCCCAGGCGATGGAACTGGTCAGGGCCGGCGGCACGGGGCGGGGGCGGATCGGGATCGGATCCCCGCAGGCGATGTCGGGATCCGCGTGCAGCAGTTCCCGCCCGATCTCGGCATCAAAGAGGTACAGGGCCATGCCGTTGCGCGGACGTTGGACGGCATACCAGCGATCCCAGCCGTTCGGGCCGGGCACGCTGGCGCCCTCGTAACCCCACGCGACGAGGTGAAGTCGTTCCGACAGGGGCCAGGGATTCGCATAGTAGGTCCTGGGCCAGCCCTCGATTTCCGGGAACGGCACCTCCGGGGTCAGCCGCCGGATCGGCGCCGTGCCCTCCGTGCCGACCGAGGGATCCAGCAGCACCAGGCTGCCCATGGTCTGGGCATGATGGGCGCTCGCCGTGAACACGATCTTGCGCGAACCCGGCACCGGCTTCGGTTCGAAGGTGCAATGGGGCGCCTTCGTGTAGTTGCCGTAGACGATCCGCGCGTTCGCCCCGTCCGGCGAGATCGACCAAAGCCCCATGTACGGCATGTTGTCCCGGTCGATGTAGTCCCAGCGGGAATACAGGATGCTCCCGTCGGCGCCGATCTCGGGCGTCCACTCGAACATCTCGAACGGCGAAATCGCCGTCAGCCCCGTGCCGTCCGCCGCCATCGTGTGCAAGGTGTAGACCGCGACCGGGCGCTCCGGCCCGCCCCCGCAGCGCACGTAGCAGTCCGGGCGATCCGGTTCCAGCGTGGTCCGACGGGCGGACTCCCGCCCCGCCTGCAGGGATGCGCCCCGCCGCGTGGACAGGAACACGATCCGGCCATCCGGCAGGTAGCGTCCGTCGAAGTCGTCATATTTCCCGCGCGTGAGGCGGCGCACCTCCGATCCGTCCAGGTTCATCTCGAACAGATGGAAGAAGGCGTCCTCCGGCACCTGGGCCTTGTCGAGCTTGTTGGTTTCCCCGGCGAGGTGGGCATAAAACCGGCACCAGGCGAACAGCACCTTCGTGCCATCGTAACTCAGCGTCGGGCGCAGGAAGGTGCCCGGCTCCCGGAACGACTCGGTAAGACAGGTCTCCGTGGGCACGCCCGACCGGAAGCCCCGCAGCCGGTAGATGCCGCCCCCCGGCTGGCTCCACCATCCATAATACTGGTCGGACATGTGGCTGAAGCTGGACGGCAGCCGCTTCGTGAACAGGACCTCGTCGAATCCCAGCAAGGGATGGGCCAGCGCCAGCCGCCGCTGGATCCCCCGCGCCTCCAAAAACAAGTCGCGCGCGCCCTCCATTCCCTGAAGTCCCGCGCGACGGGCCCGCAGCGCGCGGATCCGATCCCGTTCCTCCCCCCCGCCCGGCACGTCCTCCGCCAGGCGTTCCGCCACGCTCAAGACCTCCTCCGCGCGAACGGCCCAATCGGGTTCGGGCACGGGACGATGATTCCGGGACCACTCCGAGGTGCTGCTCTGGTCGGCCGACCGGTGGAGGGCCAGATTCACGCCGGGATCGCGGGTTCCGAAGACCTCGATTTCGTCGAGGTGCAGGAAGTTCTCCCCCGGCACCCGGACGCGGAGCCAGCGAGCCCGGACGGGTTCGAGGAAGAGATCCAGGGGACGGTGATCGCTGCCGCCTCCGAATACGGAATCGTCGTGCCGGTACAGCGTCCGCCAATCCTTTCCGTCGTCCGAGACGAGCAACTGCAGCCGCCGCACGCGATCCGCCGACTCCCGCCGATTCCACAGCACGACCCGGAAAATTTCCTGCCGGGAACCCAGGTCGACCTGCCACCAGGGCGATTCGGTGCGAGCGGTGTGGAATCCCCATTCCCCGCTCTTCACCCCGTCGACGCCCCCCGCCGCGTCGTCGCCCGTGGAGGGGCGTTCGTCCGCCCGGGCATCGGCGCGCAGACGTTCCGACACCAGCCAATCCTCGCGCACGCGCTCCTCCCAGCGCGCCGCGGTCCAGGCCCCGTGGGCGGCGGGCACCCACCCACCGAGGACCGCGAGGAGGAAGGGGAACGTGAACCGACGGCGGGCGTTTTTCATGGCAAGGGCGATGGCAAGCGGTGGCACGAGGCCGTTCATCCGTCGCCACGACCCTCCGCACGACCGGGCATCGGCGACGTTGCCGACGCTCGACCTCCACCCGCCGCTGTCAACGAACCGGGGACGAACCGGCGCGCGCGCACGCGATGGCGTGGTCGACCAGTTCGCGGGATCGGAAGAAGCCCTCGAAGAAATTGTGCCCCTGCCCCTCCAGCGTGATCAGTTTCACCAACGAGGCCCGTCCCCCCTCGCGGTAGCGGCGCACCAGTTCGAGCGAATTCTCCTTCAACGGCACCACCCGGTCGTCGTCCCCATGGATCAGCGCCACCGGAATCCCCGCCCGCGCCAGCACGTCCAGGCGCGAAACCGGATTCCACTCCGCCGCCCGCGCCTCCAGCCCGCCCGCGTCCACGCCGTACGCCTCCGCCGCCTTCGCGATCCCGGGGTAGGTCCGGAAATCATACACGGGATAGATCCCGATCAGACCCGACACCCGTTCCGGACTGGCAATCGCCCAACTGCTCGCCCACAGCCCGCCGCGGCTCCGCCCGAAGAGACACGCCCGCGTCGCGAAGCCCCGGTTCCCCGCCAACTCCCCGTACAAGGCGGCGAACGCCCCGTGGCTCGCCGGGCTCCCGTAGGCCTCGCCCACGTCCACGCCCGCCACCGCGATGCCCGCCGCCAGAAAACGTTCGTGCATCCAGCGCTCCGCCTCGTCCGGGTACCCCGGCAGGGTCGGCGCGTAGAAGATCCAGGGCTGCGGCGATGTCCTCCGGTAGGACGGCGGCAGAAACACGAAGGCGCGTCGTCCCGCCACCTCGAATTCCTCGGCTCCCGGCAGGTGCAACCGCGGCGGAACCCCGCCCCGCGCCGCGCCGGTCGCCTCAGCACCCCCGCTCGCCCCGGCCAACTCGTCCCAAACCCAGTCGCCCACCCGCTCGACCCACCCTTCCGCCAGCTTCCGCAATCCGTCCGCGGAAAAATGCACGCCCCGTCCGCCGCCATCCCGCCACGCCGCCCCCAACGCATCCGAATCCGGCCCGGCATGCACCCCCTCGACCTCCCACACCACCCGTTGCTGTGCCGATCGGATGTCGGGCGACCCCGGATCCGTGGGAACGTGATAACTCACCTGCGCCACGAACCACGGCACCTCCCACCCCGCCACGCGGCGCGATTCCCGGATCAACCGCGTCAACTGCTCGACGTATCGCTCACCGGACAACGTCCGGGTCGGGTCCGCCTGGTTCGCGTCCGATTCGCCCTGATGCCACAGGACGGCCCGGAAGCCGCGCTCCCCGGCCGACCGCAGGCGCCGGGTCAGGTTGTCGAACAGAGCGCCGCGGCTTTCCCATTCGTTTCCGGACGCCACCACCTGCGAGGTGAGCGTGGGCGGGTTCGGGAAACGGACGCCCCTGGGCTGCCATTCGCGCACGCTGGTGGCGCCGACGCCTGCCGCGATGATCCCGATGGGCACCTGGAACCGCGCGAACATCCCGTCGCCGAAGGCCGGCATGAAGCTCCCGGCGTTGCCGCTGGCACCGGGTTGGGGATCGTGCGCCGGCTGCCAGCCGTCCGCCCCCCGCGCCGCCACCATCCCGCTCCGCGATTCCTGCCGCTTCTCCCCGTGATTCGCCGAATTGGACTGGCCCGCCACCACGAACACCTCGCCCACGCCGACGTGTTCGACCCGCGTCTCGTGGAGAACCTCCGTTCCGCGCCGGATCCGCAGTCCCAGCCCGTACCAACCCCCGGCGGGCAGTCGTTGCATCACCCGAAACCCGTCCCGCCCCGTTCCCGCCTCCAACCCGGTCAACGGCTGCCAGGCCTCCCGCCCCGCCACGCCGTCCCAGCGAATCTCCCAGACATCGCCCGCCTGTTCGTCCGTCGGTCGGACTCCTTCCAGCACCACCGTGCCTTCCGTCCGGGTCTCCCGCTGCTGCACCTGGTAATCGCGCGGCAGCGCCAGACGCCACGCCGCCGGTTCGGCTCCCCCGACACCCACCCTCGATGCCAGCCACGTCGTCACGCACCACAAACCCATCGCCATCGCCCGTTTCATGGCGCGCACTGTATGCCGTCCGTCACCGCGGACGCCACTCCCCCTACTCCACTTCCCGCACCCGAAACCAGCGGGCCGAGGTCGCCTCCTGCCGGGGAATCAGCGCCGATTCGTTGGTGCTCCCGGCCACCCGCGGCAAACCCGGAATTCCGGCCGTGACGAAGCCCGTGCCCAGGCTCCCGCTCGTTTCCACGTCGTACCGCCGTCCCACCATGGCCCGCCACGACAGCACCCAACCCTCCCCGTGCGCCCCCAGGCCCACCTTCAACGTGCGCGCCGGATCCCGCGGATCCGTACCGGACCGAAACTCCTCGCCGTTCGAATAGCCGTCCCCGTCCGGGTCGCCCCCCGCCCCCTCCGAACCCACCCCCACATCCAGCCGCAACCCATGCCCCGCTTCCCATCCGTCCGGCAGGCCGTCCCCGTCCGTGTCCGGATTGCCGGGATCGCCCCCGAGCCGCAGTTCCTCCGCCTCCGGCAAACCGTCCAGATCGTCGTCGCCCCCCGGATGCGTGCCCAGAGTCACCGTCACCGGCGAAAGCAGCAGTCCCCCGCCCTCCACCGAACGCAGCCCGGTCCCGAGAAAACCCGCGTCCGCCACCGGAACCGCAGCCGCCTCGGCGGAGGGCGTGGAGACCACCAACGCCGCGACCCGCAACGTGTCGCCGGGCAACACCCCGCCCAGATGCGCCCGCGGCACCCGCACCACGATGAAATCCGCGTCCTGCTCGTCCGGACTCCCCACGTCCTGGGGCGAACGATTGAACTGGCGCAACCCCACGTCGCGCATCGGCGCCAGGGTCGCGTCCAGGCGGAATACCCCCTGCCCCAGCGGCACGAGCGCCGCCGGACGCCGGTGCCCCGGGTCGTTGGCATCCGCCCATTCGTCCCCGAGCAGGCACGCCAGCGTCGGCTCGAACCCCTCGAACCCGAGATTCCAACGGGCGAACGGATGTCCCCGTTCCCGTCCGATCCCGGCCAGGTGCGTCACCCCGGATTCCCCGTCGCGACGCGGCGGCGCCACGAACAACGCCAAGGTCTGCCCGGGCCACAGCATCACGTCGCGAAACCCGAACGTGACCGCCTCCGCATCGTAACCCGCGAGGAACCTTCCGAGATTGGCCGAGCCCGACGGAACCGGCGTGATGGACGGTCCGCTCAAGGGAAACGATTCCCCGGGCACATTGCCGTCGTCCACGGGCCGTCCCGGCATCGCCGCCGGCACCGCGCCCGGCGGGAGGAACGGCGCCTCCAAGCTGGATTCGGCGGTCCCGGGCCGCCGGATCACGAACCCGTCGATCCGCCGCCCCTGCGGGTCCACCGCTTCCACGCTCATCTCCGGGCCCCGGACCCGGATGCGCGTGTGATGGTAGACCGGGTAGAACTGCGCGCTCCCCGGCTGCCGATCCACGAGCGGGTACAGATGCCCCCCGCCGCCGCCCGTGACGACGAAATGCACGCCGTTCGTCGGGGCAAACCGTTCCCAAACGTGATCATGCCCGTTGAGCACCAGCTGCACGCCGTGCGCCGAGAGGATCGGCAGCAACCCCTCCCGCGCCTCCTCCGTGTCCGCCCGCCGGCTCCCGTCATAGTCGTCGATCAGGTGCGGCCCCGACGTGAACGGGGGCTGATGAAAGAACACGATCTTCCACGGCTTCATGGTCCGTGCCAGGTCGTTGGTCAGCCAGGCGTATTGCGGCCCCGCGTCGCCGCCGAACGGGGACGGACTGATGCCCGACAGCCCGTACCATGGGGCGTAGATGCACGTCACGTGCACGTCCCCCTGGTCGAACGAATAGAACAGCTCCGTGCCCGTCGCCGTGTTCGTCGGCTGGCAAAAGGCCGCCGCGTACGCCGCCAGACTCCCCCAGGCGTCGTGGTTGCCCACGCTGAAGAACATCGGC
>CAZSOV010000170.1:0-16550 GCA_964608505.1 uncultured Verrucomicrobiota bacterium
GGGCCTGCCGGCCCCGTCACCCGTCGGGCGTCGCGCCGCGACGGCGGCCACCGTCGTGGGGCGCGCCGCGACTGGGTCAAGAGGAGGGCGAAACCGGGGCCTGAAGGCCTCGGCAACCCTCGGGCGTCGCGCCGCGCCGCCAGGGCGAGGGTTGGAGGAGGGGTGAAAAATCGGGCTCAAGGGGCTCAAGTGGGGAAGGGGGGGAGCCGATAGAGAACCAGAAGGCAGTGTTGGGTTAGTGAGGTTCACGGAAACACGAATGGAACGCCCCGCCGGCATAGAGGTGCCGGTGGGGCGATTGGCTTTCGGGGACGAGGTTGGAGGCGTCGGGAGGCCGGGAGACTACGTCCTTCGACGCATTCCCACGGGGCGCGGGATCTGAATACTGGGGATCGTCGTTGGCCGGAGGGTATGTTGCCGAGCGTCGGCACGGCTCCGGAAAGACGACGAGAACTCTCCATTCATTCCGATCCGTTCATGAATCATTCGATTGCATCCTCCCGGGCCTCGTCCGCGCGCGAAGGCGGTCTTTCACCACGGCCATCCGGCTCCGGCCTGGCATCCCGTCGCGGGTCGGGGTGGCGGTTGGCGTTGGTGGGCCTGGGGTTGGGGTTGGCCGGGTGGATGGTGGAGGCGGCGACGCCGGTCGGGACGATCACCCCGTTCGCGGCGGTGCCGGCGGTTCCGGGGTTTCCCGAAGGGGTGGCGGTGGACGGCAACCGGGTGTACGTGTCCGGCCCGGCGCGGTTTGGCACGGCGGGAACGGGGCCGTCGGCGATCCACGTGTACAACCGGAACAACGGGAACCTGGTGACGACGATCAGCGTGGCGGGCGAGGCGCTGGCGTTCGAACACGCGGTGAGCAACGTGGCGGTGGACCGCGATGGCCGGATCTACGCGTTGAGCACGCAGCTCGGGTTGATCCGCTTCCGGAAGCAGGGGCAGGGCTACGTGCAGCAGAACTACGGGGCGCCGGTGCCGGACCTGCCGGCCTGCGGGGCGGCGGCGCCGGGACAGGATTGCTCGCCGACGGTGATCGACCTGCCGCCGCTCGTGAATGACCTGGTGTTCGATGCACACGGCAACGCCTACGTGACGGACTCGTTGCAGGCCACGATCTGGCGGTACGCGCCCGGCGGCGGCGCGCCGGAGATCTGGTTCCAGAGCCCGCTGCTCGAGGGCGGGGGTTTCTTTCCGTTCGGACCGAACGGCATGCGGATCGATCCCGACGGCGACTGGGCGTATTTCGCGACGACGAGTTCGATCCTGAATCCGACGGAGGGCACGATCTACCGGCTGCCGCTGGTGGCGCATCCGGAGGAATCGGATCTCGAGGTGTTCCATGTGTACGCGGGTGGCGAGTTTCCGGACCAGCTGGCGTTCGGCGCGCACGGGAAGCTTTATGTCTCGCTCGCGCTGTCGAACCAGATCTCGGTCCTGGGATGCGACGGCAGCGAGTTGACCCGCTACGGCAGCCCGGTCGGGGCTCCGGTACCGCTGGATAATCCGGCCGGCATCGCGTTCGACGCGCGGACGAAGTCGCTGCTGATCGTGAACCACGCGTTGCTGAGCGGGGATCCGAGTCATTTCGCGATCCTGAGTCTGTACGTGAAGGATCCGGGCGCGCCGTTGTTCACGCCGAACCTGCCCTGACCGGATTCAGAAGGCGCCACGGTCCGCGAGCCGTGCGTTGGGACCTTGAACCGCGGACAGCACGTCGCCGCGTGGGGGCACGCGGCCTACAGACGGCAGGCCCGGTGCCCTCACCGGGCGGAGCGATGGCAGTGGGCGGTTCATGGAGAGAAGGGCGTTCGCGCCGGTGCGCGGGCGCCCTTTTGCGTTCCCTGCGTCAGGAAGGCCCTCAGGGATTCGCGAGGCGTTGGCCGCGCCAGCGTCCGGTCGAGAGGGTTTCGATGGGGGCCGCGTTCGTGCCGCCGGGAGCGGGGCGGAGGATCAGGGCGGAGGTGCCCGGGGTGCGACGGACGAGGGCGAGCCCCCGGTCGGGGCCGAGGACGCTGACGGCGGTGGAGAGGCTGTCGGCGGTGGTGGCGTCCGGGGCGAGCACGGTGACGAGGGCGCCGTCGGTGAGGCCGATGCCGGTCCGGGGATCGAGGATGTGGGAGTAGCGGCGGCCACCGATGTCGAGGCGCTGGAACAGATCGCCGGAGGTGGAAACGGCGGCGTGGCGGAGGTGGATGAAGCGGGGCGGTGATGCCGGGGCGTCGTCGGTGGAACCGATCTCGATGCGCCAGCCGGGTTGGTCCGGGGGCGGATCGCCGGCCACGACGTCGCCAGCGGCGCCGATGAGGACGCGGGTGAGTCCGTGCCCGGCGAGGACGCGTCGGGCTTCGTCGGCGGCGTAGCCCTTGGCAATGCCGCCGAAATCGAGGCGCATGTCGGGGGCGAGGAAGGTGACGGTGCGGCGGCGTCGATCCAGCTTCAGTTTCTGCCAGCCGACGCGGGGGCGAGCCTGGGCGAGGAGATGATCGGGAGGCAGTTCGCGGAGGCGACGGGCGCGGCGCCAGAGGTTGACGAGGGGGCCGACAGTGACGTCGAAGGCGCCGTCGGAACGGGCGGCGAGGTCCCGGGAACGCGCGAGCATGGTCCAGAGCTCGGGGCTGACCGGAACGGGCTGGCCGACGGGGGTGTCGTGGCAGAGCCGGTTGATCTCGCTGTCGGGATCGTAGTCGCTGAGGACGGCATTGAGGCGGGCGACGCGGGCGTAGGCGGCGTCGACGGCGATTTGGGCGCGGGCTGGGTCGGGGGCGTAGACGACGATGCGGAACGGGACGCCCATCTGGGGGCGGTTGAACTCGAAGCGTTGGAGCGCGGGTCCGGGAGCGCGTCGGGGCGCGAGGCAGCCGGCGAGGAGGAGGAGCCCGGCGAGGGGGAGGAGGAGGAGGGGAAGCGGCGCCGGGCGGGTGCGCGGGCAGGGAGGCGGGAGCCGGGGTGTCATGAGGACGGGCGGCCCGGGGTTCAGACGCCGAGGTGTTCCCGCAGGTGGCCGATGTTGGCGGTGCCGGTGGTGCCGAGTTGATGGACGACCTCGTTGGCGCCGGCCATGGCGAGTTCCATGGCCTCGGCCAATCCGGCGCCGGCGGCGAGGGCGGTGGTGAGGTTGGCGGTGACGGCGTCGCCGGCGCCGACGATGTCGATGGGGCCGTGGACGGGGAAGGCGGGGACATGGACGACCTCGCCGCCGGGCAGGGCACCGACGATGCCCTTTTCGGAAAGGGTGACGAAGACGGGGCGACCGTTCTGGCGGGCGAGTTCGGCGGCTTTTTCGCGGACGGCGTCGGGGCCGGAGGGGGTGGGGACGCCGAGGAGGCTGCCGAGTTCGGCGGCGTTCATTTTGAAGCCGACGGGGGGCCAGGCGCGGAGGCCGCGGCGGCTGTCGGCGAGGACGAGGAGGTCGGGGTTTTCGTTCGCGAGGGTGCCGAGGGCGGCGCGAAGGGCGGTGGTGACGACGCCGGTGTCGGGGACGTCGACCTGGTCGAGGACGATGACGGCGTCGGCGTCGCGGGCGGCTTCCTGGAGGGCGTCGACGAGGCGTTCCTCGATGGCGGGGGGCGTGGGTTCCCAGTTCTTGCTGTCGAGGCGGTTCAACTCCTCGGGGGGCCGGCCCGGGTGGAGCACGAGGGGTTTGCAGTAGGTGAAGGTGCGGCGGTAGCCGGTGGCCAGGAAGCCGGCATCGACGACGCCGGGCAGGGTGCGGAGGGCGCGTTTGAGTTCGTAGCCTTCGCCGTCGTCGCCGCAGAAGCCGATGATGCGGACGGTGCCGACGCCGAGGGCGACGAGGTTGTTGAGGATGGTCCCGGCGCCGCCGGGCTGGCTGCGGACGCGGACGACGTTGTGGACGGCGAGCCCGGTTTCGATGGAGGTCTCGGATTTCCGGGGGTCGATTTCGAGGTAACGATCGAGGCAGAAGTCCCCGAGCAGGACGATTTTCAGGGAGGAATAACGCGAGGTGATGTCCGCGAAGCGGTCCGGCGACATGCGGCGATTGAACCGCCGGGGCTCTACTGAATCAATCCGCGCTTGCGGAGCATCTCCTCCATGACGCGGTCCATCATGAGTTCGGCGAGCTGGTGCGTGGCCTCGTCGAGGGACTGGTTGGCGGCCTTGAGGCGGGCGGCATCGCCGGTTTTGGTGCGGGCGTCCTCGGTTTCGAGGGCGGCTTCGACGGTGCGGAGCGCCTCCTCGACGCGCTGGCGGTAGGCGGGTTCGAGTTCGGCGCCGTGCTCGGCGAGGCCCTTGCGGGTGGCGGACAGGGTTTCGCCGGCCTTGACCTTGGCCTCGATCCACTGGCGGGCCTTGAGGTCGTCGAAGGCGTGATCGACGGATTCCTCGATCATGCGCTGGACGTCGGCGTCGCTGACGTCCACGGCGGATTTCATCTCGACGATTTTCTCGCGTCCGGTGCGGACGTCGCGGGCGAGGACCTGGAGGATGCCGTCGGCGTCGATGGCGAACTGGACGCCGACACGGGGGACGCCCTTGGGGGCGGGTTCGAATTCGAGTTCGAAGCGGCCGAGGCTCCAGTTGTCGTGGGCGCGCTCGCGTTCGCCCTGGAGGACGTGGATGAGCATGGACCGCTGGTTGTCGAGGGCGGTGGTGAAGAGTTCGCCGGCCTTGACGGGGATCGTGGTGTTGCGGGGGATGATGACGTTCATCAATCCGCCGAAGGTCTCGATGCCGAGCGAGAGGGGTGTGACGTCGAGGAGGAGGAGGTTTCGGAGGCCGCCGCCGAGGATCTCGGCCTGGATCGCGGCGCCGAGCGCGACGGCTTCATCGGGATGGACCCCGGTGTTCAACATCGGGCCGTCGGGTCGGTGGTAGTCGGTGCCGAGGCGCAGGTCGCCGCGGGTTTCCTCGAACTCGGCGCAGCCGAACCATTCCGACACGAGCTGGCGCACGAGGGGCATGCGGGTCTGGCCGCCGACGAGGACGACCTGGTCGAGGTCCTTCGCTTCGAGCTTCGCGTCGGAAAGGGCGCGGAGGCAGTGCGAGCGGGTGCGCAGCAGGATGTCGCGGGTCAGGGCCTCCAGTTCGGCGCGGGTCAGGCGCAGGCTGAAGCTGAAGGTCGGGGTGAGGAAGGGGAGGGCGATCTCGACCTCCAGCTCGGAACTCAGCCGGATCTTGGCCTGTTCCGCCGCCTCGCGGAGGCGGGACAGCATGGACAGGTTTTCGGGGGCCAACCCGCCCGCCTTGCGCGAGGCCGGGTCGCCGGCACCGAGATCCGGGCCGCCGGCCTCGCGAAGCCGAACGCAGAGAAACTCGGTGAGGCGGGTATCGAGATCGTCGCCGCCGAGGCGGGTGTTGCCGTGGGTGGAGAGGACCTGGAACGTGCCCTGGTTGAGTTCGAGGACGGAGAGGTCGAAGGTGCCGCCCCCAAGGTCGTAGACGGCGATCCGGGCGCGGTCGGCCAGTTTGTCCAAACCGTAGGCCAGGGCGGCGGCGGTGGGTTCGTTGAGGATGCGTTCGACGGTGAACCCGGCGAGTTCGCCGGCCTTCTTGGTGGCCTGGCGCTGGGCGTCGTTGAAGTAGGCGGGGACCGTGATCACGGCCCGGGTGACGGGTTCGCCCAGGGCGGCTTCGGCGTCGGCCTTCAGCTTCTTGAGGATCTCGGCGGAGACCTCCTCGGGCGTCCAGGACCGTCCCCCGAGCTGGAAGGTCGCGGGTCCGGCGCCCTCGCCACGGACGTCGTAGGTGACCAGCATGTCCTCACGCGGGATGTCGGAGCCGCGGCGGCCCATGAAACGCTTGACCGAGTAGGCTGTCTCGCTGGGGCGGATCACCCGCACCCGATTCGCCTTGTGGCCGACGATGGGCGGGAGGTCGGGGCCCGGGAAATGAACGACGGACGGCGTGAGGCGTAGACCCTCGGCGTCGGCGATCACGTAGGGGATGCCGGAGTCCACGGTGGCGACGAGCGAGTTGGTGGTGCCGAGGTCAATGCCGACGATCTTGCTCATGGGAAGGCGAGAATGCAGGAGTCAGGCCACGGGTTGCAGCGGGGAACCGCGGACCGCACGTCGCCGCGTGGGGGCACGCAGCCTACAGCATGGAGGCCCGGTGCCCTCACCGCGCGGCACGGTTGCAGGGGGTGGCTCATGGGTAGTCGTAACGAGGTGTCCGACCGTGGCTTCCGGGTCGCGGAGCGACCCTTCGAAGGTAGCCGGGGGTTTCAACCCCCGGAAAAAGTCCGCTCCGGAAGAACCCTCGTCGCGGAGCGACGTCCGAAGCCTCCGACGGCCACGTCCCATCCGGGCGCCCCGAGTCGAACGTCGCTCCGCGACGGTCGGGGGCTAGCGATTCCCGGCGGTGTTGAGGCCTTCGAAGGGGTTGTTCGCGAAGCCGCCGGCGGCGGTGGGGTTTCCGGGGGCGGGCGCGGCGCCGCTGCCGGAGGGGCGCGAGGCAGGGCCGGTCGCGGCCGGGCGGGTGGCGGGGGCGGGGGGCTTGACCTCGACCAGCGTTTCGGGTGCGGCGGGCACGGGGCCGCCCGCGTTGGCCGTCAGGCGGGATTCATCGGGGTGTTTGGCCCGCTTGTTGCGCGGATGCGGGCTGATCATGACATTGATCGAGCGCCCGGTGAGTTTCGGTTCGAAATCGGGATGACCCCAGGGACCGACCTCCTGGAGGAAGCGACGGACGACCTGGAAACCGAACTCGGTGTGGGCCATTTCGCGACCGCGGAAGCGGAGCGAGGCCTTGACCTTCATGTCCTCGCAGAGGAAGTCGACGGCGTGATCCAGCTTGGTCTGGAAATCGTGCGGATCGATGGTCGCGCTGAGCTGGATTTCTTTGACCTTGTTGGCGTGCTGATGCTTCCGGCTCTCCTTCTGCTTCTTTTCCTGCTCGTACTTGTACTTTCCGAAGTCGACCAGGCGGCAGACGGGCGGAGTGGCATTGGGGGC
The DNA here is from genome assembly GCA_964608505.1 of uncultured Verrucomicrobiota bacterium. Classification (GTDB taxonomy): domain Bacteria; phylum Verrucomicrobiota; class Verrucomicrobiia; order Limisphaerales; family CAIMTB01; genus CAIMTB01. The sequence continues at coordinate 6,918 of CAZSOV010000170.1, forward strand.
GACTTCGACAAGGTCGACCCCGCGGGCTCGCGCCATGTTGAGGGCATCCGCGAGCGGCACGACCCCCATCTGCTGGTTGTCATCGCCTATAACGCGCACTTCGCGCGCCCGGATCTTTCCGTTGATACGTACAGCCGGCCCGCTCGGGGCATGACGAGGAGGTAACGGACGACTCAAGCAACCCTCACCGGTTGAAGAAGCATATCGCGAAGGAGAAGCTCCACTGGAATCACGTACATTTGGGACACGACCGGCGGCGTGTATAGGCGTGGCTTCGGTTCGAGGCAAGCGCGATTTTCCGGGACCCCGAAAAAACCGGTGCTCCGGGAGGGGCGGCGGGAGCCCGAAAGGCCGGGGAATTCCATGTTTTGCGGGCTTTTTCGGGCTCAACGACCCGGCGGGACCCCGCTGGCCGCGGAAGGGGCTTCGGAGGTGATGTCGAGGCGGCCCAGGCGTAGGGGTTCGTAGGGTCGATCCGGCGGGGGCGGGGGGACCTCGAGGATACGTGTCCAGGCGAGCAGGGGCGCGTCGGGGCCCGACGGCGGCGTGGTCCGCCGGGGACGTCCGGTGACCTTCAATTCGTACTTTCCCGGGGGCACGTCCTCGATGCGGAAGGAGACCTCGTTCTCCATTTGCAGGTAGTACTCGGTTCGGGACCAGGATCCGTGGACCTGGTCGGCGAGGTGCCGTTGGACGGCGGATGCCAGGCTGCGTTGCGTGGTGTGGCGATCCGGATCCGCCGGGGGGGGCGGTGTCGCGGAATAAAGCGGCGTCAGCGAGTGTGCCGAGGCCTGCCAGTCCAGTTCGGGGGGGAGGGAGCCCTCGACGCGCCGTCCGTCGGAGGTGTAGCGGACCTCGGTGATTTCGCCCGGGCGCACGATGACGGGGCGGGGATGGGTTTCGACGATTCCGTCGTGACGGCGGCTGGTGGGGATCGGACGGCTGAGCCGGGCTTCCCCGGGGGGCACGTTGGTGAAACGGAAACGTCCCTGGTCGTCGGTGGTTTGATCGCGGATCGAGGGTTCCAGGCCGGTCACGTGTCCCGAGGCCAGGCGCAGGAACAGGGACGCGGCTGGAACGGGGCGTCCGTCCACCAGCAATTGGCCGCGCACCTCGCCCCAGCGGTTCAGGACCTGGGTGTCGTTCGTGGCCAGCATCGCGAGGGTGAGTTCGAGGCAACCCCCGGGATGCGTGACCAGGGCGGCTTCGGCCCCCGCGTCGAGGGCGAAGCGCCCGTGTTCGTCCGTCTCGGTCTCGAACGTCCGGCGCTCCTTCCAGAATCGCCGGGGCTCGGTCTCGAAGAGCTGCCAATGGTGCTGCACGGGCGAGACGACCCGGGCGCCCCGGGCGGGTTCGCCCCCGGGGAGAAGCAGGGTTCCCTGGAAATGACCGCCCCGGCGCGCCGGGAGGACGAAGGTCCAGTCGCCCTCGTCGAAATTCCGGGGTTCCGTGATCACGACGCCAAAGCGCGGGACGCGGAGCACGAGGCGGAAGTCGGGTTCGATCCCCTGGCTGAATCGCTCCAGGGGCAGTGTCAGCCGAAAGCCCGGGCCCTCCGGCGTCCGGGTCGGCTCGAACGCCTCCGGAAGGCCGGCGCCGTAGCCTTCCGGACGCGGGGTGATGACCGACACTTCCAGGCCCTCGCCGGTCTCGGCGTCGATCACCCGTCCCTGGATGCGGATCTCCCGTTCCTCGCCCGGGCGCAGGGAGACCTCGACGGCACGTGGATCGGGCGGCAGGACCACGCGTCGCGGACGCGTTCGCAGGGGCGATTCGAGCACGAAGGCCAGACGTCCCGTCGGGGCCCGGTCCCAGCGCAGCCGTCCGTCCGGACCGGTGACGCCCTGGAACGGTTCCGCGTGCGGGTCGGAGCGGAAGGAATCCCATTGGAACGTGACGCCCGGCAGGGGATGCCCGGAGGCATCGCGCACCGTCAGAAGCAGCGGGCGGGCGGGCGCCAGACGGATTTCGGTGGGGGCGTTCGTGGGGCCGGGTACGACCAGCACGCTCGTGAGGGCATGGCCTTCGGCCTCGGCGCTGAGGACGAGTTCGCGTTCGGACCGGTTGGGCAGGAGGAACCGCCCCGCGGCGTCCGTGAGACACTCCGCCCCGAGCCATCGCTGCCAGGCGCCGTAGCCTTCCACGACCCGGGCGCCGGCGATGGGCCGTCCATCGGTTCCGAGGACGCGTCCGTGAATGGGAAAGGCCGGGGGCAGTTGGAGTCGGGCCGTTCCGTCACGGAGCTCCGCGAGGCGCAGGGGCAGGCCCTGTTCGTTCGGCGGGCTTCCGCCGTTCCCGGCTCCGTTCGGGCCCACCGCCACGAACCGTTCCCGCGGGCCCCCGTCACGTCGGACATCGACAATGGCCAAATTCAGGTGTTGGGGGAAATCGGCGATCTGCCAGCGCCCTTGGGCATCGGTGCGGATGGGTCCGGCGCCGTCGGTCCACGACCAATACTCCGGGTAGTTCTGCTCCTGCGCCCGGGTCACATCTTCGAATTGGTACCCGCGGCCCCAGACCTCGACGTGGGCGCCCGCCACCGGACGACCCGCCGCGTCGACGACGATCCCGGACAGCGGGATCCCGCGGTGCAGGGAGACGGTGAGTTGGCCGGGCACCCCGGGCCGCACGTCGCCCTTGGGAACGGCCCAGCTTCGGCCCTCGGGCGCGTAGCCCGGCGCCCGTACGGACAAGGCAAGGGATGCGGTCTGGCTCTGGATTGGTTGGGGGATCTCGCCCAGGCGGATCTCGGCACGTCCCGCCGCATCGCAGGACCACCCCCGATTCGCCTGCATCTGGCCGCTGTGCGCGGCTTCGTTGGGCGCGATGACCCGGGCGCCGCGGATCGGGGCGCCCGTCGACGCGTCCAGAACCGTGACGCGGACCACCGGCCCGTTCGTGGGTAGCGGGGCCGGGGCGACACCGCGCAGGCCGAGGATCGTGGGTTCCGTCCGGAGCGGCGAACCAGCCGCCTCGGCACCGCCGGCGCGGCCCGCGGAATCCGTCAGTCCGACCGCGACCAGACCGCCGAGCAGGAGGACCCCGAGCAGGGAGGCGCGGAGGGTCGCCCGGGGACCGGCGGCGGCGATGGCTTCGATCCGGCGGCGGGCGAGGCCGCGCCGCTCGAGAATGCCGATGAGCCCGGGGACCGCCGCGGGGGGCGCGCAATCCTCCAGCAATTTGACGATGGTCAGCCCGTATCCGACGGGGTCCGCGCCGTCGCCCCGTTCCAGCGCCAGCGCGTCCGTCGCGATTTCCCGGTCGTCGCGCATCCGGCCCAGCGCCCACCAGACGACCGGATTGAACCAGTGCAACGCCTGGACGAGGAGCAGGACGAGCGCGAGAGCCGGGTCCCGGCGGCGGACGTGGGCGAGTTCGTGCAGGAACACGTGGCGGCATTCGTCGTCGGAAAGCCGTTGGGCCAGCCCGGACGGCAATAGCAGCCACAGCCCCGCCCCGCCGAGCAGGGCCGGTCCGGAGATTTCCGGGGACTCCACCAGGTGCACGTGGCGGCGCACGTTCATGCGTTGCCGGCATTCCTCCCAAATCGCGCGGACGCGGGGATCCTGCACGACGGGCCAGCGGCGCACGCGGCGGCGCAGGCGGGCCCAGGCCGCGAGCGCGATGGACGCGACGACCACGACGCCCGTCGCCCAACCCAGGGCGAGCCAGGGCAGGGAACGGGCGGGGGACACGAGCGGGCGGGAGGGATCGGCGGAGTTCGCACCCGTGGCTTCTGTCGCTGGACGCGGGTTCCCGGCGAGGTGCGAGGCCTGGACCCTGGACGCGGCTTCACTCGGAACCGCGTCGGGGCGTTGTTTGTTCCGAGCGATGGCGGCGGACGCCGGGGCGAGGGTCGGAACGCGCGGACCCGATTCGCCTCCCGAAGGTTCGGGGCGGGGAGAGCTGGGAAGGGAAGGGAGGGCCGCGGCGCGTGCCGTGGAAGGCGGCAACGGCGGGGGGGAGCCGACCCACCGGAACAGGCTGACGGGACTCGCCGGGATGACGGGCAACGCCAGGCGCAGGACGACCGGCAGCCAGAGCAGGTAGCGCCAGCGGGGAGAAAGGCGGCGTCGGAGGAGCCAGGCGGCGGCCAGGACGAGGGGGACGAGGCAGGCCGCCTGCCAGGAGGCCCGCCCGTAGTGGGCGGCGAGCCATTCGAATTCGGGCCAGGCATGCATGGCATCACTCCGGTTTGCTCTTCGCCTGCCGCAGAGTGCGCTTGAGTCGGTCGATGTCGGCGGGCGTGAGTTTCTCGCGGCGGGCGAAGTGCAGGAGCAGCGGTTCGAGGGCGCCGCCGAAGACGCGGTCGAGGAGGGAATCGGCCTCGCGCGCGGCGCAATCCGCCTCGGTCAGGGCGGGGGAGTAGAGGAAGAGATTCTTGTAGCGCTCGACCGTGACCGCGCCCTTTTTCTGGAGGCGTCCGAGGAGGGTTTTGACGGTGCTGGGGTGCCAGTCCTCCTGTTCGGCGAGACGCGCGGCGAGGTCGTAGGCGGGCTGGGGGGCGCGTTCCCAGAGGAGCTTCATGACCTTCCACTCGGCCTCGGAGATGGGCGGGGGCTGGGGCGTGGTGTTCATGTGTGTGGACGCACTGGTTACACGTGTAAACGAATGGGGTCAAGGCTGGGTTGCCGCCCCCCCGCTTGCAGGTCGATTGACAAAGTCGATTGGGGCCCGCGACCGCCGGGTCGCGGGGCGATCGAAGCAGGCGAATCGAGAGGCGAAGCCTGCGACTCGGCAGTCGCCGGCCCCACATCGCGGTTCCACGCAGGACTTTGTCAACGGCCCTGCCCCGCTTGCCGACGGACCGCTTGCCGAAAGCCCCGATCCGTCGACGCCTCGATCAGGATCACTCGAGGCCAACGGCCCCGGTCGCTCGGACGGAGGGCAATGTCGCGCCCCATTTGTCAAATTCGGGGATGTGACCCCGGCCATGCGGCGATGGGGAGCCGGAGGGGCGATTGACGAAGTCCGGTGCGGAATCGTGTTGGGGCCGGCGACTGCCTAGTCGCCGCTTTCTCCTCTGGTATCGCCTGCTTCGATCGGCCCGCGACCCGGCCCGCCTTCGCGCCGACGCTATTGCGGGGAGTCGGTCGCGGGCCCCAATCGGCTTCGTCCATCGACCTGGGGGCCACGCGGGTTCGGCGTACGGATGGGTGACAAACCGCCGGGGCTTGGGCATACGCTTGGGCATGCCCGCGTTCCGACCGGTGCCGAAGACCGACTCCCTGCCCCGCCGCGAGTTCCTGGGCCGCGCCCTGGCCGGGGCCGCCGGCGCGGTGATGGGCGGCACGGGCGGCGCGGTGACTCGCGCGGGCGCCGGCGCGCCGGTGGACCCGTTGACCGGGCCGATGACGGGCCTGGCGACGTACCAGGTGGGACCGCAGTTCTGGGTGCGCTGGGACAACCGGATCGTCACCTGCTACCGGGCCCATCGCTCGCAGAAGTTTCCCTACCTGTATCCGCTCGCCGGGCCGGCGTCGGGGCTGTCGCTGACGGCGGAGTCCTCGCTGCCGTATCCCCATCATCGTTCCGCCTATTTCGGCTGCGACCGCGTCAACGGAGGGAACTACTGGCAGGAGGGGCTCGAGCGGGGCCAGATCCAGTCGACCGGCCCGAGCTGGGGCGAGGTCACGCCGACCTCGGTCGAACTTCGGGACGAGTGCGAGTGGCGGTTGCCCGGGGCGCCCGTGGTGATGAAGGACGCGCGGCGGATCCGGGTCACCGTGCCGGGTCCGCGGTGGCGCTTCATCGACTGGGACCTCGTCTGGACCGCCGTCGTGGACGTGACGATCCCGAAGACCAACCACTCGCTGTTCTCGATCCGGGGCGCGGAGGACATCGTGCCGACGGGCGGTGGCACGCTGATCAACGCCGAGGGGGCGACGGGGGAGAAGGGGACGTTCGGGAAGCCGTCCGCGTGGTGCGCGTTCCAGGGCCGGCGGCTGGGGGGCATCCAGGAAGGCATCGCGTTGTTCGATCATCCGGCGAATCCCTGGTCGCCCTGTCCCTGGTTCACGCGCGACTACGGATTCCTGTCGCCGACGCCGCTGTTCTTCCGCGAACAACCCTACGCGCTCGCCGCAGGTCAGTCGGTGCGGCTGCGATACCGGTTGGTGCTGTTCGAAGGGACGCTGGAACAGGCCGAACTCGCGGCGCGGTACCGTGAATGGGCCGGTTGAACGAACCACCCATGAACCTGACCGAGATCCCCTCCCATTCTGTCCACCGCTGATTCCATCCCCATGAAACGAACCTCCCTCTCCCGTCGTGGTTTCCTTCGTCGGACCGGCCTCGCCTCCGCGTCCGTGTTCGGAATGCCAGCCATCCTGCCTTCGGGCCTGCGGGCCGCGACGGAGCGTCCGGGACCGAACGACCGGATCGGCATCGGGTTCATCGGCATGGGCCGGCAGGCGTCGGGCCTGCACGCGGAACTGCTGCGCCTGCCCGCGGCGCGGGTGGTCGCGGTGGCCGACGTGAACCTGCCCCGGGCCGAGGCGGTGGCGAAGCGGCACGAGGCGACGGCCTACCAGGATTACCGGCGGTTGCTCGAGCGGAAGGACGTCGACGCCATCATCACGGCGACGCCGGAGCACTGGCGGTTGCACATCTGCGTGCACGCGTGCCAGGCGGGGAAGGACGTGTACGCCGAGAAGCCGATGTCCCTGACGATCCGGGAGGGGCGGCTCATCGTGGAAGCGGCGCGCCGGAACCAACGGGTGTTCCAGGTCGGGAGCCAGCAGCGGTCCATGCTGAAGAACCGGCTGGGCTGCGAGTTCCTGAAGAGCGGCGCGGCCGGCAAAATCCTGCGGGTCGTCGCCCACAACTATCCCACGCCCTGGGAGCATGCGCTGCCCGAGCAGAGGATTCCCGAGGGCCTCGATTGGGAAATGTGGTGCGGGCCCGCGCCGCGCGTGGCCTATCACGAGGATCTGTATCTGCCGCGCGCCAAGCCCGGCTGGCTGTCGTTCCGGCCGTACTCGGGCGGGGAGATGACCGGTTGGGGGTCGCACGGCCTCGACCAGGTGCAGTGCGCCTTGGGCATGGACGACCGGGGGCCCGAGGAAGTCTGGGCCGAGGGACCCGCCTGGGACCCGCCGCGCTACGCGGCGCCCGAGACCGCGGATCGGGGCAACCAGCTTTGCAGCCGGTCCAAGGTTTCCTTCAAGTACCCGGGCGGGATCGTGGTCGAGTTGGCCCAGGGTCCGCAGGGCGGCGCCATCTTCCACACGGAGAAGGGCGTCATCACCCTCAACCGGGGCGTGTTCGAATCCGATCCGCACGAACTCGTCGAGTCCGTCATCCGGGGGCAGCGCCAGGCGCCGGACCAGGGGCATCTGAAAAATTGGCTGGATTGCATCAAGACCCGGGCCAGGCCGATTGCCGACGTCGAGATCGGACATCGCTCGGCCACGGTTTGTCACCTCGGCAACATCGCGCGGTACCTGGGGCGCCGCCTTCGTTGGGACGCGGTCGCGGAACGGTTTCCGGACGATGCCGAGGCCAACCGCCACCTGGACCGGGAGCGGCGGGCGCCCTGGACCCTGGACCGGCTCGGGTGAGGCGCGGGAGGGCGGGAGAGGGCCACGCCTGGCGCGTCGACCTCGATCCGCGCGTCGTTTCGCGGGCGGGGACCCGGGGCGGTCGGCTTGGATTGGCGCCGGGCTTCGGCTTCAGGGCACGAGGCGGGTGCCCTTGTGCTTCCACAGCTTTTCGCGCATCGACGGGAAGAGTTCGAGGGCGTTCTCGCGGAGGATCTGGCGTCCGATGCGGAGGGCGTGTTCCTCGCGGAGTTCGGCACGTTCGACCTTCTCCGCGAGGGCCTCGGCGAGGCAGCGGCGGGTGAACTCGGTGGCGGAGTAGATGCCCTCGGCGTGATGGGCGTCGGCGCCCCAGAGGATGCGGTTGGAGGGCACGACCTCGAGCCACTCCTGGTAGGCGCGCTTGCCCATGGTGTAGCTGATGGTCGGAAGCCAGACGGAATCGATCCAGACGTTCCGGTAGCGGGTCGCGATGGCGCCCGTCTCGCCGATCCAGGGATAACCGCCGTGGAACAGGATGAACCGGGTCGCGGGATTCGCCGCGATCAGATCGACGAGGAGCATCGGATTGCTGCCCTGGATGCGCGCGTGCCCGGTGTGGATCTGGAACGGGAGATGGTGCTGCGCCGAGAGCCCGGCGAGGTGCCACATCAGGAAGTCCTGGTACGCCTTGAGCTCCGCCGGGGCCAGTTGGGCGCGCAGTTTTCCCCACGCCCGCGCCGCGCGTTCCTTGTCCACCTTCTCGAAATCGAGCGTGCGCTCGTAGGCCGTGGTGGTCTTGAGACACACCGCGCCCCGGGTCTTGCCGTGGAGGAGGATCCGATCGAGGACCGCGAGGTATTCGTCGAAGGTGCCGATGGGCAGGTTCTCGCGCGCGGCGAAGGCGTAGGGCGAATCGAGGGGGCTGGGGAAATCGGCGGCCGCGGTGCCGCGCAGCAGAGCGGTGACGTTCACGGCCGGCACGGCGAACGGGTATTCGAGCGAGAACCCGAGCCGGTCCCAGTACGGGTCCATGATCATGAGCTCGATGTTGGCCTTCTCCGTGACCACCTCGTAGACCCATTTCGGGTCCCGGTAGTTCTCGAAGATCCGCGCGTTCAGGCGCGCCGCCTCGTCGTCGGTGATGGCGTCGAAGTCCACCCCGTAGAGCCCCGTGAAGGCGTGAAGCTGGTACCGGTAGAAACTGGTCGCCCGCGCGTTGTCGAAGTCCTTTCGGGCGGACGGCCACCAGTCCTCGAACCGGCCCGATTTCGGCCAGGCGGTCAGCGGGTTGAACCAGGTGTAGTAGCTGCTCTGCCAGAGCGACTGCAGCGTCATGCCGAAGCCGGACGGCGTTTCGACCCGTCCGCGGATTTGGTCGAAGGGCGGCAGGTGATCGTGCGTGTCGATGGCGGGCGTCGCCTCGAGCTCGGCCTTCAGGCGTTGGAAGGTCGCGGTCTTCTTGATGTCGAAGGCCTGGCCGACCGCCGCCGGTCCGGCCAGGACCGCGAGCCAGGCGCCCAGGCCCAGCAGGGCGGGCAGGAGGCCGAGAAGGAACGGGCGCGGATCGGGGGTGGGCAGGGGTTGCATGGGGTTTCCCGAATGGAACAAATCCGGCACGCCGCGACGACCCCGGACTTCCTCCATCGCCCTGCCTGCCTCCCGGCGTCAGGGCGATGGGCAAAGTCGCTTGGGGCCCGCGACCGGCTCCCCGCCCTAGCCGCTGTGCGGAGGCGGAGCGTATGGGGTGAACGAAAGGGGTCCGCCTCGTGATCTCGGCGGCTACGAGGTGCGGTGCGCGAAGTGCTGGGTCGTAGCCGCCGACATGAGGAGGCGGAGCGCGTGGGGTGAACGAAAAGGGTCCGCCTCGTCACCTCGTCGGGTACGAGGTGCGGGTGCGCGAGGTGCTGGGTCGCAGCCGCCGACGTGCGGAGGCGGAGCGTGTGGGGTGCACAAAAAGGGTCCGCCTCGTCACCTCGTCGGGTACGAAGTGCGGGTGCGCGAAATGCTGGTTCGTAGCCGCCGACATGAGGAGGCGGAGCGTGTGGGGTGAACGAAAAGGGTCCGCCTCGTCACCTCGTCGGGTACGAAGTGCGGGTGCGCGAAATGCTGG
>CAZSOV010000171.1:0-1260 GCA_964608505.1 uncultured Verrucomicrobiota bacterium
TCATTAACAACAATAGAAAAATCCCTTGATTGGTGCACCTCAGCTGTTGGCTACCTTCCGGCATTCCTCCGGGACGGGGGACGGGCGGACGCGCGGGACGAGGGGCCCCGAGCACGTGGTGTCCGATCCATTGAAAGCGACGAGGAACCGGGACATGGCGAACGCGCCGGCCCATGGACTCGCAGGGGTGCCGGTCGTCGACGGGATGGACGAACTCGCACCGTGTGTGAACGGACAATTTACAATCTATTCACGGAATTTTGACAACCTACGCGGCCAGCCGCCCGACATTTGAAGCGATGAAACCATGTCGGCATATCCGCACCCTTGTCTGCATGATCGTCTCCTTGGTTGCCCGCGCGGGCGAGCCATTCGCCGCCGGCGCCGATCGCGCTGCAAGTCAACCGATCGCCGCGGAACTGAGACCTCTCCAGGGGACATGGGAGGGCTTCAGGATGGGCGCGGAGGCGGACGGCAGGATCACCATCACGATCACCGGCAGTTCCTTGCATTTTCACCGGGACACGAACTTCTGGTTCGAGACGACCCTTGTCCTGCCTGCCGGCAAGGACCCGAAGCAGTTGCATGCCACCATCAAAGGCTGTCCTCCCTCGCAGGCTGATAGCATCGGCAAGGTGGTCGGTGCCATTTTCAAGATCGAGGACGGGACGCTCACCCTGGCCGATTACGCCATACCCGGCGAGCCGCCGAGCACCTTTGCCGACGCCTCGAGCCGCTACGTCCTCAAACAGGTTCGGCCTCCGGGAAGGAATGCCGAGCTTCCGAAGGCCAAATGAACCATGAGAGCGCCTCGCACATGCATCGTGGTCGGGTTGCTCGTCGTCCTTGCCAGCGCGTTGGTGCTTCCGGCGGTTCCGGTGTGTCGCGATTGGGCGTTTGTCGATCGCAACACCGGCTCGCGCAAGGGGTATCGCGATTGGCTCTTTGGCTGGCGAACGGGTTCCTGGTATCGGGAGTCCGCCCTCGAGGCGTTCATGCGTTCCGACCATCCCACCGAGTTTCGGCAGGATTGGGTCAGTTATGCGGGCACGGGGCGGAATGTTTTCGGGAGGGCGACGCTGCACGGACATGGTCGACCTGGTCCGATGGTTCTCCTCCCGCCCGAAGTGATCGGCGAATACTGCTCGTCGGCATCCAGGACGGAGAAGCGCCGGCTCTATGACGTGTTTGCCAGCGGGGACGGAGAGAAGATCCGGGAGCTGGCCAACCACATCCGCGAGACGATTCCGACGGCGAAAC
>CAZSOV010000171.1:1278-16546 GCA_964608505.1 uncultured Verrucomicrobiota bacterium
GAAGACCGAACCCTAGAAGGTGTATTGCTGCGGAGCGCAGTTTCACCGATTATCTCGCGCGCCCCAACCGGGGCGCTGCCGCCCGCTACCGTCCCTCGTCCCTCGGGACGAACTTGGAACGCGCCCTGGCGCAGTCCGCATGCCGGGACCTGTCGCGGCAATGTCGTTCCCCCGGCTCCGATCGCCGACGCATCGGGTTCGCCGGAACGACTTTCCCCCACATCATGGACCTAAACGAAATCAACGCCTACTTCGCGCGCGCTCGTGAAATCATCGGAGACAGATCGGAAGCCGAGGCAGTGTACGATGACACCGTCGTCGGCCACCTGAGCAGGGGCCTGGACATCCGGAAAGCCATCCGAGCCGCGAACCGGGAGCATCCGAACGAGGCTTTGCGTCCGGGAGCGAGCGATTGGGCGGATGTCGCGGCGCGCTACAACTACCTCAAGGAGCACAAGGCGATCCTGAAGCGCCTGGGTGTGCCGGGATGAGGCGAACCTGGGCAGCCCGCGCCGCACGGTTCGGCGGGCCGCACCCGGTCGGGTTAGCGCACGCCGAGTTCCCGCTGGAGGAAGGCCCAGCGGTCGGCGGCCTCGGCGATGAGTTTGCTGGTCGGCTTGCCGGCGCCGTGACCTGCCTTGGCTTCGATGCGAATGAGGACGGGATTCGGGCCGGCATGGGATTCCTGGAGGCGCGCGGCGAACTTGAAGCTGTGGGCGGGCACCACGCGGTCGTCGTGGTCGGCGGTGGTGACCATGGTGCTCGGGTAGCGGGTGCCGGGTTTGAGGTTGTGATACGGCGAATAGGCGAACAGGGCCTTGAATTCGTCCGCGTCGTCGGCGCTTCCGTAGTCGCTGGTCCAGGCCCAGCCGATGGTGAACTTGTGGAAGCGGAGCATGTCCATGACGCCGACGGCGGGGAGGGCGGCGCCGAAGAGCTCGGGGCGCTGGGCGAGGCAGGCGCCGACGAGGAGTCCGCCGTTGCTGCCGCCGCCGATGGCGAGGCGCGGGGGGGAGCTGTAGCGGTTGGCGATCAGCCACTCGGCGGCCGCGATGAAGTCGTCGAAGACGTTCTGTTTGCGGAGCTTCGTGCCGGCCTGATGCCAGGCCTCGCCGTATTCGCCGCCGCCACGGAGGTTGGGCATGGCGTAGACGCCGCCCATCTCGAGCCAGGCCGCGATGGGGACCGAGAACGACGGTGTCAGGCTGATGTTGAACCCGCCGTAGCCGTAGAGGTAGGTGGGGTTGCGACCGTCGAGTTTCACGCCCCGTTTGGCGGTGATGAACATGGGCACCCGGGTGCCGTCCTTGCTCGTGTAGAAGACCTGCCGGGTTTCGTAGGCCGCGGAATCGAAATCGACCTTGGGCCGGCGCCAGACGCTGCTTTGTCCCGTCGTGAAATCGTAGCGCAGGACGCTGCCCGGCATCGTGAAGCTGGTGAACGAATAGAAGGTTTCGGTGTCCGAGCGGCGCCCGCCGAATCCGCCCGCCGACCCGATGCCGGGGAGTTCCACCTCGCGTTCGAACCGGCCATCGAGCGCGTGGAGCCGGACCAGGCTGCGGGCGTCCTTGAGGTAGTCGCAGACGAAGCGGTTTCCGACGACGGACACGCCGGTGAGCGTCTCCTCCGCCTGGGGGATGAGTTCGCGCCATTCGGTTCGCGCGGGGCGGGTGACGTCGATGCCGATGACCCGGGCCCGGGGCGCGTTCAGGTCGGTCCGGAACCAGAGCACCGGCCCGTCGTTGTCGATGAACGAGTAGTCGGCGTCGAAGTCCATGAGCAGTTCCTTCACGCCGGAGCCGGGCTGGGAGAGATCCTGGTAAAGCACGCGATTGCGGGGGTCGGTGCCCTGGGTGGCGGTGATCACGAGGAACCGTCCGTCGTCGGTCACGGTGGCGTTGAAGTTCCACTCCTTCCGGTCGGGGCGGTGGTAGACGAGGACATCCTGGCTTTGGGGCGTGCCGCGGCGGTGGAAGAAGAGTTTGTGGAAGTAATTGGCCCGGGTGAGCTTCTCGGATTCCTTCGGTTCGTCGTAGCGGCTGTAATAGAATCCGGAGCCGTCGGGCAGCCAGGCCGCGCCCGAGAATTTGACCCACTGGACGGTGTCGGGGAGGTCCTGGCCGGTGTCGACGTCGCGGATGCGCCACTCCTGCCAGTCGGAGCCGGAGCGGGCGATGCCGTAGGCGAACCAGCGGCCATCGTCGCTGATCGCGCTGCCGCTCAGGGCGACGGTGCCGTCGGTGGAGAGCCGGTTGGGATCGAGAAGCTCGGTGAGGGGACCGTCGAGGCTGGCCAGGGTGTAGAGGACGGCCTGGTTCTGGAGCCCGTCGTTGCGGGAGACGAAGTAACGTCCGCCGCGGCGGCTGGGTACGCCCCAGCGCTCGAAGTTCCAGAGCTCGGTCAGGCGCGCGGCGATGGCGGCGCGATGGCCGAGCTGCCCGAGGTAGCCGAAGGTGACCCGGTTCTGGTCCTCGACCCAGGCCTTCGTCTCCGCCGAGTTGTCGTCCTCGAGCCAGCGGTAGGGATCGGGCACGGATTGGCCGTGCAGGACGTCCACGGTGGGGTCCTTCCGGGTGGCGGGGTAGTCCAGGCGGGTCGATTTCACGATGCGCTGCGAGCAGCCCACGGCCAGGACGAGGAAGGCCAGGCAGGCGACCAGATGCTTCATGCGCGGGGACGCTGCAAGCGCGGTGCGGCTGCGGTCAAAGGGAAACTTGCGGCGCATTCTCCGGAGTTGACGGAACCCGCGTTCGGTTCGAACTGTGGGGCGGAGAGGATTCCCGCCAACCGATGTCGTACCGCCGCCGCCCGCCCGCTGGCCGACTGCCAACCTGGCAGCCGTGGCTGTTCCTCGCGTGGATGTTTCTGTCGGGCTGGGCGGCGGGCGCCTGGGCGACGTCGCCGAGCTATTTCGCCCCGGTGGTCACGCGGCGGGAACCCACGCCGGAAGGGCGAAATATCCTGCCCGATGCGACGGTCCGCATCACCGTTCTGGAGCGGGATTCGCGGGTCAACACCAACACCCTGCGGCTGACGTTCGGCGGACGCGACGTGACCTCGGATCTGCGGCGTTTCCCGACGGACACGGGCTGGCTGTTCACGTACCAACCCGGCTTGCTGGCCGGGAACTCGAACTACCTGGTGTCTCTGGTCTTCGGGGACAACCGGGCGCCGGCCCGGTTCCAGACCAACAACTGGTCCTTCTACACGGCGAATCTGACGGTCATTCCCAGCGCCCGCCAGGTCTCGCCCACCAACGGCGCCCTGCGCGGCTTCCGCGTGCGCAGCGTCCAGGTCGAGTCCGGGGTGCGCCTGACCGACAGCGCGGCGGCGGCCGACCAGTTGCTCTCGCTGAATCCCGTTCCCACCCCGGCGAATGTGGGCTATGCCACCCTCCCCATCCTCAACCTCGCCCGGCCCGGCGAGGCCACCGCCCTCGGGGAGTTCGACGGCACGACGGGACGTCCGGACCTCTTCTGGGCCGACCGCGGGCTGGACACCAACGGCGCGCCGTTCGCGGTGGAGATCCGGGGATTCATCGAGTTGCCCTATGGCCTGAACCGCTTCGGGTTCATCGCCGACGATGGCTACCGGCTGGCGTTGCTCGGCACGGAATCGGCCCCGGGCGAACTTCTGCTCGACATGCCGCTGGGCGGCGAGGACGGCGAGCGGCAGTTCGATTGTTTCGTCCAGCTCCCGGGGCTCTATCCGTTCCGGCTGACGTACTGGGACGTCGGCGCGCCGTCCTTTCTCGAGTTCTTCTCGGTCAACCCCGCGACCGGCATCCGGACGCTGGTCAACGACCCGTCGGTGCCCGGGGCCATCAAGGCCTACACCGCCCCCCCGGCGCTCATCCCGCCGTCGATTGTCACCCATCCCGTCAGCCAGACCAACGAGGTCGGGCGCAACGTCACGTTGCGCGTCATCGTCGAGCCGGACCTGCCCACCACCTACGAATGGCGGCGGGGCGGATTGGGCATCGGCGCCAACGGGCATTTTTCGGGGGCGACGAACGCCAGCCTGACGGTCCGGAACATCCAGCTCGTCGACGCCGGCGACTACGCCGTGCGCGTCGTCAACGCCCATGGCGCCATCACGTCCCGCGTCGCCCGGCTCACCGTCGTGCCCCGCGTCCGGCAGGACTGCGAGGATTTCACCGCCGCCCGCATCCCGCCCGACCTGGTCTCGTGGTGGACCGGGGAGAACCTGCCGGCCCTGGGGTTCGATTCGGTGACGGAACAGGTGGGACGCCCCGTGGGGCTGGTCACCAACGCGCCCGGGCGCGTGGGCCGGGCGTTCCGGTTCAACCGGAACGGCGGCCTCGTGATCGGGGATCCGCATCCGTACAACTACCCGACCAACGCCGCCTACAGCCTGGGAGCCTGGGTGCGCCCGGATTCGGCCATCGCGCTGGGGACCATCATGGCCCGGAAGAGCACGAACCTGGCCGAGGCCCGGGACTACGGGCTCTATCAGAACGGCGGCAAGTTCCAGATTCGTCCCGGCCTCGGCATCGGCGCGGAAAGCACCACCACGATCCGGGCCGGGATCTGGTACTTCGTCGTCGCCACATACACGAACCAGCTCTGGAGCCTGTTCGTGGACGGCGTGCGCGAGGACCAGCGCTTCGCCAATCCCACCCAGCCCTCCAGCGGACGGCTCGCATTGGGGCAGAACGGCGAGGACCCCGACCCCGCGTTCCGGTTCGGCGGCCTGATCGACGAGGCCTTCTTCTTCCGCCGCGCACTCACGTCCGCCGAGGTCAAATTCCTGTACGACCGCGTCCGCACCAACGCCGTGCCCGAGCCCCTGCTCTGCCGCCCGCCGAACAACCTGCCGACCATCCAGATCGTCTCTCCGCGGAGTGGGGACCGGGCCGTCGGGCCGGCGACCTTCGTCGTCGAGACGTTCGTGTCCGACGCGGATGGTGCGAACACCATCGCGAAGGTGGAATTCTACGACGGCACGCAGCTGATCGGTACCGATGCCACGGCGCCCTACCGGCTGGTGTGGGCCGATGTCGCCCCCGGCGACCACGTGCTGTCCGCCGTCGTCACCGATCTCCGGGGCGGCAACACGCGCTCCCAGAACGTCCCGCTCCGGGTCACCATCCCGCCCCTGCTGGTCATTCCCGACGCCTCGGTCCTCGAGGGACAATCCGGGCTGACCACCCTGCCCTTTCTCCTCCAGCTGGACGCGCTCAGCGAGTTCCCCGTCGAGGTCGACGTCGCGACGCGCGACGGCACGGCGCGATCCTCCCTGGACGACTACCGGCACTACGAGGAAACCGTCGTGATTCCGGCCGGGGAACTGCGCGCCACCGTGCCCGTCCCGGTCGTCGGGGACATCCGCCCGGAATACGACGAGACGCTGTTCCTGGACATCCTGCGGGTGCGGGGCGCCGTCGCGGATCCGGAGCGGCGGAGCGGACGGGGCGTCATCCTGACCGATGACCGCCCGAATTCCCGGCCGGAGGTCCAGATCTTTTCCCCGCGCTTCGGCGACCTGTACACCGTCCCCGCGGACGTTCCGATCTCGCTGGACGTCACCGATGCGGACTCCGACCCGATCCACGTGGAGTTGATCGGCGATGGTCGGAAGCTGGCGGATTGGACGGCTCCGCCGTGGGAGATGCGGTGGACGAACCTCGGCGTGGGCACGCATCGGCTCGAGATTCGGGCCTGGGATGACCACGGCGCCACCAACACGCGCCCCCCGATCCTGTTCGACGTGGTGGAACTGCCGCAGTTGACGGTCGCGGACGTTACGGAGAACGAGGGCAACGGCAGCACCAATCGCCTGACCTTCCTGGTCCGGCTGTCCAAGCCGGCCATCGTCCCCGTCACCCTCCGCGTCCTGACCCGCTCCGGAACCGCCGTCGCCCGCAGCGACTTCCTGCCGGTGGACCGCGAGATCACGATCCCGCCCCTGCTTTCCAGCGAACGCGTTGAGATCGAACTCGTCGGGGATCTCCTCCCCGAGCCCAGCGAGTTCTTCCATCTGGACCTCACCAACGTCGTCGGAGCCACCCCGATCCGCACGAGCGCGATCGGCACCATTCGCGACGACGAACCGCTCAACCTTACGCCGCGCGTCGCCCTCGTGGCACCGCTCGACGGCGCCCGCGTGATGCAGGGCATTCCCGTGACGCTCCGTGCCGAGGCCAGCGACCCCGATGGCACTATCACCCGCGTCGAATTCCAGTCCGGTCCCGGCTCGCTCGGCACCGCGACGGCCCCGCCGTTCGAGATCGCGTGGACCCCGACGACCCCCGGTTTTCACACGCTCGTCGCCGTGGCCGTCGACGACCTGGGCGCGTCGGTGGCTTCCACCAATCGGGTCGTGCTCGAAGTCCTGCCCCGCCCCACGCTGTCGGTGGCGGCGCTGCGCGTCGCCGAGGGCCAGGCCGGGCTCACGCCGGTCATCCTTCGGGCGCGCCTGGACCGACCAAGTCTGGAACCGGTCGGGTTCCGTCTGACCACGCGGGATGGCACGGCCGTGGCGATCTCGGATTACGTCGCGCTGTCCACGAACGTGACGCTGGCCCCGGGCGAGTTGGAGAAGGAGATCCGCCTGGAGATCCGGGGCGATACGGAGGTCGAGACTGACGAGAGCTTCCGCGTCGACATCGACCAGCCGGTGGGGCTGTTCCTTGCGCAGGCGGAGGCCGTGGTCACGATCGGCAACGATGACGAGGCCAATCTGCCCCCGGTGGCCGTGCTCGTTTCCCCCACGAACGGGTTCCGGGCCAACCTCCCCCTCTCCTTGGAGGTGGTGGTCGAGGCCTCCGACCCGGAAGGCGGTCCGTTGCTGGTGGAAATCCTCCAGGACGGCACCCGGGTCGCGCAGCTGGGGGGAACCAATCCGTACCGTGCCCGGTGGGAACCGACCGTGCCGGGGACATACGTCCTGACCGCGCGCGTCACCGACGTGCACGGGTTGGTCACGGTCACCTCGCCGGTGGCGGTCACGCTGCTCGCGCTGCCGACGCTTTCGGTCTCCGACGTCTTCGTCATCGAGGAGCACGCCGACGTTCACCCCGTCACGTTCACGCTCCGGCTGTCGGCGGCGCCCCTGGGTCCCGTGCGGGCCCGGTACGCGACCGCGGGCGGCACAGCCACGCCGGAGGTCGATTTCTTCCCGGTCTCGGCCATCATCGAGTTCCTGCCCGGCGGCCCGCTCGAGAAGGAAGTCCGGGTCCCGGTCGTGGGGGATCGCGCGTTCGAGGGGAACGAGGTCTTCCAGCTCGTGTTGTCCGAGCCCGACGGCCTGGTGCTGGAACGGACCGGCGCCGTGGCCACGATCATCGACGACGACGTCGCCAATCGCCCGCCGACGGTGACCCTCGTGGCACCCGTGGAGGGTCCGCCGATTCCCGGCCCGGCCCGGATCGAGTTGATCGCGTCGGCGAGCGATCCCGAGGGGGCCCTGGCGCGGGTGGAATTCTACGCCGGCAACACGCTGCTGGGCACGGTGACGAGTGCTCCCCATACGCTGGTGTGGCCGGATGTCCCCGGCGGCATCTACGAACTGACCGCGCGCGCCTACGATGCGGAAGGCAGCCTCGCCGTGTCGCTCCCGGTCCGCGTCGAAGTCGTGGCGCCGCCGACGCTGACGGTGGCGGACGTGGCGGCGCCGGAGGGCACCAGTTCCAAGGGGCGGCTCTCCTTTGCGTTCCTGCTCTCGCGTCCCGGGACGGAGCCCATCTCGGTTTCCTACGCGACGCTGCCCGTCACGGCGGACGCGGGGGACTTCCAGCTCGTGGACGCAAGCCTGCTTTTCAAGGAGGGCGAGACCGAGAAGATCGTCGAGATCACCCTGCTGGCCGACTTCGAGGTGGAACCCGACGAGACGTTCCGCCTGGAATTGACGGGTCCCCGGAACGTCGTCCTGGCCCGGACGTTCGCGACGGGCACGATTCTCAACGACGACCAGCCCAACGTGCCGCCCTTGGTGACGCTGGCGTCGCCCGCCGACGGGCTGCGCGTCATGGAGGGCACCCCGGTTCCGCTGCGCGCCGCCACCTCGGATGCCGACGGAACGGTGCAACAGGTCGACTTCCTCGCCGACGGCGTCCTCGTGGCCCGGGTGGCTCCGGGTCCGTTCGAGTACCGCTGGACCACTGCCTCCCCCGGCACGCGTCAGCTCGCGGCGACCGCCTACGACGAACGCGGCGCCTCCGCCACCTCCACCAACCCCGTACGGATCGAGGTGCTGCCGAGGCCCGCCCTGACGTTGGCCGCCACTCGCGTTTCCGAGGGGAATACCCCCACCAACGCCCTCACCCTCCTCGCCCGGCTCTCCCGACCCAGCCTCGACCCCACCTCGGTCCGCGTCGCCACCCGCGACGACTCGGCCCGCGCGGGCTTGGACTTCGTGGCTTTCGCGCTCGAGCTCGCCTTCCTGCCGGGCGAGACCGAGAAGGAGGTGCGCGTGGAGCTGCTCGGGGATCGCGTGGTGGAGCCCGACGAGACGTTCTTCCTCGAACTGACCGCTCCCCGGGGGCTGATCCTTCCCACACCGCTCGTCGCGGTCGAGATCCTCAACGACGACCAGCCGAACCTGCCCCCCGTCGTCGCCCTGGCCGCCCCCACCAACGGTTTCCTCGCCCCCGTGCCCGCGACCATCGACCTCGTCGCCACCGCCTCGGATCCCGACGGCACCCTCGCGCGCGTCGAGTTCCTCGTCGACGGCACGAAGCTCGGGGAGACCAACGCGCCGTCCGACGGGCCTTTCCGCTTTCAATGGACCGAGAATCGGCCCGGCACCTACTCCCTGACGGCCCGCGCCGTGGACGATCTCGGACTCGGGACCGAATCCCGGCCCGTCTCCGTCGTGCTTCGGGGCGATCCCATTCTGTCCGTCGCCGACGTCTCCGTCGTGGAGGGCCACTCCGGCGAACGCCTGTTGAGGTTCACGCTGCGGCTTTCCCCGCCGCCCCTGGCCGAGGTCACCGTCGGGTTCTTCACGCGCGACGGCACCGCGACGGCCGGTTCCGACTACATCCCCGCCGATGGGGAGCTGGTATTCGCCCCCGGCGAAATCGAGAAGACCGTGGAGGTCCGGGTGCTGGGGGATCGGGCGGTGGAAACCTCGGAAACACTGCAATTCGTGCTCGGGGATCCCAACGGCCTCGTCCTCGAACGCGAGCTGGCCCTCGGCACGATCATCGACGACGACGTCGAGAATCGTCCCCCGGAAGTCACGTTGAGCGTCGGGCCCGGCGGTGCGCGGTTGCCGGCGCCGGCGAGCGTGGAGATGACGGCCGCCGCCAGCGATCAGGAGGGCCGGCTCGCCCGCGTTGAGTTTTTCCAGGGCGTGCAGCGGCTGGCCGAGGTCACCGCGCCGCCGTACCGCTTTGCCTGGGAGGACATTCCCGCCGGAACCTACGTTCTGACCGCGGTGGCCCATGACGCCGACGGCGCGAGCACCACCTCGGAGCCGTTCCGACTCGAGGTCTACGAACCCCCGACCCTTTCCATCGCCGACGCCTCCGCGCCGGAAGGCGACGCCGGCCAGAGCACGCTGGCCTTCGTGGCCCGCCTCTCGGCCCCGGCGCCCGACCGGGTCTCCGTGGCCTACGCGACCTTCCCGGACACCGCCCGCGCGAGCGTCGATTACCTCGCCGCCACGGGCACGCTCGTACTGGAGCCCGGCGAAACCGAGGGCCGGATCGAAATCCGGTTGATCGCCGACACGGAAGTCGAGCCCGACAAGACCTTCCGACTCGATTTCGGCGATCCGCGGAACGCCATTTTGGCGCGGACGTCGGCCATCGGTACGATCCTGAACGACGACCGGTCCATCCGCCCGCCCGTCGTGGCCCTCGTCGCTCCCACCAACGGCTTTCGCGCCAGCGTTCCCGCGTCCTTCGTGCTGGTGGCGGAGGCGTCCGATCCCGATGGCACCGTCGCTCGCGTCGAGTTCTACCGGAACAACGTCCGGATCGGGGAAACCAACGGGCCGGCCCCCTACCGTCTCGCGTGGAACGAACCCGGCGCCGGGGTCTTCGCCTACAGCGCGCGGGCCATCGACGACCAGGGCTTCGCCACGACCTCCGCGACGGTGACCGTCACGGTGGCCGCCCTGCCCACCCTGGTGGTGGCCGACGAGTTCGCCGTCGAGGGCACCGGCGGCACCCGCGTCGCTTTGCTGCGCGCCCGACTCTCCGCCGCCTCCCTCGTCCCTGTCTCGGTGCGGGTCACCACCGTCGACGGCACCGCCACCGCCGGCACGGATTTCCTGCCGCTTGACGCGACCCTGGATTTCGCGCCCGGGGAAACGGTCGGGACCCTTTCCCTCGTGATCATCGGGGATCGGATTCCAGAGCCCGACGAGACCCTGCAACTGCATCTCGCCGATCCGACGGGGGCGATCCTGGACCGGACCTCCGCCACGGTGACCCTCCTCGACGACGACGTGGAGAACCAGCCTCCGACCGTCACCCTGGTGGCGCCGCTGGACGGCACGCGCCTCCCGGCCCCGGCCCGCGTCGAACTCACCGCCGACGCGTCGGACCCCGAGGGAGCCCTGGCCCGCGTCGAGTTCCTCGCGGGCACCAACCGTCTGGGCCAGGCCCAGACCGCGCCCTATTCCCTCGTCTGGTCGAACATCGCCGCCGGCTCCTACGTCCTCACGGCCCGCGCCGTGGATGCCGAGGGGGCCGTCGTCACCTCGAGTCCCGTCCGTCTCGAGGTGACCCGCCTCCCCGAGATCGCCGTCGCCGACGCCACCGCCCTGGAGGGTACCGGCGCGGACGGCAGACTGTCGTTCGTGGCCCGGCTTTCGGCGCCGAGCCCGGTCGCGGTCTCGTTCACCTACGCCACGCTTCCCGGCACCGCGCGGGCGGGCGTGGACTACTTCCCGGAGGCCGGCACGGTCGAATTCGCCGCGGGCGAGATCGAGCGGCGCATTGAGATCGTGCTGGCGGGCGACGCCGTTCCTGAACCGGACGAGTCCTTCCGGCTGGAACTGGGCAACGCGGTCCAGGCGGTCCTGGCCCGGAGTTCCGTGGTGGGGACGATTCTGAACGACGACCAGGCCAACGTGGCGCCCCGGGTCACCCTGCTCTCGCCCGCGGCGGGCACGCGCATCATGGAGGGGTCCCCGCTGGTGTTCCGCGCCTCGGCCTCCGACCCGGACGGCACGGTCGCGAGCGTCGAGTTCAGGGTCGACACCACGACCGTCGCGCGGCTGCTCGCACCGCCGTTCGAGTTCGTCTGGAATGCCGCCGTACCCGGGGCGCACCGGGTTTCGTCGGTGGCCTTCGACAACCTGGGAGCCGTCTCCGTCGGCGAGGTCCGGGCGGACATCGAGGTCCTGCGGCGACCTTCCCTGGCGGTGGAATCCGCGCGGGTGATCGAGCGGCATCGCGGCACCAACTTCGTCACCCTGGTCGCCAGTCTCTCCCACCCGAGTCTCGAGCCCGCCTCGTTCCGATTCGCCACGCGCGACGCCTCGGCCGTTGCCGGCGTCGATTACGTTGCCGCCTCGGACGTGGTGCTGTTCCCCGCCGGCGAGACGGAACGAAAGATCACCCTCCACGTCCGCGGCGATCGCGAGATCGAGGCCGACGAGTCCTTCCGCCTCGAATTCTCCGCCGGGAACGGGCTGATCCTCCCGGCCTCGCCCTCCACCCTCGTCATCGTCAACGACGACGAACCCAATCGCCCCCCGAGCGTCGCACTCGTGGCCCCCACCAACGGTTATCGGGCCGTCATTCCGGCCACTTTCGACCTCGTCGCCCAGGCCTCCGACCCCGACCCCGACGGCGCCGTGGTGCGCGTGGAGTTCTTCCGCAACGGCGTGAAGATCGGCGAGACCAACGGGCCCGCCCCCTACCGGCTGGGCTGGAGCGAGTCCACGCCCGGGACCCATGCCTACGGCGCCCGGGCCACCGACGATCGCGGGCTCGCGGCCGAGGCGGCTCCGGTCACGGCGACTCTGCTCGTTCCTCCCACGTTCTCCGTGGCGGACGAATTCATCGTCGAGGGCGACCTCGGCACGCGCCTGCTCACGTTCCGGGCCCGGCTCTCCGCGAGCCCGCTGCTCCCCGTTTCGGTCTTCTATTCGACCGCCGATACCAACGCCCGCGAGGGCCTCGACTACGCCGCGACCTCCGGCACCGTCGCGTTCGCGCCCGGGGAAACCGAGCGATCCATCGTCATTCCGATCCTGGCCGACCGGGAATTCGAACCGGACGAGACGTTCCTCCTGCTCTTCTCCCGCAACGTCGGCGCCGTCCTGGACCGGACCAGCGCCCGGGCCACGATCCTCGACGACGATCTCGAGAACCAACCGCCGACCGTCGAGCTCGTCTCGCCGGCGAACGGCACCCGCCTTCCCGCCCCGGCCCGCGTCGAGTTGCTGGCCGCCGCCGCCGATCCCGAAGGGGCCCTCGTCCGGCTCGAGTTCTTCCAGGGCACCACGCGCCTCGCCGAACTGCGTGCCCCGCCCTGGTCCATGGTCTGGTCGAACGTCCCGGCCGGTGCGTACCAGCTCTCCGCCCGGGCCCACGACGCCGCCGGCCTGGTTGCGACTTCGGCCCCGGTTCGGCTCGAGATCCACGCGGTCCCGACCCTGACGATGGCCGACGCCGCCGCCCAGGAAGGCACGGCCTCCGACGGCACCCTCCGGTTCGTCGCCCGCCTCTCGGCACCCGCCCCCGATCCGATCACCGTCGCCTACGCCGTCCTGCCGGGCACGGCCCGCGCCGCCCTCGACTATCTTCCCGTTGCCGGGACCCTCGCCTTCGCCCCCGGCGAAACCGAGCAAACCGTCGCCGTGACGCTCGTCGCGGACCGGGAGGTCGAACCCGACGAGACGCTCCGTCTCGAGCTCTCCGCCGCGGTCCGGGTGGTGCTGGCCCGGACTTCCATTGCCGGGACGATCCTCAACGACGACGTTCCGAACCGGCCCCCCGTCGTTTCCATGGCCGCTCCGGTCTCCGGCTTCCGCACCAACGTGCCGGCCACGCTCCGGCTCGTGGCCAGTGCCAGCGATGCCGATGGCTCCGTCGTCCGGGTCGAGTTCTTCCAGGGCCTCGTCCGGCTCGGCGAACGCACCGCGTCCCCCTTCGCCCTCGACTGGTCCGTCACCAACGCCGGCATTTATTCGATCACGGCCCGGGCCGTGGACAACGAAGGCGCTCAGACCACGTCGGCTCCGGTCACGCTCACGCTCGTCGATCCGCCGCCCGTGCTGGAGCCTCCCGCGGATGTCGCCACCGACGAAGGCCAACCCTGGTCCCTTCCGCTGCGCCTTCGCCCGCCCGCGCCGCCCCTGCAACGCCTCTCCTTCAGCCTCCCCCAGGCCCCGCCCGGCATGACCGTTTCCGCCGCCGGCGAACTCCGCTGGACCCCCGCCGAGGCCGATGGCCCCGGCACCTACGTCGTCACGGTCCGCGTCACGGACGGCACCGCCTCGGATCAGCGCTCCTTCCGCCTTGCCGTGCGCGAGCTCAATGCCGCCCCCACGTTCGACGCCCTCGACGACGTGACGCTCGACGCGGGACAGACGCTCCAGCTCCAGTTGCGCGCCGCCGATCCGGATCTCCCGGCGCAGGCCCTCGCCTTCCAGGCCGTCACCGCACCGCCGAACCTGACCGTCACCTCCGCCGGCCTCGTGAGCTGGACCCCGTCCGCCGCGCTCGTTGGCACGACCCATCCCGTCGTCGTCCGGGTCTCCGACGGGATTGCCTCCGCCCAGGCCGGGTTCAGGATCGTCGTCCGCGAGGTCCAGGACGTCGCGCCGCGGGTGCAGTTGGTCCAGCCCGCGCCCCATACCCGGCTCAACCTCGGTGCCTCGCTCGCCCTGCGCGCCGAGGCTTCCGATTCCGATGGCTCCGTGGTTCGCGTCGATTTCCTCGCTGACGAGGAACTCCTGGCCTCCGATGCCACCCCGCCTTTCGTGGCCACCTGGAACCTGCCGCCGCCCGGATTCCATCGCCTGACCGCCCGGGCCACCGACGATTCGGGCTTGGTCACCGTCTCTCCCGTGGTCCGGCTGGAAGTCACGCCCTTCCAACCCACCGTCGCCCTGATCGGCCTCGTCGAGGAACCGGAGGTCCAGCGCCAGCAGGAGTACCTGCTCGCCGCCGATCGCACGGCGGACGTCATCCGGCCCGACCTGGTGACGACGAACCTGCTGGCCTCCGCCCAGCTCGTGATCTGGACCGAGGCCGGACGCTCCGGCGTCACCAGTGCCGAGATCGCCGTCCTCGCCCGGCTCCGGGATCGCGGCGTTCCGCTCTACTTCATCGGCGAACGCCTGGGTGGCGCCGCGTCCGGACTGCCTCCCGCCGAGGTCGCCACCTGGCGTGGCCTCGTCCACCTCCAGCCGGCGTCCGGGCTCGCATCCGGGGACCGGTTGCTCCTCACCGACCTGGCCGCGGAGTACCTGGGGACCATCGGGCAGTCCCTCGATTACCTCCCCGCCGGGGGCGCCTACGAGGCCGCCTCCGTCGTCGAGGGCGGCGCCGTGCTGGCCCGCCATGGCCAGCGCGATGCCGTCGTTGGCTGGCCCATCCGGTCCCCCCTCGAACCCGCCGCCGGACACCGGGCCATCGCCCAGAACCTGTTTGTCTCCACGCCCGGCTCCGCCTCGTCGCAGGCCCTCCGTGCCCTCCTGTTCCAATCCGCCCTCTGCTACCTCCTCCGCTGCGACCGCTGCGCGCCGTTCAACCTCATCCTCGAGGAACAGATCCGCACCGTCGAGGGCGCCGCCGACGAGGTGCTCGAGGTTTCCATCCCGCTCCGGCAACGCTCCGACTGCGTCTCCACCGGCGTCCGGCTCGAAGCCACCCTGCCCCCCGGGCTCGAGTTCGTCGGGGGCCGCGCCCCCATCGGCCAGGGCTTCGAACGCGACGGGCAACTGACGTTCGTCATCGGCCAGTTCGATGCCGCCGATCGGCTGGAGGTGTTCCTCCAACTCCGCCCCCGCAAGGCCGGTCGATTCGAATTCCCGCTCCGGGCGCGGGCCAACGAGTCCCTGGGCAATTCCTTCGACAGCCAGATGACCGTCGTTGTCCTCGCCACCGCCCCCGTCACGCGGCCCGCGCTGGAGATTCGGATATCCGACCCGGGCGTGGACTTCCTCGTCCTGTCCTGGCCCGCCTCGGCCGAGGGTTGGACCCTCGAAACGGCGGTCGCACCCCTGGCCTCCTCGTTCTGGACCCCGGTGAGCACGGTGCCCGTGACGCGGGATTCCCGACGCGAGGTCACGCTGCCCCGCCCCGCGCGCCCCTCATTCTACCGCCTGCGCCGGTATG
>CAZSOV010000172.1:0-16539 GCA_964608505.1 uncultured Verrucomicrobiota bacterium
GAGTACGTGGAGGGGATTTTCGGGGCGTACCGGGAGCGGTTCGGGAAGAAGCGGAAGAACGGGGCGCGGCGGGTACGGGGGTTGGAGGGGACGGAGGCCTATGTGTTGCGGGATTTGAAGAAGGCCGTGTTCGGGTAGGAAACACGGTTGGCGGACCGCGCGTTGGGACCTTGAACCGCCCGGCGGGTAGCTCCTCCCCCCATCCGTTCTCCCGTTGGAGGGGAGAGCGGCTGGGAGGGGTTGAGAGGGGCTGGGGGGTGTGGGGTGGTTGGTGGTTTATGCAGAGGGAAGTTCTCCATAGTCCGGACACGCATTGGGACCATGAACCGGAACGATGGAGGGAGGAGTAGGAGTAGGATTAGGATTGGGAGTAGGAGGATACGGGAGGGGAGTCTGGGCTCGGTTCATGGGTTGGCGAAGGGCGGCAGGCTTCCGCCGACCCGATTTACGCGCGCCCGGACGAGCCCCGTGGCGGTGGGCAACGGGCCCGGGACTGGGTTTGGAGCAGGATTTTCGGGTGAGCTCCGGGGGCGCGGAGAGGATCGCGGAGGCACGTGGCTTCCTTGTTCCCGGGCTAGCTTCAATGAGGCCGCGCCCCCGGAGTGAAATCGTCGGTGTCGTCGTGCGCCGGTTCCTGGCTGGGATGGAATCGCTCAGATGGCCCGGGCCGGGGTGAAGCAGCGGTAGCGCCCGCCGGGCTGCACCATCGTGGCCTGAAACACCGCCACGACGCCGAGTTCGGCCCGGCGCCGGGCTGGCCACAGCGCCGAATCGTCCCAAGGAACCGCGAGGAGCGTGCGAATCGTATCCAACGTGGCGGGCTCGGTCCAGATCGGCCATTGGAATTGCCGCCCATCCCCGCCCTGGCTGAAACCGATCTGGCGTCCCGAGGGATCGGGTACGAGAGGGAAGAGGGGCAGGGCGGCGGCGGCGAGCAGATGGGCGCCGAGGACGGCGAGGGGCGGATTGCGTCGGGTGTTGGCGGGATCGACGGCCTGAAGGGCGTATTGCCGTTTCTCGTCGAGCGGATCCCAACGGAAGGAAATACCGCGTGGCAGGTATCGCCAACGCCGCGCCAGGCACTCGATCAGGGTCGCCGGCGACACGGTTTCACGAGCGTCGCGGAGCATGCGGACGAAGGCCTGCTGGCCCGCGGTGAAGTCGAAGCGTGTCCGGCGCGCCCAGGGGTACCGGGACGGGCCCTCAAGGGCGGTTTCGATGGCCCAGGTCGCCGCATATTCCGCCGCGCGCGGCGACGCGGTCCGGCAGAACTCGCGCCAGGCGGGCAGGGGAAACGACAGGCGATCCGGCTTTCCGGCGCCCCGGGCCGCCGCGAGCAAGGCGGGCGTGAACATGGATTCGAGCGGGAGGGCGCCGTCCCAGAGCAATTCGCCGAGGCGCGAGGTGGAGAGGGGGAGCGACGGGTCAAATTCCAGAAAGGGACGCCACCCATCCTCGCAGGTTCGCCACCCCAGCCGCACGCCTGCCTCGGGCACGGGAAGGGCCTGGCTGAGGATGCGGAGGGCGCCCATGGACGCCAGGAAGGACAGGGGGTTGGCCGCGCGCAGGGCCTCGAGGGGCAGACGATTTCCGGCGCCGTCGGGCTGGGGCGTCGGAAATCGGGGGGTGGGACCGGGGGCCGCGCCGGGTGTCGCGGCGAGGGTGCCGGTGGCGCAACGGCGGCTGGCACAACGGTTGGCACCGCGCAGGATGGCTTCCAGGTATGCCAGGCCCCACCACCCGTGCCTCCGGGTCAGCCGCCAGAACCGTTCCACGGAGCCGAGCCGGGCCGGGGACTCCAGGGGCGGGCGGAGCGCATGCACCGGGGCTCCGATCATGGCGCGCGCCCGGTCCACGCATTCCGGGGGGATCACGGTCCCGCGTGGCAGCGGTGGAAGGAATGGGCGGGCCTGTCCGTGATGACTGGCCACGAGATGCAGCGCGAGGTCCGGCGTCGGGTCGTCCGCCGGGCGTAGTCGAAGGAGGAGTTCGACCGACAGCGCCTCGTGCCGGAACCCAGGCGAAAGGCCGGCGTCCTGGCGGATCTCCCTGCGCCGGGCGGACTGCTCGGGGAACGCGGGTGATTTGGCGACCGGGCCGGCGGCCTCGAGGCCGACCTCGTCGCCGAACCGGAGGAATTGCTGGAAGCGTCGATCCAGCTTGCCGAGGTCATGTGCCAGGCCCGCGGCGTGGAAGACGGCGCCCCAGGACGGGCCGAGGCAGCGTTCGGCCAGGGTTGCCGCCGCCTCGCCCACGGCGGCGCCATGGCCCGCGAGGGGAATGGGCCGCGGACAACGGGACGTCAGGTCGTCCTCGTCGGCGAACAGGTCGTCCTCCTCGAGCGCATCCCCCGGGGGCCGTGCCACGAGGCCGCGAAGCAGACAGCCCCGGACGGGGTGCATTTCGCACCGGAAACCATCCTCGGCGAGGAACCGCAGGTGATGGATCCACCATTCGGGCAGGGGACGATCCCCCCCGGGTTCTCCGTCGTGCTCGTCGTGCCCGTGGTCGAGGTTTCTGAGTTCGTCCGTCATCGCCCGGCTGAGGTCCTCGAGCCGGTGTCTGAGTTCGTCCGAGGACCGGACCTGGGTTTCCCCGATGCGGACGAGGCGGCGCACGAGGGGGTGGGCGATCCACGGTGCCAGGACGTCGCGGTTGAGCCGGAGCGCGATCTGTCCGCCGCCGCGCCGGTGCGAGAGTTCCGCGCGGTCCAGGTGGGCAGGCGAGGCGCCGGATTCCGGCCAGCCGGGCGGAAGCAACCGGCGATCCAGGCCATGGGCGGAGAGCACGACCACGTCGTCCGGACGGATGCACTCCGGATCGCGGCTCGCGCGGGAACCGTCGCGACCGCGCCAGAGCACGAACGGGGTCGGGTGACCCTGGCCTTGGGGGCCGTGGCGAAGCAGGCGTTTCAGGGTTCTCAGGGGGAAGGGGTACATCTCGCCACTCCCCGGGGGCAGCAAGGAGACGGCCTCGACCCACGGCACCTCGTCCCCGGAGCCGGGATCGGTGTCGGTCACGGTCTGGGTGGCATCGACGAGGTCGGCCCGGAGGACGAGGCGAGCCTCGGGTTCCTCCGAGGCCCTGCCGTGGATGAAGTACCCGACGTCCGGTTCGGGGACGGGCCGGGGTCGGGTCTGGCCGAGCAAATCGAGGTGCGCCGGCAGCAGCACCGCGGGTTCGGCGGGGACGGAGTGCGGCGTCACGAGTCGTGCACGGACGTTTCCGCGCCGGGCACCGAGGCGTCGGTGAACCCAATCCTCGGAGATCGTCACCGTGGGGGGATTGCCTGGAAGGGCCAGTTCCTGCAACCAACGCCAGGACGCGAGGGCTTCCGGGGCGGAGGGATCGGCAGGGGAGAAGATCACGCCGCGCGGGCTCCGGTCGCTCCAACCCTGCCCGGCGAGCAGTCGGAACCGGCGCTTCAATCCCTCCCATTCGGTGCCTTCGGAGATCAGGGCGTCGCATCGAAAACCGGCGCCCGCCTCGACGCAGGGGCCGAGGAGCAGCACCTCTGGGCGGTCCGGAAGTGATCCGGGGCTGCATCCATCCGCGGATTGCGGGCGGGGCCAGCGTCGTTCGAGGTCGCAAGGGCGCATGGTGGAGACGAGCAGTCGGACCTCGGCCCGCGAGCGGAGCCGGGACGTGAGCGCCCGGGCGAGGGCATCCGCCTCGGACGACCGGTTGAGGACGATCCCGACGCGTGGGTGCGGGCGCGGGTGCGGATAGTCCCGCGCCCAGGTTTCGATTTGCCGCGTGACAAGGGCCGCCAGGGTCCTCGTGCGGTCGCTCCCATACTCGGCGGGAAGCGTGACGAGATCCACCGGGGCACCGGCCGGAACGGGGTTCCCCGCCCCGGGTGACTGCCCGGACGAGGGTTCCTCGCGCACGAGGGAGAATTGGAACGGCGTCCGGATCGGGGACGGGTTCTGGTCCTCGGCGCGCAGGTCCCGGATTCGGCCCAGGGTGGACAGGAAGGCGGGCGCGGCGGACTCGCCCTCGATCAGGACGAGGCTGTCGTGCGCGAACAACCCGGCGAGCGGGCCCGCGGCCGAGGCGGGCGCGCCGGGGGCGCGGAAGAGGGCCGCGCCGCCGGCCTGGGACAGCGAGGTGCAGACAAGGGTGGGTTGGCTGGGGATCCGGCACCCGCCGGCGTCCCGCCAGATACCTCCCTCCAGAATGGCGATGCCGAGGGGATCGGACGCGGCGCCACCCAGGTTGCGGAGTCGCGCGGCAACCCAGGCCAGCGGCCCGGAGGTCGCGTCGCGCAGGCAGACCGCCAGGCGCCGGGCCACCGGGAACATCTCATGGTGCAGGGGACGTCGGTCGACCACCCACCAAAGGCGCCGGGGCAGGCGGCGCATCGGATCCGGCCGGGAGGCCGTGACGGCCAGCGCGTGCACCGCGGCGTTGACGATGGACAGCGGGTCCTCGCCGGAGGGCACGCGGACCGACTCGGGCCAGCGCCCGGTCGCGGCTTCTCCGGCAAGATCGGCGAGCCACGCCGGTGGGCGGGTGCCCCAGAGCGCCCCGTGAAAACTCGCGAAGGAGGTTCGGCTCATGCGACGTCGTCCGGCAGCGGGCGGCAAAGACCGTACCCCCGGAATCGTCCCGCCCCGACGAGCACCGGGCCGATGATGGGCCGCGCGAAGCGAAGTCCGACATGGATCTGGCGCAGTTCGCTGCCGTCCTTGCGTCGGAGCCGCGGGAATTCGTGCGCCGCTGGGGCGCCGGGATGACCCGAGATCCGGCTGATCCAGACCTCGTCGGGTTCGGGCAGTCCGATCCGGAGGCAGGACCCGCGCACGCCTTGGACGATTTCGGCCTGGTACGCCGCGACGTCGCGCGCGCTCGAGTGACGATCCAGGACGAACGGCGTCACCGTGCCCCAGCGTCGGGCGCCCGTCGGTTGGCGGGTCCAGGTCCGGGGATGCAGGCTGCGGGGGGAGCCGGGATCGAGGGCCTCCAGTCGCCACCGGCCCAGGGAACCGAGGCAGAGTTCGTCCCGGCGCAGTTCCGCGATGACCCCCAGGAGGCGGCGGCGTTCCTCGCCCGGGAGCGAGCGCGGGGCGACGAGCGCGGCGCCCGCGATGCCGCCCGTCTCCGCCGCGGGCAATCCCAGGAAGGCGAGGTGCGGGAGGATTGCCCTTCCGTGTCCACGATGTCCGGTCAATTGCTCCGAAGCCCCGGCATCGCCCAGTCGCGCGAGGAACGCGCCGCGCAGGCGCCGGGTCAGGCGCAGCGTCGCCGCCATGTCCAGCGTCCGTCCATCCTCGGGTCGCATCTCGAACACCAGCAGCCGGGGGTCGAACACCGATTCCAGGACGTCCTCCGGCGTGGAGCCGTCATCGCCCGAGCGTCGGTATCCGGCAGCCCGGGGCAGGTCCGGACGCCACCGGAGCGGCACGACCGGTTTCTCGCGTGGGCCGGGTTCGCCCGGGGCCGTCTCCGGCCCCGGGCCGCCCGCGTATCGGGCCTCGAGATCCGTCAGGAGGCCTGGGTGCGGCACGCGGAACCATTCGCTGGCATCGTCCTCCGTGGGTGTCCAGTTCGGGGCCGAGGCGGGCGGCAGCGGGTCGCAGAGGAGTTGGACGAGGCTCGTGGAATGGCCGAGGCGCCCGACCTTTTCGGACAACCGGTCCAGAGCGACCCGATGCGGTCCGGGCTCGGCGTCGGGCCAATGCAGGGAGACGAACTCGGCGTCCAGATGGGCCCGGGCGAACACGCGCGGCTGGCGTTCCCGCGCGAGACCGGTGAAGCCGGGCAGGGGGGTGCGACTGGGCCCGGCCCGGTCATTGACGGGGACGTAGGACGTGACGTCGTGGCGGCGCGAGCACTCCCCGGCGTGCAACCGGGGCGGGGCCTGCCGTTCCAGCCATTCCAAGGCGGCCCGTTCCGCGGCGTCCCCCCCCGATTCGAAATACGCCGCCGCCAGGGCCAGGAAGACCCGTCCTGGGTGGGGCGGCCATTCGACCTCGCGACGATCCGAGACGCCGCTGGCGGCGACGTAACCGGTGAGGTAGCGGAGGTGGAGATGCAGCATGGCGTCAGTCCGGTTCCGGGTCCTCGGGTCCGCTGGTGGCCTGTTCCTGGCTGCGCCGCACCAACTCGACCAGCGCGGTCGACGGTTTCAGGACCAGCGGCTCGTCGCGCCAGGCGAGCCCCGCGCCACGGGCCTCCTGGAT
Organism: uncultured Verrucomicrobiota bacterium; assembly: GCA_964608505.1. Taxonomy (GTDB): domain Bacteria; phylum Verrucomicrobiota; class Verrucomicrobiia; order Limisphaerales; family CAIMTB01; genus CAIMTB01. The sequence continues at coordinate 6,186 of CAZSOV010000172.1, forward strand.
GGCCGCCGCGAGCAGCGCCAACCCGGTCGCCGGCGCGAGTTCGTACGTCGGCTCGGGTTCGCCCGGGCGCGACAGGAGACTCCAGGCCATGGTCGAGTCCGGCCAGAGCAGGCACCGCGACCGCAGGTCCAGTCCCGACGAGAACGCGAGCGTCGCCGCGCACAGGCCCAGGGCGGCGAGCAGCGTGCGCGCCGCGCCGTCCCGGTCCGTGGTCGGTTCGCCGCCGGGACCGGGGAACCGAAGGCGCCGCAGGGCAATGAGCGACAACGTGGTCGTCTGCTCGGCGAATTCCATCGTCACCCCCGCATTGCCCGACTCGAAGGGGACATTGCCGTGATTGACTTCCGCCGGGCGGATGGTCGAGCGGGTCTTCGCCGTCTCCGCCACACGCCAGCGCCCGTGGCGTTCCCGGACCAACGGCACGGATTTGCTCGCGCCCAGCGGGTCCGTGCGCACTCCGCGTTGCCGGTGGGACTCCGAGATCGACGCGCCCATCCCGACGATCTCGGACACGATGGCGCGTTCGAACCGGGGACCGAGCCCGCCCTGGGGTCCCGTGCTGTCCCACATGCCGAAGAGCAGCGCCGTCGGGCAGAGTTCGAGCAGCGGCGCAGCATCCCGGGTGGAGGCCCGGTTGAGGCGTCGGGCCACGGTCGAGTCGCGGAATCGGACGCCCTCGAACTCGCTATCCCGGAGGATCGCGTCGGCCATCCGGTGCGGTGCCTGGAGACTCGTGATCCGGGAGACCGGGCTGGGCAGGTCGATGCCCGAGAAATCGACCACGACGACCGGGATGCGGAGTTGTCCGGCGTCCACGGCATCCTGGAGGGCTTCCTCCATTCGATTGGCCTGGCTTTGCACGCTGTCGAGCAGCACGCAGGTCACCGGCTCCTCCGCGCCCGGCACCCGGCGATACTCGACGGCGTAGACGGAACCCGCGTAGGTCGGGGGGAACACCTTGTCGCCCGCGCCGCCGCCGGGTTGGAGACGCCGGCGGCAACGCCACGCCGCGGCGCCGGCGTCGAGCGCGCTCCGGAGGATGTCGAGGGTCAGGGGCGGGGGCTCCATGGGGGGGGAAGTTCGGGTTCCACGCAGGATCTCTACTTCCACTCACGTAGCCGGAGCCCCGAATCTTTCATGGGACCCGAAAAAAGTCGGGGTCCCCGAGGGGAGAGGTCCGCGGGTCCGCGGGGGCGGCGCGGCCACCGGGCCACCCGGGCTCAACCCTCCGGGACCCCGCGGCGGGCCCGGGTGGCGGAGCGTTGGCGCCGCGGATCAGGGCGATTCCGTGATGCGATACACCGCCTTGTCGGTGCGCAGCAGGAGGGATCGGTCGGCGAAGGCGGCGCTGGCCATGTGGGGACCGTCGAGGGTGTTGCGGGCGAGGATTTCGAATTTCGGCCCGGGTTTGACGACGGTGGTGACACCGGCGCGGTCGTGGAAGTAAAGGCGCCCGTCCGCGAACGAGGGGGAGGCGGAATGATTGCCGCCGAGTCGTTCCTGGTAGATTTCGGTGCCGGTCCGGGCATCCAGACAGGTGAGCATGCCGCCGGAGTCGGTGACGAAATAGAGTTCGTTGCCGACGAGGATCGGGGACGGGGTTTGGGGGACGCCGCGCTTCCAGCGCCAGGCGATCTCGGCGGGGCCCTGCCCGTCGTATTTCACCGCGAGCAGTTCGGAGCGCATGAAGCTGGTGGACAGATAGATCATGCCGTGACCGAGCACGGGCCGGGGGACATTGGAGAAGCCGAGGACGCCGTACGGGAGTTTCCAGAGCTCGCTGCCGGAGGCGGGGTCGTAGGAGTAGAGCCAGTCGGCGGCGACGGACAGGAGCTCGGTGCGGCCCCGGAACTCGGCGAGGACGGGGGTGCCATAGGCCTTTCTGAGCTGGGGGTGATCGTTGAGCTTGCCGGAGCGGGCGGTCTTCCAACGGAGCTTGCCGGTCGCCTTGTCGAGGGCGGCGATGAACTGCACGTCGGAACCGTCGCCATGGAAGAGGACGAGGTCGCGCCAGACGACCGGCGAGCCGCCGGGGCCGTTCTCGTGCATGAGGCGAAGTTCCTGGTTGCGCCAGAGCACGCGCCCGGTGGCGGCGTCGAGACAGGCGGTGCCGAAGGTGCCGAAGTGCACGTAGACGCGGCCTTCCTCGAGGACGGGCGAGGGGGAGGCGTAGCTGTTGAGCTGATGCACCCACTGGGGTTCCTTCTCGCGGAACACCTCGACGTCATGCCGGACTCGGCCGGTGTCGAGGTCGAGGGCGACGGCGTGGAGGCGGACTTCGTCGAGGATGTTCAGGGGTTGGTCGTTCGAGGTGCCCTTCTTGCGGCGCTCGGCGTCCTCGGGTTTGGCCGCGGTCTCGAAGGCGGTGGTGAGCCAGACCTGTCCGTGGCCGATGACGGGCGAGGAATGGCCCCGTCCGGCAATCGGGGACTTCCAGCGGACGTGGTTGGTCTCGGACCAGGTGAGGGGCAGTCCGGTGAAGGAGGCGTGTCCCTGGGCACCGGGCCCGCGCCACTCGGGCCAGGGCAGGGAATCGGCGCCGAGGACGCACGCGGCACCGAGGGTGGCCCACGCCGCGAGGGCGGCGGCGAAACAACAGAACGAAGGGTGTCGAGGGGCGGGCATGGGCATGGCGAATGGACGAACGGGAACGTGGTGGAAATTCAGCAGGGGCCGGAGATCAGGACGCGGCGATGGTGGAAAGAGCGGGGGGGAAGCTCCAAGTTCAAAGCTCAAAAACCCAAGGTCCGGGGCGGGGTGGCGTTGGGGTGGTGGTGCGAGGTTTCGAGGCTCCAGGTTCAAAGCGCAAAACCGGAACCGGACTTTGGAGCTTTGAGCTTTGAGCTTTGAGCTTCGAACAGGGTCTAGCGACGCGGGAGCAGGCCGCTGGCCTCGCGAGGGATGAGTTCGACGTGGTTGAGTTCGAGGCCGGCGTCGACCTGGATGGTGAGGGCGTAGACGTCGGTGAGTTCGAGTCCCTCGGGGGACGCGGCAAGGTGCGGTTGGAGCGGACGAAAATCGGCGAGGGGGATTTCGGTGTCCCAGGTTTGGCCCGGAGGGGCGAGGGCGTGGGGTGCGAGGTCGATCTCGAACTTGCCGGAGAAGACCCCTTTCATGCGCTGGGTGCTGAAGCCGAAGCGGACGGGTTGGGCGCGGTCCGTGCGACCGCGGAAGCGCAGCCGGGAATCGGCACGGAGGACGACGGGATGGTCGGTGCTCTTCCAGGCGGCTATGGCGACGGCGTGGAGGAGGACGGTTTCGGTATCGGAGAGGGGCCAGAGAAGAGGGGCGGCACCCAGTCGGGCGGGCTCGGCGGCTTCCAGGGGGAGCCATTGTCCGACGGCGATTTCGGGCACCCGCCACAGGTGGGAGGCCCAGAAGTGAATGGGTTTGGGCTGGGGCACGGGCTCGAGCGCGGCGGGTTGCCGGAGGTCGGCGGTCAGTTGGTGTCCGGCGCGGAGCACGACGGGCGGGGTTTCGGAGAGGGACAGGGACACCACGCGGGCGGTGCCGCGGTTGACGCGGAGGAGGGTTTCGTGGGGCGAGGCGTGGACGTCGAACTGGGCAAGGCCGGTTTCGGCGGCGAGGGAGGGGGTGAGAATGGCCAGCGGGGCGCGGGCGGGCGGATCGTGGACGATGGGGGCGGCCCACAGGTGGCCGCTCAGGAGTCGGAAACGGTTGGTGCCGCCCTCGGTTTCCAGGATGCGAAGCGTGGAATGGCCGGAGAGACTCAGGACGGTGCCGTCGTGCAGCGTGAGTTCGACCCAGGCATCGCAGGATCGGGTCTCGACGGTGTCGCCGGGGAGGAGGGCAAGGTCGTCGAGGAGGGGGCCGTCGGTGCCATGCCGGGCACCGAAGTACTGGCTGCTGCCGGTGCACTTGGTGACGCGGGCAACGGGCCCCGGGGTGGACGGGGCAAACCGCCACGCGACGATGGCGAGCAGGAGCAGGGAGGCGGCGAAGGCAAACGGGAATCGGAAGGGGGCGGGGAGTCGGAAACGAACAGGGCGGGGGTGGTCGGGAGCAGGGTGCGCGGGGGGGGCCGCGTGCGGGTCCGGGTGGGCGCCGGCGGCGGACGTGGCGTCGGCGAGGCGTTCCCGGTCGGCGATGGCGATGGCGTGTTCCGCGAGGTCGCGCAGGAGGGCGCGAGCGGGCGGGGAGGCGCGGAGGAGGTCCTCGACCTGCCGACGTTCCTCCGGGGCGAGTCGGTCGTCCAGGTAGCGGAGGAGGAGCGCGGGGACATCCGGGGTCATGGCGTGCCTCCGGCGGCGAGTTTGCCCTCGACGCACTGGCGCAGGTTCTGGTGCAGGCGGGAGAGGCGCTTGTAAACCGCGTCGAGTTCGAGATGGAGGTCCCGGGCGACGTCGTCGCACCGGCGCCCTTCGAAATAGCGGAGGCGCAGGAGGCGCCGGGCGTCGTTCGGGATGGCCTCGAGGCAGTCGCGGAGCGCGTCGAGGCGCGGGTTGGAAGCGGGGGAGGGGCACTCGCTCCATTCGCGGTCCAGTTGGTCGAGCAGGTCGTCCCCGGGGCATGCGGCCTCGTGACGGTGACGGCGAAGCCAGTCGATGCCTTCGCGGCGAGCGCAGATCAGGGCCCAGGAAAGCAGGGCCGCCTCGGAATCGAAGACGACATCGCGAGTCAGGGCCTTGAGGGCGACGTTCTGGAAAATGTCCTCGGCGGCGTGGGTGTCACGGACCACGAGCCAGGCGGCGGCGGAAACCCGGGTGCGCCACTGCATGAGGGACTGGAGGATGGCGGTTTCGGGGAGGGGCATGGGTTCGGGGTAACGGAGCTGAAACGCGGGGCGTGAAAGGAAACTGACTTCGGGAAGGATCCGAAGCCAAAGCTCCAAGCTCAAAGCTCAAAAGCCCTTTCCCGGGTCGGGCGCGGGGTGCGCTGATGCGGGGGTGGGCAGTCCTTTGAACTCCTGACGCGGAACCCCGGTTTTCCCTCCTCGCCCCGCCCCACCCAGCACACCGGCCACTGCGCGACCTCGCGCCTCGGGGTTTTGAGCTTTGAGCTTTGAGCTTTGAGCTTTGAGCTTTGAGCTTGGAGCTTTGAGCTTGGAGCTTGGAGCTTGGAGCTTCGCCCCCGGATTTCCAAAGCCGACCCGGCACCCGGGCGTTGGAGCTTTGAGCTTGGTTTTTGGAGCTTCGGCCCTGGAGCTTCGGCCCGGGCGGTCAGGCGCGGCGGCGTTTCCAGAGGACGCGCGCGTAGGCGTCGTGGGCGTGAATGCTCTCCTGGTTGACCGCCTGGACCTCGAAGGCGTCGACGCGGGGATCGGGTTTGAGGCGGAGCGCGACGTTGCGGACGAGATCCTCGACGAACACGGGGTTGTCGTAGGCCTGCATGGTGACGTGGCGTTCGTCGGGGCGTTTGAGCAGCGCGTAGACCGGGGCGGAGGCGGAGGCCTCGGCGATTTCGACGAGTTCCTCGATCCAGATGTGATCCCAGCCGGCGCGGTGGCGGCGGGGATGGACCTGGATGGTGACCATGCCGCGCTGGTTGTGCGCGCCGTAGTCGCTGATCTCCTTGCTGCACGGGCAAAGGGTCTTTACCGGCGTGGTGACGCGAACCTGGAAGGAACGCCGGCGCCGGGAGACCTCGCCAAGGAAGGTGCATTCGCAGGCGACCTTGGCCTTGGCGCCGCTGACCGGCGCGGCCTTCTCGACGAAATAGGGGAACGTGACCTCGACCCGCGCGCTTTCGGCTTCGAGTCGAGTACGGAGGTCCTCGAGCAGCGCGGGAATGGTGCGCCCGGTGATTTCCCCTTCATGCCGGGTCAGTACCTCGAGGAACCGGCTCATGTGGGTGCCCTTGAAATGATGGGGCAGATGGACCGACATCGAGAGCCGGGCCACGGTGCCGATGAGGTTTCCGGCGCGATCCAGGACGCGAATGGGATAACTGAGGTTCGTGATGCCGACCTGATCGATGGGAATGCCGCGGTGATCGCGGGTGTTCTGCACGTCTTTCATGAATGAATGGCGGCGGGGCGGCGCGAAAGGACGGGATCGGCAGGGGTTCAGCGAAGCGGGATGCCGACGCTTTGCTGCACCGCGCTGTGCCCGGGGTAGGTCACCGCGAACGGAAATCCTTTGCCGGTGCCGGCGGCGCCGAAGCGTCCCCGTTTGTCGATGGCCAGGAAATTGATCGCCAGATCCGCGTTCGGGGCGTGCTTCTTCTGGATGCGCCGGATCGTCTCCGCGCACGCCTCCTGGGGATGCGCCCCCGCCCGCATGAGCTCGACCACCTGAAACGATCCGCAGAATCGCATGATGTTCTCGCCGACGCCGGTGGCTCCCGCGGCGCCGACGTCGTTGTCGACGTACAGTCCGCTGCCGATGATCGGGGAGTCCCCGACGCGACCGGGCAACTTGTAGGCCAAACCGCTGGTGGAGCAACCGCCGGCGAGATTGCCGTCGCGATCCAAAATGACGAGGGCGATGGTGTCGTGGGAGTCGGGCGGGGCCGCGCCGGCAGGGGATTGCCGGGCCTTCCACTCGGTCCATTTCCGGCGCTCCGCGTCGGTCAGCAGCTCGGTGTTCTCGAATCCGTTCGCCAGCGCGAACCGACGGGCCCCCTCGCCGACCAGCAGCACATGGCGGGTTTTTTCCATGACGGCCCGCGCCAGGCCGATGACGGGCAGGATCCCCTCGACGGCGGCCACGCTGCCGCAGCGGTGGCTGGGGCCGTCCATGATGCAGGCGTCCAGGGAGACGACACCCTCGGCGTTGGGCGTGCCGCCCGCGCCGACGGAGGAGACGGAGAGGTCCCGTTCCGTGACCGAAATGCCCTCGACGACCGCGTCGAGCAGGCCGGCGCCGCCCTGGAGCGAGGCGAGGGCGCGGTCATTCGCGGCCTGGCCAAAGCCCCAGGTCGAGACGATCAGGGGACGGGCGGGGGCCGCGGTCGGGAGGTCGAAGGGGACGGTCGAATGGGTGGCGCAGCCGGAAGCGATCCCCAGCGCCGTGCTTCCCGCCACCCCCGCCGCCGACGAGAGAAAGGTGCGACGATTCAGGTTGGGGTGATGGGGCGAGTGGAACGCGGACGGGTCGGATGGGGATGGGGAGGAGGCATTCATGAGGACACCACAAGGTCGATGACGACGCCGCGGAAGCTGGCACGGAACGGGCCGGGAAGCGAGTCGTGGATGCGGAAGGAGTCGTACCCGGGCCCGCTTTGGGGCAGGGTGCGGCGCGGGGTGCGGGAAGAGAGGATCGGGAAAAGGCGCTTGACGCTACTTTCCGGCCATTCCTAGGCTGCCCTCCGATTTTGGACAACTGGCTGGCCCGCCAGCGAGAGAAGTCGGTTATCCACCGACTTTTTTTGTTCTCTGGAAGGGCTTGTTGGCGACGAACTATGAACGCGGAATTGCTGGCGGTACTGGAGTACTGGGAACGCGAGAAAGGCATCAGCCGTGACGTGCTGGTGCGCGCGGTCGAGGAAGCCCTTGTCTCCGCGGCGCGACGTGCAGTCGGGCCGGCCCGCGAACTGCGGTGCAGCATCGATCCCAAGACGGGCACCATCAAGGCGTTCGCCCGGTTGATCGTCAGCGACAAGGTGATCTCCAAGCACGACCAGATCTCCGTCAACGAGGCCAGACGACTGAAGGCGGACGCGACCATCGGGGACGAGGTCGAGGTCGAGGTGACTCCGGCGGATTTCGGTCGCATCGCGGCGCAAAACGCCCGGCAGGCCGTGATGCAGCAATTGCGGCGGGCCGAGAAGCAGCTGATTCTCGAGGAGTTCAAGGATCGCGTGGGCGACATCGTCAGCGGGGTGGTGCGCCGGTTCGAGCGCTCGGACGTCGTCGTGGATCTCGGTCGGTACGAGGCGCTGTTGCCAAATCGCGAACGCGTCCCGACGGAGGAGTACCAGACCGGCGAACGGGTGCGGGCCTACGTCAAGGCGGTGGAGACGACGATCCACGGTCCGGAAATCATCCTGAGCCGGGCGGATCCGCAGTTCGTCATCAAGTTGTTCCAGCTCGAGGTGGCGGAGATTTCGGACGGCACGATCGAGGTGAAGGCCATCGCGCGGGAGCCGGGCTACCGGACCAAGCTCGCGGTGTACTCCCGGGATCACAAGGTCGACCCGGTCGGCGCGTGCGTGGGTCTGCGCGGGCAGCGGGTGAAGAACATCGTTCGCGAACTCAACAACGAGAAGGTCGACATCATCCCGTGGTCATCGGACATCCGGACCTACGCGGCGGCGGCGCTGTCGCCGGCGAAACTGAAGGCCTTCGAGGTCGACGAGCCGAACAAGCGGATCAAGATTCTCGTGTCGACGGATCAGTTGTCCCTGGCGATTGGGCGGCGGGGACAGAACGCGCGGCTGACCTCGAAACTGACGGGTTGGTACGTGGACATCGTGGAAGAGGTGGTCGCGCCGGTGTTGGGCTTCGAGGAGAAGGTGGCCGAGGCGGTGCAGGCGCTGGCGGCGATCCCGGGAATCACCGAGGTCCAGGCCCAGGCGCTGGTGCTGATGGGTTTCCACTGCTTCGAGGATTTGGTGCAGGCGGAGCTCGACGATCTCCAGTCCAACCCGGAGATTGGCGACCAGGCGGTGGCGGTTTTGGCGGCGGTACAAGCCGAAGCGGCTCGCCGTCAGGAAGGTGGTACGCAGTAGTTCGGAAGCGGGGCGCGCGCCGGGTCTCCGTCGAGGCCGTCCGGCGTGACCCGCGCTCGTTGCATTACTATGCCCGTTCGCATTTACGACATTGCCCGGAAACTCGGCCTGGAGAGTAAGATCGTTCTCGCCAAGGCCAAGGAACTGGGCATCAACCACGCCAAGGTCGCGTCCAGCACTCTCGATAAGATCACCGCCGAGTATCTCGAGACGAGCTTGACGCCCGAGAAGCCCGCCACGGCGGAGGCCGAGGCAGCTCCCGCAGCGACCGGAACAGGGGTGGACTCTGCCGTGACGTCGGCCCCCGCCGCGACGCCGACGTCCCCGGCGACGACCGAGGCCCACTCCGGAGGCGCACCGGATGCCGGTCCCGGCAGGATGGCCGCCGGCGAGATCCGCACGCCGTCCGCGCTCGCCACGCCGATCCCCGCGCCTGCCGAGGCCCCCCCCTCCGCCTCCTCCCCGATGGTTCCCGCTTCCCAGCCCGCACACGAACCGGCGCCCGCCCCGTCCGAAACCGTGGCCCCCGCTCCGATCCCGACCCTGCCGCCGGTAGCCCGGCCCGAGGCGGTCGCAGAATCCGTGGTGGAAGGCGGATCCGCGCCTTCCGCGCCGGCGGTATCGCCGAGCCCGGTCGCCACGCCTCCGGGCGGGGCATCCGCGGAGGCTGGGGTTGCCGGGGTTCCCGCTCCGACGATTCCCGAGGCCGCCGACGAGTCCCGGGCCACCCCGCTTGGGGAACCCGTGGCCCAGGTGCCGGACGCGGCGCCGCCCCTCGAGAGTCTGGCGCCCGCCGCGCCCCTGCCTCCCTCCGCCGCGGTTCCCACTCCGGTCACGCCTCCGGCTGCTCCGCCACCGCCGCCACCCAGGGCGCCGGGATTGGGCGAACTGGTGGGACGCATTGAATTGCCCCTGCGCGGACGTCCGGGAACCCGGACGCCCACGCCGCCAACCCCTCCGCCCCCGGCGGGGGGACGCCGACCCGAACCGCCGCGCGGATTGCAGCCGCGGCCACCCGGGTCGATGACCCCGACGCGTCCGGGAGCGGGCCCCGTGCCCGCCCGTCCCGCCATGGGCGGCGCCCAGGGGCGTCCCGGTGGATCGTATCCGGCGCGACCCGGGCAGCCGCCCAATCGCCCGGGCATGACGCCGACCCGCCCGGGTATGACGCCGACCCGTCCGGGCATGACGCCGACCCGTCCAGGGGCGGGTGCGCCGGCCGCAGGTGGGGCCGCGGCCGGAGGCGGGAAGTCCGCCTCGGTGCCGGAGTTCACGACGCCGAGCGACGGTCAGGTGATCAGCATCAAGCCGCCGATCATCGTACGGGATCTGGCGGAACGGATGGGGGTGAAGGCCTACCGGATCCTCCACGACCTGATGGAGCTCGGGGTGTTCGCGAATCTGAACCAGGCCATCGACGAGAAGGTGGCGCAGTTCATCGCGGCCCGGCACGGCTTCCGGTTCGAGGTCGAGCGTCGGGAAAAAGGCGCGGGCCAGGTGCATGCCCCGGCAAAGAAGGTGGACCTGGACGTCGAGGACAAGCTGGAGGATCTGAAGCCGCGCCCGCCGGTGATCGTGATCATGGGGCACGTCGACCACGGCAAGACGAGTCTGCTGGACGTAATCCGGAAGACCAGCGTGGCGGCCCGGGAGGCGGGAGGCATCACGCAGCACATCGGCGCGTATACGATCCAGGTGCCGCATCCGGAGCGTCCGGCCGAAC
>CAZSOV010000173.1:0-16471 GCA_964608505.1 uncultured Verrucomicrobiota bacterium
GCAGTCGCCGGCCCCACATCGCAGTTCCACGCAGGACTTTGTCAACGGCCCTGCGGACACAGGCAGGCGGAAGTCGAGGAGAACCCCGGCATCGATGCGCGGACGGTGCCGTGGCCGTGGAATGCGGCGCTTCAGGTGGAGGCATGACCGGGGTAGGGTGGAGGCCGCGAAGGCGCGTCCGAGCGGGCGCGTCGACTCGATCCACATGGACACGGAACGCGCGCACATCGGAGTGATCGGGCTGGGCCTGATGGGGACGGCCATCGCCGGGAGGCTGCTGGCGCACGGCTACGAGGTGCGGGTTTGGAATCGGACCCGCGCCCGGGCCGATCCGCTGCTCGCGCGCGGGGCGCGGTGGTGCGACCAGCCGCTGGCCGAAGGCGGCCGGGTGATCCTGTGCCTGTACACGACCGACACCGTGGTCGAGGTGCTGGAGGCGATGCGCGCCGGGGCAGGGGCGGGATTGGTGGTGGTCGATACGACGACCGGGGAACCGGGGGCGACGGAGGCGTTGGGACGACGGTTGGCGGGGTGGGGATGGCGTTATCTCGACGCGCCGATCTCGGGTTCCAGCCAGCAGACCCGGGACGGGGAGGCCACGGTGCTGGTGGGCGGGGACCCCGCGGTGTTCGACGAGAACGCCGACCTGTGGCGGGTCCTGGGCAGGCGGGTGTTTCATGTGGGACCGAACGGCAGCGGTTCCCGGATGAAGCTGATCACGAACCTCGTGCTGGGCTTGAACCGGGCGGTGCTCGCGGAGGGTTTGGCGTTTGCCGAGGCCCTCGGCGTGTCGCCCGGCGCGGCGCTGGAGGTGCTGGCCGGAAGCAACGCCTACTCGAAGGCCATGGACGTGAAAGGTCGGAAGATGGTGGAACGCGACTACGCCGTGCAGGCCCGGTTGTCGCAGCATCTCAAGGACGTGCGGCTGATGCTGGACGCCGCGGCGACGTCGGGCCTGGACTTGCCGCTGACGGACACGCATCGGCGCCTCATGGAGGCGGCGGAGGCGCGGGGGTTGGGCGAACTGGACAACTCCGCGATCTTCGAGGTGCTCCGTCGACGCGACGGTGGACCGAGCGTCCCGGGCCGTTGATCCGGGCACCCCCGGGGCCGTTGACAAAGTCACTCGGGGCCGGCGACCGCTGGGTCGCCGGCTTCGAGCCTTCGGGGAGCCGCCCGGGAATACGCGGAAGAGCGCCTGGCGACGAGGCCGTCGCTGACCCCAAGAAAACGGGACGGGTCGATGGCCTCGGGCGGATTCGACCGGACGAACACCGCGGACGGATTCAGGGGCATCGCCACGGGACGCGGATTCCGACAATGTCCCCGGCGCATGCCGCGCGCCGAGGGACCCCCGTCGATCATGCCGCTTGCTCCCCGAGCGCGGTTTGCCGTGCTGTTCGCCGCCGTCGGCAGTCTCCTTTTCGACGGCGTGGAACTGGGCTTGATGCCGGTGGCTTCGCTCTCGGTCTCGCGCAGCCTGCTGGGGGCGGCGTACACCCCGACCCTCGGAGGCGATTGGTTCGCGCGGTTCACGGCGGCCCTGATGCTCGGCGCCGCGGTGGGCGGGATCGTGCTGGGCGGCCTGGGGGATCGGGTCGGACGGACGCGGGCCCTGGGCATCAGCGTGCTTTTCTATTCGGTCTTTGCCGGGCTCGGGGCGTTGGTTCGGACGCAGGAGGAAATGCTCGTCCTGCGATTCGTGGTCGGGCTCGGCGTGGGCGGGGTCTGGCCCAACGCGGTGGCCTTGGCGGCGGAGTGCTGGCCGGACCGGTCGCGTCCGGTCGTGGCCGGGCTGATGGGCGCGGCGTTGAACGGCGGGATCCTGCTGCTCTCGCAAGTGGCCCGGACGTGGCACATCACTCCGGAATCGTGGCGGTGGGTGTTCTGGCTGGCGGCCGCACCGGCGGTGCTCGGGGTGTTGGTCTTGCGGTTCCTGCCGGAATCCCCCCTGTGGCTCGGGACGCGCGCGGCCGCCAGGACGGGCCCGAAGGGCGTCGGACCAGGCGCCGTCGATTCGCCGATCCGGACGTTGTTCCGACCGCCGCTGCTGCGGATCACGTTGATCGGAATTCTGCTCGGCTCGATCCCGCTGATCGGGGCGTGGTCGGCGAGCAAGTGGATGATTCCTTGGGCGGACAAGGTGGGCGGGGCGAGGGGGGCGGGCTTGAATTTGTTGTTTTCTTGGGGGGCAATGGGGGGGGGGGCGGGGGGGGGGGGGTAAAATGGGGGTCAAAATGGGGTGGTGGGCGCGGGGGGCGGTGCTGGGGAGTTTCCTGGGCGCGCAGATCGCGGCGCGGTTGGGGCGACGTCGGGCCTATGCCGCGATCAGCGTGGGGGCCACCGCGCTGACCCTGATGCTCTTTCTCGGAACCGAACCATTGCGGGCGACGTTCCTGCCCGCGGTCTTCGCGCAGGGCTTCGTGGCGACGCTGTTCTTCGGGTGGTTGCCGTTGTATCTGCCGGAGTTGTTTCCGACCGCGGTGCGCGCGGCGGGAAGCGGGATCGCGTACAACGTGGGGCGGTTTGCCACGGCCCTCGGGGTTTTCGGGGCCGGGGCGCTCTTCACCGCGCTCGGGGGGTCCTATTCCCGGGTCGGGGCGATCTGCGGCCTGGTCTACGCGCTCGGCCTCCTCGTGATCGTCTGGGCCCCGGACACCACCCGGCGGGGCCTGGATGCGGGGGCGGGGTCACATCTCCGAATTTGACAATTGGACCCGGTCCCCGTGCCATCGACGCATGGCGCGACCGCTGCGCATCGAGTTTCCCGGAGCTCGCCACCATGTCATGGCCCGCGGCAACGAACGTCGCGACATCTTCCGGGACGATCGGGACCGTCGGCACTTCCTGGAGGTCCTGGCCGAGTTGCCGGAGCGTTTCGGGACCCTGATTCACGCCTGGGTGCTGATGGACAACCATTATCATCTGCTTGTGGAGACGCCCGAGGCCAACTTGGGGCGCGCCTGCCAGTGGTTGAACGTGTCCTACAGCGTCTGGTTCAACCGTCGTCATGACCGGTCCGGCCACCTGTTCCAGGGTCGGTTCAAGTCCGTGCTGGTCGAGCCCGGTCGTTCCTTGGAGGTGGCGAGATACGTGCATCTGAACCCGGTGCGCGTGGCCGGTCTGGGTTTGGGAAAGTTCGATCGGGCGAGACAACGAACGCCCGGAGCGCGGGATCCCGGCGATCCCATGGTCCGACGCCGCCTGGAATGCCTGTGGGGATACCGCTGGAGTTCCTATCGTGGACTGGCCGGCCTTGCTCCGAGGATGGAGTGGACCTCGGAGCGTTTGCTGAGCGACTCGCGTGGCAGTTCGGGGGAGGCCGATGGCCGGCGCGCGTTTCGGGATTACCACGAAGCGCCGCTGCGGGAAGGCCGGTTGGAACCGGTTTGGGATCGGTTGGTTGGCGGAGCGATTCTCGGTTCGACGACGTTCGTGGAGTCGTTCAAAACCCGGCTTTCGACGCTGCCCCGGGAGGTATCGAAGGCGGGCGAATGGCGGGGGGCAGCGGACTGGGACCGGATCGTGAAAGCGGTGGAGACGGAGTGGGGCGAGGGTTGGGATCGCTTCCGGGATCGACACGGGGATTGGGGGCGCGACGTGGCCATTTATCTGGGGCGGCGGCAGGGGCGGTTGGCCTTGAGCGATCTCGGTCGAAGAGTCGGCGGATTGGGGCCTTCGGCAACGGGTCAGGCGGTCAGTCGGGTGGCGCGGGCGGTGGCCGAGGGCGGGGATCTCGCCCGGCGCCTGCGCCGTATCGAGGTTCAATTGTCAAATTCGGAGATGTGACCCCGGGGCTTACTTGTCCGCGGGGGCCGGCCAAGACGCTTGGATCCTACGCAATCGGTACCCGACGGCATCGATCAACTTCTGGTGAGCGTCCCGTATCGCCTCCAGTTCGCGCAGGTCCGTCATGAGCAAGGGGGCGAGCGAACGTTGGGCCAAGGCCCTTCGAATCATCCTCTGCCACATTCGGCCCCACGCCCGTACCGTCGCGCCTCGCCCTCCGATGGCGCGGGCCAAGCTCCGCGTGCGCAGGTGCACTTTCGTCGGATTCTCGAGAGGCGCCATTCCCTGCCGAATCAGTTCCAACGACTCGCCACACTGTCGTGGATCGAGTCGGGCGACCGACGAGGTCAGACTGTGCAGCACGATGCGTTCCGCTCCAAGCTGGTCGATATAGTCGATGAATAATCCGCCCTGACCGCTGCGCTGCGCGAATCGGTACGCGTCCAAGTACGCCGCGAACATGTCCGGGGTTCGGCCCTCGGACCTCGCGAACTCGGCCCTCGCCACCAGGCAGTAGACCAGGATCCGGCGCGGTTCACGCCGGGCAGCGTGTTCTCGGATCCAGTCGCTCGAAGGCCGGATGGGCACCCGGCACTCCTTCCCGAGACCACGGCGGACCAGCGCAAAGGTCTCCGCGTGTTGGAGCATCCATGCCCGGCCCTCCTCGGGATCCGCGTCCGGCGTCCGACCCGGCGTGGGCGGCGACGAATGGGCGACTCGACTGGCAGCCGCCAGGAAGTCGTCGTAGCCATTCGGAATCGGCACTGGAAATGTAGGCGATTCGGTCCGGAAAAGCCACAGCCCGGCCAGCGCCAGGACGAGACCCGCGCCGGAGACCCAAAAGATTCGGGGCGTTCGCAGATTCCAACGGCCAGGCGCGCGGTCCGGTTTGGGCGTCATTGCGAACCTATCCTGGAGGGTCAACGCCCGGTCCGTTCAGTTCACGACGTGGATCGGACGTCCGGCGAGGAAGGCGGCGACGTTGTCGGCGGTGGTCCGCATGAGGCGGCGGCGGGCCTCGAGGGTGGCCCAGGCGATGTGCGGGGTGAGCGTGAGGTTCCGCGCGCCGACGAGGGGATGGTCGGGACGCATCGGTTCGACGGACAACACGTCCAGCGCGGCGCCGGCGATCCGGCCCGAGTTCAGCGCGGCGGCGAGGGCGGCTTCGTCGATGAGCTGGCCGCGCGCCGTGTTGATCAGATAGGCGCCGGGCTTCATGCGGTCGAGGAGCGCCGCGTTCACCATCCCGGTGTTTTCCGGCGTGAGCTTGCAGTGCAGGCTGACGACATCGGATTCGGCGAAAAGCGCGTCGAGGGATCGGGATTCGAAGGGAAAGGCGGGCGGTTCGCCCCGGACCGGTCCATGGGCGAGGACGCGCATGCGGAAGGCGGAGGCGAGTTCACCCACGCGCCGTCCGATGCGCCCGAACCCGACGATGCCGAGGGTGCGTCCGGCGAGTTCGATCTGGGGGGTGGTCCAGAAGCAGAAATCGGGGCAGCGCTGCCAGTCGCCGGCGGCCACGAGATCGGCATGGAGCCGGGGCTGCCGGCAGTGGTTCAGGAGCAGGGCGAAGACGTGCTCGGCCACGGTGTCGGTACCGTAGACGGGGACGTTGGACACGGGGATGCCCCGGGCGCGCGCGGCGGCGACGTCGACGACGTTGAAGCCGGTGGCGAGGACGGCGATATAGCGGAGGCGGGGGAGGGCGGCGAGGTGGGCGGCGGTGATCGGGGTCTTGTTGGTGAGGAGGATGTCGGCGTCGGCGGCGCGTTCGACGACGAGGTCCGGGGGCGTGCGTGGGTGGACGGCGAGATGGCCGAGGGCGGCGACGGAATCCCAGGGGTTGTCGCCGGGGTTGAGGGTATGGCCGTCGAGGACGACGAGGTTCATGGGTTCACGCGTTCATGGGTTCACGGGGCGGCGGTCCGGGCGGCTTCGGCGGCGAGGCGCTGGCGTTCGGCGGCCTTGGCGAAGGGATAGTAGACGGCCATGGCGATGAGGAGGGAGACGACGCCCCAGACGGCGGATTTCCAGTCGCCACCGGTGACAAGGAAGTGGCCGATGACGGGCGGGGTGGTCCAGGGGACGTTGACCCAGGGGCGGGGGAGGATGCCCCAGTCCATGAGGAGGAAGGTGGAGGTGGTGAGGATGAGGGCGTTGAGGATGTAGGGGACCATGAAGACCGGGTTCAGGACGATGGGGAACCCGAAGAAGATCGGCTCGTTGATCTGGAAGAACTGGGTGGGGAGGGAGAGGCGGGCGACCTTGCGGTAGCCGGGTTCCCTGGAGCGGCACATGATGAGGGCGAGGGCGATGGTGGCGCCGGTGCCGCCGACGTTGACGAACGTGGTGAAGAACCCGAGGGCGGTGATGTATTCGGGGGGTTGGCCCCGGGCGATGGCCTCGGTGTTGGCGGCGAGATACTGGAGGAAGATGGGCGCCACCACGGCGTCCATGGCGTTGTCTCCGTTGATTCCGACGGACCAGAGCAGGGTGACGAGGAACGCGTAGACCAGGATGCCCGGCAGCGTGTTCAGCGCGAACACCAGCGGCTTGAACGCCGTCTGGACCGTGTGATCGATGTCGAAGCCCGCGACGTATCGGATCACCCAGAACACGGTCACGAGGACCACGGTGGGGACGAGCGAGAGGAACGACTCGTAGACGACGGGCGGGACGCTTTCGGGGAGGCGGATGACGAGGTTTCGGTCGGTGAAGAACTTCTGGGTCCGGACGGCGATCAGGGCAACGAGGATGGCGGTGAACAGCCCCTTGGAACCGAGGCCGTCGATGTTCAGGGACTGGTCCTCGGGTTTGATCTGGATGAGGAGGAAGACGAGGGTGGCCATCGAGGCGCTGACGATGGCCTCCTGCTTCCACTGCCGTCCGAGGTCGTACCCGATGGCGAAGCAGACGAAGACGGCGAGCAGTCCGAAGGTGGCGGTGACCGGCACCTGGAGGAGGGGGAGATAAGGGGCGACGAACGTCTCCCAGCTTTTCAGGGGGAGAAAGGCGAGCACCATGAAGAGACCGCCGATGATGGTGAGCGGCACCACGGAAACCATGCCTGCCCGGATCGCGGAGAGGTACGGGTTGTCGCTGATAGCCGCCAGGGCGGGCGCGAGACGTTGCTGGAGGAATCCGGTGCTCATGCGGCGCGGGCGTCGGGCGTGGGGGAGTTCGGCGGCGGGAGCTTCGGGGAATCAGGACGGCGATACCAAGGGGAAAGGGCGGCGGGGATAGCGCGGCGCGGGGCCGCGCGCCGCCGTCGCGCCGGGGCAGGGCGCGGGGATGCGGGGCCTGCGACGGACGAATGACGGGAAGCGCGTGGGAGGCGGACGCGGTGGTGAAGCCGGCGACTCGGCAGTCGCAGGCCCCGACGGGGAAGGCGGTCGCATCGGGGGGCCCGAGGGGCGGACGATGCCGGATTTTTCGTGCACGGACATGGGGCCGGACGGGGTGTGCCTCGAAAGAATCGCTTGGCGCGCGGTGGGGCGGTGGACTAGTCTGCAAACGAATTGCAGGTGAACCCACACGCACGCAGGGGGGGATGGAGGCGGGCCCTTACGGGGGCTTTCCTGCTGTTTTCGCTCCTGTTTTTGCATGCGGCGGTGGTTTTGCCGGCGTTGCACCACGCGTGGCACGGGGATGATCACGATTGCGATCAACCGGACTGCGTGGTGCTGGTGGTGGCGCAGGGCGGGGTGCTGTGCGATGCAGCGCCCGAGTATGTCCGGCCGCCTGAATTCACTCCGCTGCCGACGGTCTCGATTCCCGGGGAGAGTTTCCGGGGCGTCGACGATTGTCCCCTTCTTCCCGGGCGGGCCCCTCCCGTCTGAACCCTGACCGGCTGCGAGCCGGTTTTTCTTCGTGCGAGGAACGCGCCCGGCGTTCCGGTCGTTCCCATGGGCTGCCCGGGGAATGTCGGTCCAGCGGGCGAAGGTTCCTTCCGATATCCCGAGTGCGTCGTTCCTGCGGTTGAGACGTCCGCCGGGGTTTCCCAGAAGAGCCACGAGATCCGGATCCGTCGGGATTTCGGGGTGGGTTCAGCAAAGGGAAGGTCATGTTCATCCTACAGTCATCGTCGGTACATAATGGGCATTCCCGTGGACTCCGGGCGCGGGCCGCGTTCGAGGTCGGACGCCGGGGCGCGGCAGCGTCGGGATTCACGCTGATCGAATTGCTGGTGGTCATCGCGATCATCGCGATTCTGGCGAGCCTGCTTCTGCCCGCGCTCTCGTCGGCCAAGGCGAAGGGGCGGCAGGCGAAATGCGCCTCGAACCTGCGGCAGATCGGCACGGCGTTGCAGATGTACGCCGATGACTACGCGGGCTGGATGCCGATGACCACGCACGGGACGTCGGACACGAACCGCTCGTGGATTTTCACGCTGCGTCCGTATCTGGGGAACGTGGATGCCATCCGGGTGTCGCCGGCGGACCCGAAGGGCGTGGCGCGTTCGACCAACAACGCTTCGAGTTACATTCTCAACGAGTACGTGGCGGTGGATCAGATGGATCCGTTCGGCGCGGTGCTCGAGACCTTCCGGAACCTGGATCGGTTGCGGGCTCCGGCGGAGACGCACACGGTCTTCACGTGCTCGGACGAACTGAGTCCGAGCGTGTTCGCGGATCACACGCATTCGCGGAACTGGGTGAAGGGCGGGGTGGGCAATTGGAACGGGGTTACGTCGGACATCGCGCCGGACCGGCATCGGTCGGGCGGCGCGGCGGCGGACCACACGCGGGGCGCGGCGAACTACCTGTTCGGGGACGCGCATGTCGGGAGCATCAAGGCCGGGGCGTTCAAGGCCCGGATTGATCGCGGGGAGAACCCGGCGAAACCGCCGGGCTGAACGGAACGCAGCCATTCAACGCAGCAGGGGACGAGTCCGGCCTCGGAGACACCGGGGTTCCGGAGTCCGCGTCACCGGATGGGGCGATGTGGGAGCAACGCATCGACGCACGGGCCCGCGCGGACGGGGATGACGGTGTCTCCGAGGCGGGAATCGAACGCAGGAAGGAACGGCATGACTTCATTTCGGGAATCCACGTTGGCAGGTCCAGGACCCGGTCCCGGCAGGGGCGGGATTTCGCGCGCCCGGGGGGAATGGGCGGGGCGGTGGCGCCGGGTTTGCGTCGCGATTTGCCTGGTCGCTTTTGGGGGGACCGGGGTCCGGGCCGCGGACGCGGCGGCGGGCGCGGTGTTGCGCGTGTGCGCATCGACGCCGGACGTGGAGAGCCTGGTTCGGGAGGTGGGGGGAAGGCGGGTGGCGGTGCATTGCTTCAGCAAGGGGCCGGAGGACCCGCACGAGATCGAGTTGAAACCGAGTTTCAGCCGGGAACTGGACCGCGCGGATCTGTACGTGCAGGTGGGATTGGGCATCGAGAACGCGTGGTTGAACCGGTTGATGGGCACGGTGCGGAACGAGGCGGTGAAACCGGGGAAGCCGGGCAATTTGAACCTGGGTGCCGGGGTGCGTCCGTTGGAGGGCGAGGCGGGCAGGAGCGTGGCGGGGAGCTATCACGAGGAGGGGAACCCGCATTACCTGCTGGATCCGGTCGAGGGTTTGAAGGCGGCGCGGGCGATTCAGGAACGGCTCGCGGCGCTGCGCCCGGCGTGGGCGGGGGAGTTCGCGACGAACTACCAGGCGTTCCGGCTGGCGGTCGGGACGGCGCTGGTGGGTGAGGCGTGTGCGCGGCAGGACGACGTCGAGGAACTCGCGCTGGAGTTCGAGGCGTTGGAGACGGCGGAGGCGCGGGAGGCGTTTCGGAGGAAGCACGCGTTGGGCGGTTGGCTGGGGGAACTGGCCGGGTACCGGGGTCGAAAGATCGTGGGCGACCATGATCTGTGGCCGTACTTCGCGCGGCGGAACGGGCTGGAGGTGCTGGGGTATCTCGAGCCGAGCCCCGGGGTGCCGCCGACCACGAAGCACCTGGGGGAACTGGTGGAGGCGATGCGGCGGGAGAAGGTGGGGGTACTGTTGACCGCCCCGTATTTCGAGGCGCGGCATCCGCGCTGGGTGGCGGAGTGGACCGGGGCGCGCGTCGTCCCGATGGCGCATCAGACGGGCGGGCGGAAGGGGACGGGGACGTATCTCGAGATGCTGAGACACAACTACGCGGAGCTCCTGCTCGCGTTGAAGGAGGCGAAATGAAGGGGCCCGAACCGGCGCGTCGGGCGGACTTGCTGACTGGCGACGGCCCACCCTCGGGCGAGCCCGCGGTACTCGAGGTGGAGCAGGCGACGCTCGGCTACGGGTCGCGGGCGGTGTTGTGGGACGTCTCGGTGCGGATCCGGGCGGGGGAGTTCTGGTGCCTGCTCGGCCCGAACGGCGAGGGCAAGACCACCTTCATCAAGGCTTTGCTCGGGGCCGTGCGCCCGTTGCGGGGGCGGGTGTTTCTGCGGGCCGATTTCCAGCGCCGGACGCGGCTGGCCTTCGTGCCGCAGGAGGCCGAGGTCAATGCCGCCCTGCCAACGACCGTCGAGGAGTTCATCGCGGGAGGGTTCGTCGGGTTGAATCTGGACGGGCGCCAGCGCGGGTCGCGGATGAAGCGGGTGCTGGAGCTGATGGGGATCGCGGCATTGCGCGACCGGAGTCTGTGGACGTTGTCGGGCGGGCAGCGGCAGCGGGCGATGGTGGCGCGGGCGCTGCTGCGGGATCCGCTGTTGCTGATCGTGGACGAGCCGACGGCGGGCCTGGATCTGGCGGCGGCGGAGGGATTGCTGGAGACCATCACGGGGCTGAACCGGGAGCACGGCATCACGGTGGTGTTCGTGACGCATGACCTGCCCATCGCGGCGCGGCGGGCCACGCACGTGGCCTTGTTCCGGCAGGGCCGGGTCGTGGCGGGACCGGTGGCGGAGGCGTTCACCGCCGAGAACCTGGAGCGCACCTTCGGCGTTCCGGTGGTCCTGGGGCGCGACGAATACGGGGCGTCGACCGTGCGCACCGTGCGGCGCGGGGCGGAGGGCGGGCGAGCGGAGAACCGGGCCCCGGTGCCCCAGGTGGCGTGACCATGATCTCGGGCTTCCTTCAATCGTGGTCGATGTTCCAGGAGTCGTACTGGACGGCGCTGCTGTCGGCCGTGGCGTTGTCGATGCTGGGCGTCGCGGTGGTGGCGCGGGGGCAGGTGTTTCTGGCCGCCGCGGTGTCGCAGGCGGCCACGCTGGGCGCGGCGCTGGCGCTGTGGTTCCAGTGGGCGCAGCCCGCCGTGGGCACCGTCGGCTGCGGCCTGGCGGCGGCGCTGTTCGCGGGCGGGACGCGGCAGGACCGGCGGGGGCGGGAGGAGGCGACGGCGTGGGTGTTTCTCGTGGCGGCGAGCCTGTCGGTGCTGCTGGTGGCGCGGGAGGCGATGGGGATGAAGCAGGTGCAGGCGCTGCTGGCATCGAGCCTGATCGGGGCGGGGTGGACGGAGGTGGGGTGGTTCGCGGCGCTCGCGGCGGGAACGGTGGCCTGCGCGGTGCTGTTGCGGGAACGGCTCGTCCTGCTGTTGAGCGATCCGGTGATGGCGGCGGCGGTGGGGATGCGGACGCGGGCGTGGTCGTTCGGGATCGCGGCGGCGCTGGGTTTGGCGGCGGGACTGTCGATCCGGAGCGCGGGGTTGCTGTTCACGTTCGGTTGTCTGGCGTTGCCCCCGCTGATCGCGCGCAACGTTTGTCGCACGACGGGCGCGATGTTCTGGGTCTCGCCGCTGGCGGCGGTGGGCGCCACGGCGGCGGGGTTGGTCGTCGCGCATCGATTTGATTTTCCCCCGGGCCAGGTGGTGGTGGCCGGCCTGGGGCTGGGCCTGGCGGGAGCCTGGGCCTGGGCTGGCCTGCGCCAGCGCTTCGCCACCTGAAACGCAAGGGAAGAGAAGTCACGACATGAAGCGAAACATGAGTGGGTACAGGAGCGGGGCGTGGGCGTTGGGGACCGGACTGGCGGTTCTCGGCCTGCCCGCCGGCGGTGCCACGGTGATCTCGAGCGGGCACGTCGACATCGGCATCGCCTACGAGGATTCCGCGTGGGACCTCCACGTGCACCAGGAGGAACCGGCGCCCGGCGCGGAGTACGAACCGGGGGAGGCGGTGTTGCTCATCGGGGAGGCGGCGAAGGTTCCGGGCGGCGTCCCGAACAACCCGTCGTCCACCGCCTTCTTCGGCGTCGCCGGGACACCCCTGTGGATCCTGCCCAAGTCCCAGAACCCCGCGCTGCCCTTCCTGGGCATCGGCAGCGAGGAACTCGACCCGGCCGATTGGGTCGGGAACCTCACCCTCACTCTGGACGGCGTGCGGGGTCCGGGGGATTTCTTCGTATGGGACACGGGTTCGTTCGGCGAGCTCCAGCCGAAGATGAGCACCCGCGACGGCGTGTCGGTGCTGGACCGGTTGGACGTCGTGGCCGGCAGCCACGGGCATTACTTCATGGGTTTCACCGCCGCGGGGGAGTACGAGATCGATTTCAAGGCCGCCGGCGTGCATGGGGTGAATGGCGCGGTGTCGAGCGACGCGGCGACCTACCGTTTCTCGGTGGTGCCGGAGCCGGGGGCTTCGACCCTCCTCGTTCTGGGCGGCGGGTTGTTGCTCCTGGGACGCCGGCGGAACCGGGGCTGATTCCTGTGGGATGGAAGCGAGCCCACGCATGAAACGTGAACCCCACGCCGGCGAGACGCGCCCTCATAGGCCGGGTCTCCTGACCCGGCGTGGGGGAAGGATGGCGTTGCGCCGCGTGGGGGCACGCGGCCTACGGCCCGGGGCGGTTGACAACGTCGGTTGGGGCCCGCGACTGCCGAGTCGCGGGATGATCGAGGCAGGCGGGACGAGAGGAGAAACCGGCGACTCGGCAGTCGCCGGCCCCACCTCGCCGTTCCAGACCGGTCTTGGCCGATGGCCCTG
This sequence comes from uncultured Verrucomicrobiota bacterium, assembly GCA_964608505.1. Taxonomy (GTDB): domain Bacteria; phylum Verrucomicrobiota; class Verrucomicrobiia; order Limisphaerales; family CAIMTB01; genus CAIMTB01. The sequence continues at coordinate 12,667 of CAZSOV010000173.1, forward strand.
GCCCACAGCCGGAAAGGCCGGTCGGTGGCGTGGATCCCCGGACCAGGCACGGGGGAGATTTCGGGGTGGGGGGGGCAGGCGGCGGCCCGGCGCGCGGGTGGGGGGGGCGCCGGGGCCCTCGCCCGGTGCGACCGGAACCCCACCTGGACACGCTAGGGGGTTGGCGGGGGGGGTGCCCCCCCCCCCCCCCCCGGGGGGGGGTGGGGGGGGGGGGGGGGCAGGCGGCGGACCGTCGCGCTGTTGTGGGTGGCGACGGTCCGCTAGCCTGTTCCGACCGGAAACGAACATGAAAACGATCTGGCGTTGGCTGGCGATGGTTTGCGCGATCGGCACGGCGTGGGGTTTCCTGCCCGCGGTCGCCGACGAAGGGCCGGTGGTCCTGACGACCCAACACGTCGATCTGCGGATCTCGTATGATCCGACGCGCACCAACCTGCTCGACCTGTTGCTGGTCGACGACGACGCGCATCCGGCGCGGGTGCTGGCCTCGACCAACGCCATCCTGATCGCGGCGGAGGCGTCGCGGCTGGAGTTGCCGGGCGACCTGCCGCCCCTCGGGAGTGCGGGGGATCCGCTCTGGGTGCTTCCGGCATCCCAGGCCGACGGGTTGCTGTACCTCGGGATTTCGGGCGAAGGCAATCCGCTCGGCGTCTTCTCCGGTCCCTTCACGCTCCGACTGCTCGCGGTGCGCGGTCCCGGGCATTTCTTCCTCTGGCAATCCGAATTGGGTTTGTTGAACTTCTTCATGAATTCCCGCGACGGAATCCAGGCGGAGGACGCCTTTCCTCAGTTGGTCGGCGGGCACAGTCATGCGGACTGGGGTTTCACCACGGCGGGCGTGTACCGCGTCACGTTCCAGGCCGAGGCGCGGCGGGTGGGCGAATCGACCAACCTCCTGAGTCCGCCGCGCGAGTTCACCTTCCACGTGCTGCCCCTGCCCCCGGAACCGGCGTCGCCCTTCCGCGACTGGCAGGAAACCCACTGGCCGGGCCAGGCCGACGCGGCGCAGGCCGTCGCGACCGCCGATCCCGACGGCGACGGTTGGGCCAATCTCTGGGAGTACGCTCTGGGCACGGATCCGAAATCGGCGACGTCCGGATCCGGGGCGCGTCCGATGCCCGTGCCTTCGAGTGGGCCGGGAGCCGGGGGCGTGACGCTGGGTTGGTCCGCAGCGGCGGGGGCGACGGACGTGGAGTACGCGCTCGTCGCGGCGGAACGCGTGACGGGACCGTGGTCGGAGGTGACGGCGGAAACGACTTCGGTCGCGGAGGGCGCGGGAACGGGCCCGGTGCGATGGACGTTGCGGGACGCGCGTCCTTCCGCCGGACGCACGACGTCCTTCTATCGGGTGGAAATCCGGCTCAAAGTGGGGCCATGAACATGAAGCTGCGAAGCTGGATCGGGGCCGTTTTGTTGCCGGGCATCGCCGTCGGGTTGACCGGTTGCGGGGAACACGATCACCAGGGGCACGCGCACGCGGGGGGCGGCGGCGGGGGCCACAAGCACGGATCGGCGCACGGCGGTGTGGCGACGGAACTGGGGGAGCACCAGTACCAGTTGGATCTGCTGCATGATCCGGCGACGGGGACGCTGACGGCGTGGATCATGGACGGGCACATGGAGGGGTTCGTGAAGATCGCGACGGCGGAGATCGCGGCGACGGCGAGCACGGCAACCGCGACGAACGCGGTGGTTCTGAAGGCGGTGGCGAACGCGGCGACGGACGAGAAGGCGGGGGACACCTCGCAATTTCAGGGTCAGTCCGACGCGTTGAAGGGCGTCGGCGGATTCGCCCTGGTGGTACCGGTGCTCGAGATCCGGGGAAACCGTTTCACCAACGTGACCGTGACCTACGCGCCGCCCGCGGGCGGCGCGAGATGAGACGATGCGATTCGCGATGACCTGACGATTGAGGCGGATGCGGAGCCCGTGCGGGCCATGGCCACGCGGTTCGGCGCGGGGTCACTGCGGGCCGACTCGGTCACCGATCTCGGCACACACCTGCAGTGCATCCGTCCGGGGCTCATCCCGTACAAGGGTTTGACAGGGGTCGCGGCGATAAGGAGACGTTTGGATCACGAGGTCCTGCGGCGACGCGTTGCGCGGCCTCGGGGGGAGAGCAAGAGCGATGGCATGGACAGGCGCGACCCGGCGTCCGACAGGACCACCGGAATCCGTTGCGGGCGGCGGGCTCGAGCAAAATCCCCGAGCCGACCCATACCCGGAGAACGACATCCCCACCCCGGGTCCTACAAAAGCTCATTCGATGCTTGGAAGATGAGAGTGCTTTTGACGTGGGCGATCAGGCGCTGGAGCGAACCGCCGCCCCGCTGGCTCAGGGATCCAGCGGACTCTTCACGCCCATTCCGGGTTTGCTCAGCACGTGCGTGTAGATCTGCGTCGTCGAGACATCGTTGTGGCCCAGCAGATCCTGCACCGTCCGTATATCCGTGCCGGCCTCGAGCAGGTGGGTGGCGAAACTGTGCCGGAGCGTGTGCGGGCTCGCCCGCTTCCCGAGCCTCACCCGTTGCACCGCCAAACGCATCGCCCGCTGCAGGGTGTCCGGGAGCAGATGATACCGCCAAGCCAGCGTTCCAGTCGCCTTCAGGTCCGTCGCGAGGTGGGTGAGAAAATTCCGTCCCTCCGCCGCTCCCACCTCCCGCGGGTGCCGCCACGAGTCCGGCCCCGAAAGCCCGGGATGCCGGCAAAATCGGAGGAACCGCAGAGTCCAGTTCCAGTACGTCTCTTCCGTCCGGGGCGAATAGTACAGGAACCGCGTGACCTCCCGCAGTTGCTCCCGGAGGGGAAGGGAAGGGTTCGAGACGCAAGCCTCCCGGAGACGCCTCCGGTGCCGCATATCACCCTGCATATCCGACGTGCCCTGCTCGCAAGCCATGCCCGGACAACGGTTTCCGCCGCTGGATTCTTACAGGTATAACAGTCGTACTGCACATTTCCTTGCGTACCCCGATCCGCCGATCCTCTTCCGGCGCCCTGGAACTGCGGCATTCGTCCCCTGATATGCTGCAACACCGATCAATAAGATTACGAGCCACAAGGAGTTCCAAACAGTTCCGGTTGCGGCACGATGGATCGTGCCGCAGCGGCCCTTCCACCTGGCCCCCCGGTCGCGCCCCGCTGCGGCTGCTGCGCCGTGATATCCGACCGCCCGGAATCGCAACTTCCGACTGGACACCCGTCTCCGACGCCATACGGTTTGCCGCAATATCAATAGTGCCCCAAGAATCCCCGGTTCCTGCGGTTCAATACAATGTTCGGCGTGAGTATGCGCACCTCGAAACTCCATGGCTACTTGGTGGCAGAGTGGCCAAATCGAACGGACGAGTGCTTTCTTGGCGCTCTGCTTGAGGACTTTCCGGCCTTGGTGCATCAACGGTTTGTTGTGGTCACGTCTCATGATAGCGGCCCGTACACGCCACCAGCTGAGGAGCGAGCACGCGGGTGGAGGACCCATGGACCGCTGGCCTACAGCCCCAAGGTGGATTCGTGGAGGAGCCTTCCCATCGATATGTACGACGAGTGGTTCATCTTTGAGGAGCCGCCGGATGTCTTGGAGCTGGAGGCCTCGATCAATCTTCAGGGATTCTCTCCGATCGATTACACTTGGCCCGAGATGTTGGACCGTTTCTGGAGACAGGTCTGCGCGGTGCGGCCTTTACACATCATCGGCGATGGGTCTCATCTCTTTCTCGTGACGCGGGATGAGCGGATATTCGATCATGTCATTTCTGCCGAACAATAAAGGGTGTATTGCTGCGGAGCGAAGCGGAGCCAGCAACTACAC
>CAZSOV010000174.1:0-16392 GCA_964608505.1 uncultured Verrucomicrobiota bacterium
TGTGGGTGTTCCGGGAGGGGGACGAGCGGCGGGCGGGGATCGGGGAGGATGGGCGGGCGTTGCGGGGTTCGCTGTCGCGGGAGGCGGTGGTGGGGGTGTTGGAGGGGAACGGGAAGTTACCGGTGGGCGAGTACCTGCGGTGTCGGGTGCGGTACTTCACGGCGGGGGCGGCGTTCGGGAGCCGGGAGTACGTGGAGGGGATTTTCGGGGCGTACCGGGAGCGGTTCGGGAAGAAGCGGAGGAACGGGGCGCGGCGGGTGCGGGGATTGGAGGGGACGGAGACGTACGTCCTGAGGGACTTGAAGAAGGCCGTGTTCGGGTAGCGGGGGGAGGCGAGCGCGGGCGGGGTGGTGAGGTGAAGTCGGTGACTGGCACTCGCCGGCCCCGCTTGGCGGTCTGTTTGGCGCCGGGGCTTTGTCCATGGCCCTCCCGCTTCCCGCGGCCCAGCCGGTTTATCCGGTGGACGGGGCGCGCATGTCGCGGCAAGGTCCGAACCGTTCCCGTTGTCCTCTGGATGAAGCCATGAAGCCCTTTGCCTTTTCCCGTTCCGCGCCGCGTGCCGCTCGTGGCGGCTTCACGTTGATCGAACTGCTGGTGGTGATCGCGATCATCGCGATCCTGGCCAGCATGCTCCTGCCCGCGCTGGCCAAGGCCAAAGGAAAGGCCCAGCAGACCAAGTGCCTGAACAACCTCCGGCAGATCGGCCTCGCGACGATCATGTACGTGCAGGAGTTCGAGAAGTATCCGGGTTGCCTCTTCATCAACGGGGGTGTGCGGTACGTCTGGGCACCCCGGTTGTTCACGCAGATGGGCACCAACCGCGCTGTTTTCTCCTGTCCGACCGCCAGCCCGCTCAGCTGGTGGGACACGAATGTCAACCGGACCCTGGGCGCGCCGAACATTTTCGGCGCCGGTCGCGATCCCTGGGGCATCGGCAACGCGACCCTGTTCTCCCTTGGTTACAACGACTGGGGTGCCGCCCCGGCCGGCGGGGAACTCGGCCTCGGCGGCGATGTCGACGTCCCCAATTTCCCGGAGATCAAGGAGGGTCGCGTGTTGTCACCGGCCAACATGATCATGTTGGGCGACAGCAAGCCCGGCTCGGGCGGGCGGATCACCAAGAGTTCGACGGGCAGCTACGACGCCAACATCGATCCCACGACCGAGGCCGAGTGGCCCTCCAGTCGGCACGGCGGACGCACCGTCCTGATGTTCTGCGACGGACATGCCGAAGCCGCCAAGCGCGGCATGGTGGTGGATCCCAACAACGACACCTGGCATCGCCGCTGGAACAACAACGGCGAGCGCTCGCCCAATACCTGGACGATCAACCGGGCCGCGGCCAACGCGATCGATCCCTGAGCCGACGGCCCCCGGAGGTTCGGTTTCCCTGCGTCCATCGACTTGACGAGCCCGCGGTCGCCCGGGGGAAACTGGCGTCCATGCACGCCACACCGTCTGCCCATTCTGCCCGCGCCATCTCGCGTCGTTCGTCGCTCCGGCGGGCCGGGTTGGGGCTCGCCGCCGGGCTCGGATGGTTGAGCGTGCCCGGGGTCGGGGCGCAGGAGTGGCAATCCCTGTTCAATGGCGTGGACCTGGCGGGCTGGGTGCCGATGCACGACGTGAAGTTCGAGGCGCGGGACGGCGTGTTGCGTCTGGTGAAGGGAACGGGCTGGCTGCGGACGGAAAAGGAGTACGGCGACTTCCTTCTGGAAGCGGAGATCAGGCCGAACGTGGAACGGTACGACAGCGGGCTGTTCTTCCGGGCCGGTCTCGAGGGCAAGCCGTGGCCGACGGAAGGCTGGCAGGTGAATTGTCGGCGCGACCTGTGGGGCGCCCTGATGAAAGGGTTCAGCCGCCTGATTGCCTCGCCCGTCGAGGGTCCGGACGTCGATGGCGAAACGTGGAGCCGGTTCCGTCTCGAGGCACGCGGGGTCCGGGCGATGCTCGACATCGACGGCAAACGGATTTGGGAGACGGACAAGATCGACCGCCCCAAGGGGTACCTCGGGATTCAGGTGGAGGAGCGAAGCTTCGACTTCCGCAAGCTGCGCGTGCAGGCGGCGTGATCGCGAACCGCCCGGCCACCCACGCTGTCCTCCGCCCACCCGAGCCGCTGCGGTGCGGCCGCCCGAGTCCCCGCATCCCAAGCCACGGAGCCCCCGGGAGGGTGGGGTGGGGGGCCAACGCCGGGAATGGGTCGGGATGCCGTGGGTCGCGGGTCAGGCGGGGTCCTGGGGCGGCCAGGTGACTCCGGCCAGCTCCCTGGGCAGCTGCTTGGGATCGCCGGGCCAGAACAACCGGATGTCGAAGGTCTGGCCGGGATCGAACTCGTTCTCGGGCGCGCCCAGGATGAGCCATAGGACCTCGGCATCGGTGTCGTTGAAAACCTGCCGCATCATCTGCGGCCCCACGAGCACCCCGCCGTACTTCGGCACCGTGAGGGTTTCCTCGCCCACGCGCATGCGTCCGACGCCCTCGAGGACGAAGTAGAACTCCTCGGCCTTGACGTGTTTGTGATGGGTGTTGGCGCTTCGCGGTGGAAACCGCCACAACCGGGCACCGAGGATTTCGCTCCGGGTGCGCTCGAGCAGGTCCGCGTAGGGGATCTTCATCGGATTCGCGACCTTCCACGCATGTTCCTCCGGTTTGACGAGGACGTATCCTTCGATGGGTTTCATGAAATCATGAAATCGTGCGCCGCGGGGGACCGGGTGCCTACCGGGTGGGAGCAGGTGTGGATGGGGATGGGTCGCGGGGCGACGCCAGGAGGCGCCTTGCCTTTCGCTCCAGATCACGGTGCGCGGTCACGTCGGAAAGCACTCCCTGCCGGTCGATCAGCCAGTAGGCGGGGGGACCCGGCTGGCCGAGCGACTGGATCAGCGGGGCGTCCGTACCGGCCGGGTCGAAGAACTGGGGCCAGGGCAGTTCGTGCTTCTGGAGAAACCGGTCGAGGGTTTCCCGTTGGTCGTCGTAGCTCACCCCGATCACCTCGAAGCCCTCGGGCTGCAGCCGCTTCCATACGTCCTTCACTCCCGGGAGCGCGCCGACGCAGGGCGGACACCAGGTGGCCCAGAAATCCAGAAGCACGACCTTCCCGCGATAGCGGTCGAGATCGATCCGGGTGCCGTCGAGGGCCGTGAATTGCAGGCGCAGCGGCTGGCCGATGCGATCCAGGCGGCGTTTCAACTCCAGCGCCCTGCGGTGATGCCGTTCGCGGATGGATCGTTCGCCGGCCATCCACGCATGGAACGCCGCCACGTTCGTCGAGGCATGGCGCGTGGCGCGGTACTCCTCGGCGGTGGGCGTGCTTCCCGTGAGCTGCAGGACTTCCCCGACGAGGTCGCGGGAATGCGGAAACTCCACGGCCTCGGCGAGGTCCAGCATCCGCCGGCCAATGAAATCGGTGGGCTCCTCCGCTTCGCCCTTCAATTGGCGCACCCGACGCTCGCGTTCGGCAAGATCCTCGATCCGGTCCAGTTGGCGTTCCCGAATGGTGGAACGTTGGCGGGAGCCGAGTTTCGGGTGGGCGAGCCATTGTTGCTCCGCCGTTTCGAGTTCGATCCGGCGGGCGGAGGATCCGTGGGCGGCCGTGTCGAGCAGGTTCATCCAATCCTCCCAGGCCTGGGTGGCATGGGCGCTCGCCGGGAACCTGGATTGGTAGTCCTTGAATCGATCCGCCAGGCGGCCCGCCCCCTCCGCGTGCTCCCCGAGAAAGCGGTTGAAGGCCTCCGGCTCGAGGCTGTCAGGCCGCGAGGCGTGGAAGGACTGCCGGGCAGCGCGCAGTTCCTCCCAGAGTTCGTCGGCGGGATCGACCGCCGGGTCGCCACCCCGGAGTCGGAATTCGAGCCATGGGCTGCCGAGACAGACGAGGCAGGCGATCCGGAGGCTGAAGCGAAGGGCGGTTCGGCGCATGGTTCGCAGGGTACGATGCAGCCTGATCGCCTTCCCGGCAACACGGGTGGTTGGGGCGGACGGGCAAAACCTTTGACACCCCGGAAAGGGAGTCCGCAGACTCGGGCACCGGGTCGACCGGGTGAAGATCCATGAACTTTGCGTGGGGCAGCTCGTTGGGAAGATCGTGGCGGCGCCATGGGGCGACGGCCTTGGTAGCCGTGAGTGCCTGGACCGCGGGGCGCGGGGTCGGGGTGGCGGGTCCCTTGGAATGGCAGGAGGACGCCCCCGCTGGCGCGCCGGTCCGGTTGCTGTCGGCGGAAGCCGCGGCTCCGCGGACGGAGGCCCGGAGCGAAGACGCGCAGGCGGGGTTGGCGCGCTGGCCGCTGGTGTTCGAAAAGGCGGACGAGTGTGCCCCGGGGGATGCTGATTTCGTGGCGCGTGGTCCGGGTTACCTGGTGTTCGTGGGTCCGGGCGGCGCGCTGCTGGGCCTGCGTCCGGGGGCTGGTTCCGGGGCGGGTCATCCGCGCGGCGATGGAAATCCGGCGGACGACTCGGCGTCGGGAGAGCCGCGGCGTGGTTACGGGCTGGTGGGAGTGCGGTTGGACGGCGCCCGCCTGGATGCCCGGGCGACGGAGGAGCTTCCGCAGGAGGGCCGGGTGCATCGCTTGAAGGGGCGGGATCCGACCCGTTGGCAGACGAATCTGCGGGCCGTGGGCCGGGTGCGCTATCACGGGGTGTATCCCGGGATCGACGTGGCCTATTACGGGAAGGGTCGGGAGCTGGAGTACGATTTCATCGTGGCGCCCGGGGCGTCCGCGGAGGCCGCGCGGCTGCGTTTCGAGGGCGTGCAGGGCTGCGAGGTCGATGCCGCCGGGCAACTGCGCCTCGCCACCGCATCCGGGGACCTGATTCAGCGACGACCGGTGGCCTATCAGCTCGGGCCACGGGGTCGGGAGCGGGTCAAGGTGGCGTACCGGAAGAACGCGGACGGCACGGTCGGTTTCTCGTTGGGTGAGCATGATCCGCGGCGGGAACTGGTGATCGATCCCGTGCTGAGCTACGCGACCTACGTCGGGGGCACGGGCTTCGACCGGGTCTGGGATCTGGTGGTCGACGGCAACGGGGCGGCCTACGTGGCCGGCGAAACGGAATCGCCGGATTTCTCGCGGCTGCGGATCGTGTCCACGAACGCGTTCCGGACGAACTACCAGGGCGGTCTGGCCAATGTCGCGGGGGACGCGTTCGTGGCGAAGCTGGCCCCGGACGGCGCGGCGTTCGAATGGCTGACGTACCTCGGCGGTTCGGACATGGACGTGGCGCTGGCGCTGGCGCTGGCGGCCGGAGGCGAGGTGGTGGTCGGGGGGTTCACGACCTCGACGAATTTCCCGGTGACGCCGGGTGCGTTCCAGCCGGCGGTGACGGGCGAGACGAACCGGCACACGCTGCGGAAGCCTTTGGAAGGGTTCGTGGCGCGGTTGACGGCGGACGGTTCGGGGCTCGTGGCGGCGACCCTGATCGGGGGGACGCTGGAGGATCAGGTCATCGATCTGGCGATGCTGCCGTTCGACCGGATCGCGGCGGTGGGCATGACGAGTTCGACCAACTTCCCGGCCGCCGTGGGCGGGGCCGGGTCGGTGGCATCGTCGGGGGGCAGCGATGCGTTCGTGGTGATTTTCTCCCCGGACCTCGCGACGTTACAGCAGGCGAGGTTGCTGGGCGGTTCCGGACGGGACTCCATCGAGGGCGTGGCGGTGGACCCCGCCGCGGGGTTGCTGCACGTGGTGGGCATTACGACCTCCACGAATCTACCGGTGGCATCCGCCGCGCATCCGGCCTGGCTGGGGGGCACGGACGCGTTCGCGGCGGGGTTGCGCGCGACGGATTTGACGGCCGCCTACACGACGTATCTGGGCGGGGGGTTCGAGGATTACGCGTATCGTGCGACCCTGGGATTGGGCGGGACCGTGTGGCTGGTGGGGGCAACGACTTCGACGAATCTGCCGATCGTCGGCGGAATCCAGACGACGAACGCCGGGCTCTCCGACGGGTTCGTGATGCAGCTGAGTGGTGACGGGCAGACGGTGATGTTCTCGACCTACCTCGGTGGCGCTTCGAGTGATTCGTTGTGGGATGTGGCGGAGGCCGGCGCGGGGGCGGTGCAGGTGGCGGGACAGACCTGGTCCGCCACGGTGACCGGGCTCTCGACGAACTCGCTGCAATCCACGAACGCCGGGCAGTCCGACGTGCTGCTGGCCCGTTTGAACCCCGGGGCGGGGACGCTCGAGACGACCCTGTTCGGCGGTGCCGGCGAGGAGCGGGCCCACACGGTGGGCGTGGACCCGGCGGGCAACGTCTATGTCGCGGGCCAGGTGCGCAACGGGGCGTTCCGGGCGAACACCAATACGGTGGTTCAGACGGCCTTCGGCGGGGGCGAATCGGACGGGTTTGTCATGAAGGTGGCGCGGTTGCCCTCGTTGGCCATCGTGCCGGGCGCCGCGGGGTTGCATGTCTCGTGGGCGGCCCCGAATCCCGGTTTTATTCTGGAATCCTCGACGGCAGGGGCGGGGGACGGCTGGGAGACCGAGGCGGTCTCCACGCCCGTGGAGCATGGCCGTCACGTGCATCGCCCGTCGGGATCGGGGACCAATCGGCTGTTCCGCCTTCGCTGGCCCCGCTGAGCGGCGACCGGGCCATGCCGGGCTCACTCCCATCCAGCTGGATCGAGGCACCGAAAACCTGGGTCGTCACCGGGGCGGCCGGCTTCATTGGTTCGCACCTCGTCCAGACCCTGCTGGAATCCGGGCAGATCGTCGTCGGGGTCGACAACCTCCGGACGGGACGGAAGGAGAATCTGGCCGACGTGAAGGAGGCCGTCGGAGCGACCGCGTGGCGGCGGTTTCGGTGGATCGAGGGGGACATTCTGGGCCGGGAGGTACTGGCGGGCGCCTTCGAGGGATCCCAGGTGGTGTTGCACCAGGCGGCCATTGGTTCGGTCCCGGCCTCCTTCGCCGATCCGGCCGCGACGCACGCCGTGAACGTGACCGGTTCGCTGGAAGTCCTGCTGGCCGCCCGGACCGCCGGGGTTTCGCGGGTCGTCTTTGCCTCGAGCAGCGCGGTGTACGGCGACGCCACGGACCAACCCGCGATCGAGGGGCGAATCGGTCGTCCGCTCTCGCCGTACGCCATCTCCAAGCGCGTCGTGGAGGAATACGCGGAGTTCTTTGATCGTGGACTGGGCCTCGCCTGCGTCGGACTTCGGTACTTCAACGTCTTTGGACCGCGCCAGGACCCCGCCGGCGCCTATGCCGCGGTGATACCCCGCTGGATCGAGGCCATGCTGGAGGGACGGGATGTCGAGATCTTCGGGGATGGGCGGACGACGCGCGATTTCTGCCCGGTGGAGAACGTGGTGCATGCCAATCTGCTCGCTGCGAGCCGGGCGCTGCCCGCGGGAACGCCCCGGGTGTTCAATGTCGGGCTGGGGCAATCCACGCGGTTGTCCGAGCTTCAGGCCATGCTCGCCCGCAGCGCCCGGGAACTGGCACCCCGGTCCGCGCCGAGCCGGGTGCTGTTCCGCGAGGAACGCGGCGGCGACGTCCGGCACTCGCAGGCGGACCTGACCGGGATCCGGCGGGCCTTGGGGTACGAGCCCGTGCTTTCGATGGAGGAGGGACTGGGACGGACGTTCGGCTGGTACGCGCGCAGGGCGTGACTGCTGGTCCGACGCCGAAGCCACCGCCCGGGGGACGTTTTCCAACGAGAGCCAACGATAGCCTTTGATCGCCGCCGCCCCTATCCTGACGCCACGAACTGACGCATGCGCCTCGCCATCTTCGCCTACAATTTCCCCCACAAGAAGACCCAGGACTTCCTCCTCCGACTCTTCGTCGAGAGGGCGGACGTGCGGCTGGTCCTGGCCGCGGATCCCGTGGAACTCGGCATTCCGCCCTCCGCGATCCGCACCAAGATCCGGGTCGGCGGCCTGACCCATCCACGGGCGATCGCCGAGCGGTTCGGCTGGCGGTACGAGGTCGTGGAACACAACGGCGACCTCGCGAACCGGTTGTTGCGGGAGCAGCAGATCGATGCCGCGATCATCGCCGGGGCGCGCGTGCTCAAGAACCCGGTGGTGTCCGCCACCCGACTTGGCATCGTGAACTTCCATCCCGGGATCATTCCCCAGGTTCGGGGCCTGGATGCCATGCAATGGTCGCTCCACGAGGGTCATCCCTTGGGTGTTTCGGCCCACATCATCGACGAACGGGTCGACGCGGGGCGGGTCCTCCTGCGGCGCGAGATCCGCTTGTTCCCCGATGACACCCTGTTCGACGTGTCGGCGCGTTTGATGGACACGCAGACGGAGATGCTTCCGGACGTCCTGAAGGTGCTCGAGACCGGACTGTTGCCCGAACCGGTGGCGAGCGAGCACAAGTTGCACCGCAAGATGTCCCCCGAAATGGAGCGCCAGGTCCCGGCGCTGCTCGCGGCACGGCTCCGCGGTTTGTTCCCGCCGAAGGAATGAGCGCCTCCCCCGATCCCGCCGCCGCGGTCCGGAGCCTGTTCGAGTCCTGTCGGCTCGGGGATCGGGATGCCGTGCGGGCGCTGGTGGCCCGGCTCGGGAATACCGAGGTGCGCAGCCCGGAAGGCTGGACGCCGCTGGTGGTGGCTGCCTTCCACAATCAGGTCGAGCTGGCGCGGGACCTCCTCGACCTGGGGGCCGACGTCAACGCCACGAACGCGAAGGGCACGTCGGTCCTGATGTACTCGAAGAGCGCTGCGCTGCGCACGGGCGATTTCGCCATCATGGAACTGCTGCTGTCCCGGGGCGCGGATCCCGGTCACCGGGACGGCTTCGGCAAGGACATTCTCGATTACTCCCGGGAGCTGGGCGCGACGGAACTGGTGGCGTACCTGGAATCCCGGCGGGGTGGCTAGCTGGACGGACGGCCCCGCGGTGGCAACGGGGTCGTGATGGGACGGTGAACCAACGTGGGTGGATGGGCATGGAAACGGAGCGGACATCGGCGGCGACCTCGGGCACGCGTCGGCGGCGTCGGGCGGACACCCGTCCGCCCCTGGCTCACGCCGTCTGCGACGGTCTTAGCGGCGCCTTGATCCTGGCCCTCGCCATCTTCACGCCGTGGGCTTTCGGCACCACCCAGCCCTGGTCGCTCCGGCTCGCGGATCTGGGCGGCGTCGCGCTCGGGGTCCTTCTGGTTGCCAAGTGGGTGATCCGGGCGGGAACGGGCTATCGTCCGTCACGCTGGAGCCATGGCCCGACCGGGGAGAGCCGGGCCGGCGGCCCTGGAGGGGGGACGGGACGCAGGTTCGGGTTCGACGGACCCACCGCGGCGCTGGCGCTGGGAACGGGGTTGTTCCTGGCCCTGGTCGCCACCAGTTATGTCAACGCGCGGGCCGATTTCGGAGAGCGGGCGGGTGATCTGACATATTTCGATTCGTTCATCCGGTGGTTGCCGCATTCCTATGATCAGGGCCGAACCGGCCAGTGGCTCGCGCACGTGGTGGCGTTGGCTGGGGTGTTCTGGGGCGTGCGGGACTGGCTGTCGACGCGCACGGAGCGGGATCGTCGCGAGGAACGCGAGGAGGAGGAAACGGCGCGGGGATTCGGGCCGGTGGTCGGGGAACATCCCCGGGTGCCATTCCCGGCCCGCCTGCGCTTGTTGCTCTGGGTTCTGTGCCTGAACGGGGCGCTGCTGGCCATCGAGGGGGGCCTTCAGCGGGCGGCGGGAACGAACAAGCTGCTTTTTCTGGTCGAGCCGCGGGCGGGCCGGCGGGTCGACAGCGTCTATGGGCCGTGGAGCTACCGCTCCAGCGCGGGTCAGTATTTCAACCTGCTCTGGCCCCTGTGCATCGGCTTCTGGGTGCACCTCCAGGAACGGGTTTCGCGCCGGAACCCACGCCGGACGGCCTGGCTCGAAGGACCGCAATTGGCCATCATCCCGGCCACGATGGCCCTGATCGCGGGCTCGGCGGTGGCGGGGAGTCGGGGGGCGGCGCTGGTTTCCGGTGTGCTCGGGCTGGGCACGGTGACGTTGTTGTTGGCGGGCGCGCGCCGGAAGGCGGATGGGGGCGTGCGCCGCCTGGCGGCCACCTGGCTGGCCATCGCCGGGTTTGCCGGGGCGCTGACCGGGGGAAGCCTACTCTGGGAACGGTGGCAGCGCGGCGACACCGAGGCGACCACGTGGATCGAGGTGGGAAGCGGAGATTGTTCCATCCTCATGAAGGTCAGGATGCCGAACGCTCCGCAGTCGGCGAACCAGCACCTGCTGGCCCTTGGGCCTTTCCAGACGCTGCGCGAATGGTACCCGGGCTCCCTCTACATCACCCTGGATCGCGAGGGTTCCCTGTCCGTCACCCTGCACGGGGCTTCCCGCGAGGAGATGGGATGGATCAAGCTCCCCGACTTTGGTCGGCGCTTCGGCGGACGCGAGATCCTGCTGGCCATCACCCGGACCGATACCTTGGGCGTGTCCGTCGATGGCGAGCCCCAAACGTGGGGCGCGAATGACCAGCGCCCGCCCCCGACCGGCTGGCGGGTTCCGTTGCTGCCCGATCAATGCTCGATCCGGTACCCCGGAATACTGGAGGCCGCGATCGGTCGCCTCGCGCTGGCACCCGACGCGCTGCGGGGCATGACGGCTCGCTCGTCCCTCAAGACGACGGCTTCGCCTGCCAACGGGCCCGGCGCCCGGTGGTTCTACTGGACTTCGGGCTTCGACTGGCGGGCACGCTTTGGGGGCAGCGGGCTGGCGGGTCGCACGGAAATCTGGCGGGTCGCCGTCCGGATTGCGGCGGATCATCCCGTGTGGGGCAGCGGGCTTGGCTCCTTCTCGACCGTCTACGAGCTCTACAAGAACCCTCGCATGGCATGGGCCGCGTACGCCCACGACGACTGGCTGGAGGCACGGGTCACCGTGGGCTGGGTCGGACTCGGTTTGATCGTGGGCCTGCTCGGGAGCCTTGCCTGGCGGTTGAAGAGGAATGTGGCCACCCGTTCCGGAGGGTGGCGGGCTCCGGACACGCTGATTGGCCTCGGAACACTGAGCCTGGCCGGCTGCCTCGTGCATGCTCGCTTCGATCTCCCCTTCCAGATCTATTCGGTCCTGTTCCTCTTCGTGCTCGTGGCGGGCATGCTGGCGGGATTGAGCTTCGGCGGCGGGGGGGGGACGGCCGAACCGCGGTCGGGCGGCGCGGAACCGGACCGGAGCAAGGGTGCCCTGGCGGAGCATGACGGGGCCTGAATGGGGTGGGTGGCGCGCTCGGGGGGGGCGGGACGGGAAAGCCACTTGATCGACGGTGGATAGGGGTGGTACACTTAGCGCGTATCGGGGAGTCATAACCTCTTTTGGGCGCGTAGGTTCGCATTGTACTAGACGGATGCGAACTGACCGGCACGAAGTGCGCTTGTCGTCCGGCATCGGGAGCAAAGGAGAAGTGGTTGAAGTGGTGAGACCGCAGGCGAGGCGGGGTCGGGTTCGCTGAAACCAACCCGTCCGTACGACCGAAACAAGGCGGAGTCAGGAACCTGACATGAAGCGTGCGTTGATCACCGGCATTACCGGGCAGGACGGCTCGTATCTCGCCGAGCTGCTCCTGGGGAAGGGGTACGAGGTCCACGGAACCATCCGGCGGGCCTCGAACTTCAATACCCAACGCATCGATCACCTCTACCAGGATCCCCACATCGACGGGACCCGCCTGCACCTGAGGTACGGGGACCTCGCGGATTCCGTCCAAATGGTGAAGCTCCTGTACGAGTTGCAGCCCGACGAAATCTACAATCTGGGGGCGCAGAGTCATGTCCGGGTGTCCTTCGACATTCCGGAGTACACGGGCGACGTGGTGGGGCTCGGCACCCTGCGAATCCTGGAAGCCGTCCGCGAGGCCGGGCTGGTGAAGAAATGCCGGTTCTACCAGGCGAGTTCCTCGGAGATGTTCGGCAAGGTGGCGGAGGTTCCGCAGACGGAGACGACGCCCTTCTGGCCGCGGTCGCCTTACGGGTGCGCCAAGGTCTTCGCGTACTGGTTGACCGTCAATTTCCGGGAGTCCTACGGTCTCCACGCCAGCAACGGGATCCTGTTCAACCACGAGTCGCCACGCCGGGGCGAGACGTTCGTCACCCGCAAAATCACGCGGGCGGCGGCCCGCATCAAGGTGGGCCTCCAGGACAGCCTCTACCTGGGCAATCTCGAGGCCCGCCGCGACTGGGGATATGCCCGGGAGTACGTCGAGATGATGTGGCTGATGCTTCAGCAGGATCGGCCCGACGATTACGTGGTCGCCACCAACGAGACGCATTCGGTGCGCGAGTTCTGCGAGGAGGCCTTCGCCCGGGTCGGCCTCGACTGGCAGCAGTACGTGCGGCACGACTCCCGCTACGAGCGTCCGGCCGAGGTGGACCTCCTGATCGGCAACCCGGACAAGGCCCGGCGCCAGCTCGGGTGGGAGCCGAAGGTCCGGTTCCGGGAACTGGTTCACATCATGGTCGATGCCGACCTCGAACTCGCGCGCCAGGAACGCACGATTCGCGAGGCCCGCTCCTCCGCCCCGACGACATGTCCTTGAAGCGCGTTTTTCCGTCCGAGCTGCCGGACCGCTTCCGGGCCGCGCGCGCCGGGGTCACGGGGCCAGCTTCCGTTCAACCTCCGCTTCAACACGGTTCCCCGAGAATCCGGGGGGGTGGCATCGGGCGATGAATCCGGCTTCGCCCAATCCGGCCTCGGTGGTGATCCTGACCCGGACCCACAGCGCCTACGGGGGCATGGTTCTGGACAGCGCGTTGAGGTCGGGACTCTCGATCCGGGGAGTCGTGCTCCAGCGCTGGGGCTTTCGGGAGAAGTTCCGCCGACTGTTGGCCCTCATGCGACAGTTCGGCGTGTTGGGGGTGTTGGTCGCGCGCAGCATCGAGATGCTGGACGGTTTCGTGTTGAACCGTGGCGGCTGGCGGCGTTCCGCCGAGCGCGTCGCGACGGAGCACCAGGTACCGACCTGGATCGTGGGACTGCTGAACTCCGAGGAGACGCTGCTGAGTCTCCAGGCGCTTTCTCCGGACCTCATCCTGCTGGCGGGCGTGGGGATCATCGGAGCCCCGATCATCCGGTGCGCCAAGCTGGGTGTCCTGAACGGCCATTCCGGCACGGTTCCCCGCTACCGCGGGAACTATGTCGTCCGCTGGGCGCTGCTCGAGGAGGCTCCCGTGGGTCTCACCGTCCACCTGGTCGACGAGGGGGTGGACACCGGCGACGTCCTGCTGGCCGAACCGCTCGAGGTTCCACCCACCCGCTCGTTGAGACGCGTGGAATCCCTGGCCGACGAAGGTCGGGCCCGGTTGCTCGTCGAGGGTGCGGTTCGGTATCTGTCCGGCCAGGCCAAGCCCGTCCCCCAGAACGATCCTCCGTCGGGCCCGTCGTACGGCTTCATGCCCCTGGGCAAGCTGCTCCGGACATACCGCAACCTCTGGCGCCGGGGTCGAAATCCGCGTTAGGTGCAACCCGCCCCTGGGCAACCGGACGGGTCCGGAGCGCAGCAGCGACATCATGGAACTCCAGAAAGCCAGAATCTTCGTGGCCGGCCACCGTGGCATGGTCGGGGCCGCCATCGTCCGGCAGTTGCAGCGGCTCGGCGCCAGCGGGTTGCTCCTGCGCGGGCGGGCCGAACTGGACCTGTGCCGGGCGGAGGCCGTGGACCGCTTTTTCGCGGAGACGCAACCCGAGATCGTGATTCTGGCGGCGGCCCGGGTCGGTGGCATCCACGCGAACCACACGTTTCCGGCGGAGTTCATTCACGAGAACCTGGCGATTGCCCTGAACACGATCCATGCCGCGTATCGGCACCGGACCCGGCGCCTCCTGTTTCTGGGCAGTTCGTGCATCTATCCCAAGCACGCCCCGCAACCGATGCCGGAGGATTGCCTCCTGACCGGTCCCCTGGAGCCGACGAACGAGGCCTATGCCGTGGCCAAGATCGCCGGCCTCAAGCTGTGCCAGTACTACCGGCGCCAGTACGGCGTTCTCTTCCACTCCGCCATGCCGACGAACCTCTACGGGCCCGGGGACTATTATCATCCCACCGGTTCCCACGTCGTGCCCGGCCTGCTCCGCCGCTTCGACGAAGCCGTCCGCCGCGGTGATCCGAACGTCACGCTCTGGGGAACCGGTTCGCCCCGGCGCGAATTCCTGCACGTCGACGATCTCGCGACGGCGTGCGTGCACCTGCTCGGGCTCGAGGACCCGCCGGACTGGGTGAACGTGGGCACCGGCACCGACGTCACGATTCTGGAACTCGCGGAACATGTGAGGAAGGTCACCGGGTTCGCGGGCACGCTCGCCACGGACCCCTCCAAGCCCGATGGCACGCCCCGCAAACTCCTGGACATCGCACGGATCCGCGCGACGGGCTGGGCGCCGACCATCGGCCTGGAGGCAGGGCTGCAGTCGACCTATCGGGACTTCCTGGCCGCCCGGGCGGCAGGGACGCTCCGGGAATAATAGGCCCGGGGGGTCTGGCCTGCGCCGGGCGTGGCGTGGCGTGGCATGGCGGGGCAGGGTAGGGTAGGGCAGGGCGATGAAATATCTCCTCACCGGAGCGGCCGGGTTCATCGGGATGCATGTCGCGGAACGACTGCTCGCCCGCGGCGACTCCGTCGTGGGACTCGACAACCTCAATTCCTACTACGACGTCCGGCTGAAGGAGAAACGCGTCGAGCGCCTTGCCCGGCATCCGGGCTTCCGCTTCGTGCGCGCCGACCTCGTCGCGTCCGCGACCATCGCGGAGGTTTTCGCGCGGGAGCGTCCCGCCCGGGTCATCCATCTCGCGGCACAGGCCGGCGTCCAGCATTCCCTCCGCGATCCGGGCGCGCACGTGGACACCAATCTGCGGGGATTCCTGAGCGTGCTCGAGGGCTGCCGGAACCTCGGGGTGGAGCACCTGGTGTTCGCGTCGAGCAGTTCGGTGTACGGGGCGAATACCCGGATGCCGTTCAGCGTGCATCAGCCGACCGACCATCCGTTGAGCGTGTACGCCGCCACGAAGAAGGCCAGCGAACTGATGGCCCACACCTACAGCCATCTTTTCGGACTTCCCTGCACCGGCCTCCGCTTCTTCACCGTGTTCGGTCCATGGGGCCGTCCGGACATGGCCCTGTTCCTCTTCACCCGTGCCATCCTGGCGGGGCAACCGATCAAGGTCTTCAATTTCGGCCGCAATCGGCGCGACTTCACCTACGTCGGCGACGTGGCGGAGGGCGTGGTCCGCATCGCGGACCGGATCCCCGTCCCGAACCCGGCCTGGAGCGGCGATGCGCCGGATCCGGCCACCGGCCCGGGTCCCTACCGCATTTACAACGTCGGCAACAGTTCCCCGGTCGAGGTCATCGAGTTCGTCCGCATTCTCGAGGAATGCCTCGGACGAACCGCTGAAAAACACCTGCTTCCTCCCCAGCCGGGCGATGTCGAGGCCACGTGGGCCGAGGTCGACGATTTCGAGCAGGCGACCGGCTTCCGTCCCGCCACGTCGGTCCGGGAGGGTTTGCAGCGGTTCGTCGACTGGTACCGCGAATACTACGGCACCGGAGACCCCTCCCCGGAAGCGAGCGGCGCCGGTTGACTTTCCCCTCCGGGCCCGGCGACGTTCACCCGCCGGCTCCTTGGATTCCCCTGACCCTCCACCACCCTTGATGCCTCCTTCCCCCATGACCGCCGTTGCCGTTGTTGGCCTGGGCTATGTCGGCCTGCCGCTCTCCCTTCAATTTGCCCGCTCGGGCGTCCGGATCCTCGGATTGGACGTCGACGCGGCCAAGGTGGACGCCCTCAACGCGGGGCGTTCGTACATCCATCACGTGCCCTCGGAGTCCGTCCGGACCGAACACGCCGCGGGCCGCTTCTCCGCGTCGACGGACTTCGCCCGGATCCGCGAGGTGGAGGCGGTGATCATCTGTGTCCCGACGCCCCTGGACCGCAACCGCGAGCCCGACATCTCCTACATCCTGAAGACCGGGGAGGCCATTGGTCCGCATCTGACCCGGGGCTGTCTCGTGGTCCTGGAATCCACGACGTATCCGGGAACGACGGACGAGGACCTGCGCGAGGTCCTGGAGCGGGGCTCGGGGCTGAAGGCGGGGGTGGACTTCCACCTCGCGTTCTCTCCCGAACGCGAGGACCCGGGCAATCCGCAGAGCGTCGTCGCCACGATTCCGAAGGTCGTGGGGGGAATGACGCCCGCCTGTCTCGAGCGGGCCAAGGCCCTGTACGGACGCGCCCTGCAGACCATCGTGCCGGTCAGTTCCTGCCGGGCCGCCGAGGCGACGAAGCTGCTGGAGAACATCTTCCGGAGCGTCAACATCGCGCTCGTCAACGAATTGAAGGTCGTCTACGAGGCCATGGGGATCGACATCTGGGAGGTGATCGACGCCGCGAAGACCAAGCCGTTCGGCTTCATGCCGTTCTACCCGGGCCCCGGTCTCGGCGGGCATTGCAT
>CAZSOV010000175.1:0-6805 GCA_964608505.1 uncultured Verrucomicrobiota bacterium
CCGTAGCTGCCGTCGCCGGATGGCGGCGCCGGCACGGTCCGCCTCATCCGCTCCACCTCCACCTCGTCACCTCGGTGGCCACGTTCCCCGGCCCCCGCCCCTTTCCCCGCATGGCTGCTCATCGTCGTTCCTCCGTCAGCGTCATGTTGACCTTCGCACGTCCCGCCAGCGCCGAGACCACCTCGACCTCCACCTGGGTCCGCCCCGGCACGAGCACGACCCAGCGCACCTCCGCCCTGCCCCCGCTCCCCGGAATCGGACCCAACCGCGTCACCCGCGATCCCGACAGCACCGCCGCGTCTTCGACCCCGAGCGTCACCCGCGTCGGAGCCACCTCCCGGGTCGTCTCGCCGTGCGCCAGGACCGTCGGAAGGTAGCCCGTGTTCTCGACCTCCAACCGCAGGTCGAACACGCCGTTCCCCTGGGGCCGCGCCTCGGCCCGCCGGATGCCGATCCGCGGCAGGCGACCCACGAGATCGAACAGGAAGGTCGATTCGCGCCGCACGACCTCCGCGAGCACCGCCTCCGGCGGATTCGACTTCACCCAGGGCAGGTAGCCGCCCACCTCCACGCGCCGGCCCGGAAAATCGGGATGCTCGACCGGCTGCCAGGCGAGAAATGAACCCGGCGCCTGGCCATCCAGCCAGCGCAGGAATGCCCGCTCCTCCTCGTTCCGCTTGTCCGGCTCCGGCTTCTTCCCGGCTTCCCCCGCCCCGCGAACGAGGTTGGTGTTGCCGCCGGACGAGGCGACGGCGTTCGAACTCGAACCGGATGGCGCGACGCGATTCGTCTCCGCCCCCGCTGCCTTCGGAAACGCCGCCGTCAGGCCCGGAAACCATGGACGCGCCGACAACGCCAGGCGTCCCCGGTGGAAATAGACCCAGTCCGGGAACGACCCGGGAACCGTCGCACCGGGGAGTTCCTTCTCCAGGCGCAACGTCCTGCGCCAGACGGCGCCGAGCTCCTTCACCCACGGCAGATCCGCCTCGTGCACCAGCGTCATCGGACGCTTCCCGCCCCCCTCCGCCTTGGGCGCGTCCGACAGGTTGTCCGCCCCGCCGAGGGTGAAGACCAGGCCGATGTGGGGCCGGGCGATGACGAAGTCGGCCAGGGCCCGCGTCGCCGGTTCGCTCATCGGATGCGCTCCCGCGTCGACGTCGAAGAAGCGATAGCCCGCGGCGAAGTTGCGGTTCGGGTTCACCCCGCCCGGACCGTCCTCGTTCCACGCCTCGTCCCCGTCGTCGTCCCGGCCTTCGGTCAGAAGCCGCCACGCGCCCACCTCGCCCCGGACCCGATCCGCGCGCAGGAGCAGGCGGGGCTCGGCGGGATCGGGCAGGAACTCGCCGGATGGATCCTGGACGCGCAGCGCGGTGATCCAACCGTCGGCGTTCAGGTCCTCCGGGCCATCCTCGTCCACCAAACCGTCATGGTCGTCGTCCACGGGCGGTCCGCCCGACACTCCGCGTTCCGCGCGGGGTCGGACATGCCACGGGAATTCGCCGCCGGCAAGGCGGGGGACGACGTAGAGGGTGACCGACTCGAGGCAGCGACGCGCCGTGTCGTTGGTGCGTGCCGACACGATCAGGCTTTCGACGGCCTCGGCGGCGACGAGCGGCCCGGCGAGGTCGTCCGGTTCCAGTCCGGCCACCACGAGCAACGCCGGTTCATCGCGCTGCCGGGACGCGGGGACCCGCCCGACGATCAGCAAAGGAATGCCGGGGGCCAACTCGACGAGTTGGACAGCGCCTTCGTGTTGGCGAGCGAGTTCCCCGAGCCGCGCCCCGAACTCGGCGGACGTGGGATACCGGGCGTCTTGTTCGGCACGCGGCGCGGGTGCCGCGACGGCGCACGCAGCCACGCCGAGGCCCAGGGCCAGCCACCAGTTTTTGGAGTTCACCGCGCCTTTTCTCGGGCGAACCGCGAGGTCAAAGCGAGGCGATTCCGGCGGAGCCCGACCCGTTCCGTTGCTGTTGCGGGCGTCGTCGGACGGCGGGGTGCCGCGAAGTCCGCCGCGCGAGTCCACGGCGTCCGCCGGGTCGCCACGCCCTGCCGCGCCCCCTCCCGGTCACAATCCCGCGAAGACGTGATGCACGTCGTCGTGGTCGTCGAGCGCGTTGAGGAAATCCACGACCTCCTTGCGGGCGGCGTCCGACAGCGTGGCCGGGTTCTTGGCGATGTAACGCATTTCGCTGGCGCTGACCTTCCAGCCGGCCTGGATCAGCCACTTGGTCACCGGCGCGAGATCCTTGGTCTCCGTGTAGAACCGGGCGCCGAACCCGCCCTCGCCGGCCTCCTCCTCGGTCAGCGGCTCCACGTTCTGCGCGCCGGCCTCGATCCCGTCGCCTTCGATGTCCCGTCCCTTGTCGGCATGGGTCGCCTCGACGACGCCCAGGTGGTCAAAGAAGAACCCGCAGCTGCCCGGGTTTCCCAGCACGCCGGCCTTGAACAGATTGCGGATTTCGGGAGCGGTCCGGTTCCGGTTGTCGGTGAGACACTCGACGATGACCGGGACTTTGTGGGGGGCAAAGCCCTCGTAGACCACGGTCTCGTACTCGACCTTCTCGTCGGTCAATCCGGCGCCCTTCTTGATGGCCCGCTCGATGGTGTCCTTGTAGACGCTGGCCTTCCGTGCCTTCTCCACCGCCACGGCGAGGCGGGCGTTCAGGTCCGGTTCCGGGCCCCCCAGCTTCGCGGCCACCATGATTTCCCGGGTCAGCTTGGCCACCATCTGACCCTTCTTCTGCGCGTTGGCCTCGCGACCCGCCTGTTTCCATTGTGCTCCCATGTTCCCGACACTCTATCCGCTTCCCGCCCGCGGCGTGAAAATCAAAATTCGCGGGAAGATCCCCCCGGGCGCATGAGGAAACGGACCGCCGCCCCGCCCCCGCTCAGCGGACGGGCTCGGCCCGGATCGTGCCGTCCCAGCCGATCCGGACTTCCCGCGCTCCCAGGGGAAGGGCGGCCTTCACCCTGCGTCCACCCGGCCACAGCACCTGAATCGCGTCCGGAACCTTGTCGTGCGGCAGGCTCATGACCTGCACCGCGCTGTTCTGCGACCAGTAACCGCCGCCGGCCTGAATCTCCCGCAGCGGCCCCGGGACACCCCCGGATTCCAACCGGATCTGGGCGCCGGCGCCGTCGGGGTTGCCGGGCGTGCCCTCGAGCCGGATCCGGAGCCCGGGCCGTGCCCCCGCGTTGCGCAGGATCCGGACCGTCCCCCCGTTCCGCCCCACCGCCAGATCCACCCGCCCGTCGCCATCGAAGTCCCCGAGAGCACACCCGCGTTGGTCGCCCTCGATCCGCACCCCGCTGCGTCCGGGGGGAAGCGGGGTCCATCCTCCGCGCCCGTCACCGAGCAGCACCAAGCCTCGTCCGTTGTCCAACGGATCGTCCCCCGCGGTGATCGCGGAGAAGTTCTGCGCGCAAAACAGGTCCTCGGCGCCGTCCCCGTCCAGATCGCCCACCGCCACGCCCTGCGCGGGGGCGAGTTGCGCCTCGGCGGGCAGCGGAACGGCCTCGAAGGACGAGCCCCGCCAACGGAACAGGGTCGAAGCCAGGGTGTTGACCTCCACGAAGCGGGCGTTCTCCAGGGCCTCGCCGTAGATCTCCTCCAGGCTCGACCCGCCGTACATGGCGAAATCCGGCACGCGCATCTGGAGGAACGGAAGGGCCGTCCGCATGACGTCCAGGGTCTGCTCCGGCACGAGCTTCGCGAGCCCGGGATGAAACCGCGCCTCCACGAGGTCGAAGGTGCCGTTGTCGTCCAGGTCGCCATGGTAGAGCCGCAACGGCCGGGAAACGCTCGCCCGCCAGGCGCTGTTCAACCCCCAGTTCGATGCCACGATTTCCAGCCGTCCGTCGCCGTCGAAGTCGCCCGTCGTCACACCCGCCCACCATCCCGTCGCCGAGGCCAGGCCCCATGCCTCGGTCATCTCCCGATACTCGCCGTTCTCCCGCCGGAACACCCGCAGCGAGCCCCAGTCGGTCGCCAATACCAACTCCGGCGTGCCATCCGAATCCAGGTCCGAAAACACCGCCCCGCTCACCCGGCCCAGCGCCTCCAATCGTTGCGCGACGACGAAGCGCCCGCCGTCGTTGCGGAACAACACCGAATCCGCGGGCTCGGGATACCGTCCCGCCACCGCCCGCCCGCCCGCGAAGAGATCGAGATCGCCGTCCGCATCGATGTCGGCCCGCGCCCGCGGCCCCACCGCGCAGCCGAAGCCCGGCAGACTGTCCCCCGCCACGCGGCGCTGGAAATCGTGGACCCGGATCAAGCCCCCGTGGGCCGCGCCGTCCTCGAAATTGGAGGACCCGGCCAGGAACGAATCCCGGACCCCGATCACGCTCGTTTGATCGCGCGCGACCGGACGATGGAACGGGGCGTTCGTCACCTTCAGGAATCCCTTTCCCGCCTGGTTCAACAGGACGACGGGCGCCCCGCCCCGGCCATTGCCGACGATCAGGTCGTCCCAGCCGTCCCGGTCCAGATCATGCCACGCCAACCCAGGCCCGAGGCGGTCCAGGGCCCGCGACAACAGCGGCTGCCGGCCCGCCTCGTCATGAGCCTGCTCCACGTGCCCCGCGTCCGGCACCGAAGGCACATCGGCGAACATCGGAGGCGGCGGAGCCGGCACGGGTTGCGGCTCCACCACCGACGCTGCGGCCTCGTCGATCTCGCACAGCGTATTGGCCGCGACCTCGAGCACGCTCCGCCGCCCCCCGCGCCACGTCACCTCCACGTGCAGCCGGTTCCTGGCCGAACCCGCCGCGAGCACCCGTTGCGCCTGATCCCCCGAAAGGTAGCGCCCGCCCCCGATCATTTCCTGCGCCTGTCCGACCGGGCCGCCACGGACCACGATCCGCGCGCCGATCCCCTCGGGATTCCCGCGGCCACCCTTCAACCGGACCGCCACCCGCGCCCCGGCGGCGGCGTTCCGGTGGAATCCCGGCGCGCCACCGAAGTTGTTCAGCACGACGTCCAGGTCGCCGTCGTCATCCAGGTCGGCCAAAGCCATGCCCTGGGAGATCGTCGGAGTGTCGAAGCCCCACGCCGCGGACGCGTCCTCGAACGTGCCGTCGCGCCGGTTGCGAAACGCGAGATTCGGCGTCTCGAGACTCGGGAAACGACCGATCCAATCGTGGATCTCCTTCTGCGACAGGTTGCGTCCGGCCCGGAAGGCCTCCATGCGGTTCGCGGCATCCACGTTCTGGAAGTCGCGCAGCACGCCGTTGGCGACCAGCACGTCCTCGTAGCCGTCCAGATCGACGTCGAGGAAGGTGGGTTGCCAGGACCAATCGGAGGCCTCCAGTCCCGCGAACAACGCCGCCTCCGAGAACGTGCCGTCGCCCCGGCTGAGCAACAGGGTGTTCCGGCTGACCTGCAGGCGGTCGAAATCCAGCCCCGGCGCCGGTCGCCGCGACGCCCGTTCCCCCAGCTGCACGTGCCGCTTGCGGTGGTCCGGACTCAGCATGTCCACCACCAGCAGATCGACATCCCCGTCCCGGTCGACATCCGCCGCATCGACGCCCATGGACGAAGCCGAGGTGGTGCGCAACGCCGATCGGGGCAGCGCCCGGAAGCGCCCGGAACCGTCGTTGAGCCAGAACCGGTCCGGCGACACGAAGTCGTTGCACACGTAAAGATCCGGCGCACCGTCGCCGTTCAGGTCGTGGAACTGCGCGCTCAAGCCCCAGTCGCGCGGCGGTTCCTTCAACGGTTGCCCGTCCTCCCCGAGAAAGGCGCCCGCGGTAAACGGAACCGGCACGAACCGGCCCTTGCCGTCGTTGCGATACAACTGGTCCGGCAGGCCGCGCTCGAGCACCCGGCCCAGCGGCGACACCTCGAAGCGATTCGTCCACGCCGCGAGCGTCACCGGCTGCCCGTTCACCTGCACCACCTCCGGCCATCCCCCGATCACCTGGATCCGGTAGGTCGTGGAGGGACGATCCGCAATGGTGTCCGGACGGTAATGCGCCACGTACAGATCCAGATCCCCGTCGCCGTCCACGTCCGCCAGCGCCATCGTCGTCCCGCCCGGCGTCGGCAACAGCCCGGACTCCCCCGTCGCCTCCCGAAAACGTCCATGCCCGTCGTTCAGGAACAGCCGGGTACCCCGGTCCAGCGCCGTCACCAGCAAATCCAAATCGCGATCCCCGTCCACGTCCGCGAACACCGCTCCCGTGGAATCCTGTCCCGCGCACTCGACCCCCGAACCCCGCGTCACGTCGGCGAAACGCCAGCCGCCCAGATTGCGGAACAACGCATTGTCGGCGTCCAGCCCGCAGAAATAAACGTCGCACCGCCCGTCCCCGTCGACGTCCCCCGCCGCCACCCCCGAGCCATTCAGCAGGTTCCGATTCACCAGGGAACGCTCGCGGGCCACGGTGTTCGTGAACACCACCCCCAGGGCGCGGGCCTCGAGCCGCTCGAAGCCGGCGCGTTCCCGTCCCGACACCGCCAGCGGCGCGACGCGATGCCCGCCGGAGGGCTGCCAGTCCAACCCCGACGCCGAAGCCGCCGCCAGACCCAGGACCGCCAAGGCCCACACCCCTCCGCCGAAGGATCCGTGGCCGGGACCCGGAGATCGGAGTCCGACCCGACCGGACGTGGTGCTGAAGCTCTTCATGACCATGTGCAATGCCTCCGTTCCCGCCGCTACCGCCATCCGTCCCCGCAAGGGTCCCTCGCCCGCTGGTCGGGTGCACGACGGAATTGCGGACCGGCTTCGATCGTCCCGCGACTCGGCGGTCGCGGGCCCCACAGCCGTTGCGGACCCAAAGCCGGTCCGCCCCCGATGCGGAG
>CAZSOV010000175.1:6905-9115 GCA_964608505.1 uncultured Verrucomicrobiota bacterium
CAAGTCGCCAGCTGCTCCTCTCCGTCCGCCGGCTTCGATCGCCTCGCGACTCGGCAGTCGCGGGCCCCACAGCCATTGCGGACCCAAGGCCGGCCTGCCTCCAGAAGAAAAAAGGGGCCGGACCGAGTTGCCCCGGTCCGGCCCCGCGAAGCCAAAAGCGCCGCCTACTGGCGGATGCGACCGAAGAGCTGCCCGCCGGCGGGGGTCAGCTTGTACGGACTGGTGGCGCCTGCGACATCCTGCCACGGGCCGGTAACGCTGGCGGCACTCTGGAGGGTGCCACCGCCGGTCCACTGGAGGGTGAGGGAGCCGTCCGCGTTGCGGACGATGCCCGTGAACTTCGGGGCATCCGTCGCGGTGGCGGGAACCAGGATGACGTAGTCCACGTCACCGCTGCCGAGGTTCACGCGCAGGGTCTGGACGCCGCCGAAGGGCAGCGTCGCGATGGCACCCGCGGCGTTCTTCAACGGCACGAGTTCGTTGCGGCCCCAGCCGCCCGAACCGGGGGCGATGAAGGTGCCGAGGCGCTGGGTCGTCTGGTCGGGCTTCGTCGGGTCCGAAGTGACGAGATCCAGCGAGGCGTTCAACTGCCCGGCGGCGCGACCATCATAGGACATGGCCGCCCAGACGTTGAAGGTGCCCTGCGGGAGGGTGCGGGTGTAGTTCTGCCACTCGCCGGTGGCCACCCAGCCGATGCGGTAGTTGGACGTGGTTTCGAACCAGCCGCGATCGTTGCCGTACCGCGTGCCGTTCGAGGCCCCGATATTCACTTCGTTCTCGCCATTCGCATCCAACTCGGTCCGGTACAGATCCGAATCGTTGGCGTCCGCGTTGTTGTAGTCGACGCCCTTGACCGCCGCGAGGCCGGCATAGGCACCGCCCAGATACGGCATGACATCGACGTCCATGTCCGCGGTCCCCTTCTGCGGGTTGGTCTTTCCGCCCGTCACGCCGTCATCCGAGTAATTGAAGTCCTCGGACTCGATGGCGAAGATGCCGGTGCCGGGATACGGCACGACGACATGGTTGCCCGTGGCGGTGACGATCTGCGGCGGGGCGCTGGTGTCCGCGAAGGTCAGCTTCCACGGATGCTCGCCGGCGGCGTAGCTCGTCCCGGCAAGATCGAGATGCACCGTCGCGCCGGTGGCGGTCTTGGTCGAAACGGCCTTGGCCGTGACGTCCTGCCCGTCGAGCTCCACCTTGATGGTGGAGACGTTGACCTTGGAGTCGGTGTCCGCCAGGACCCAGTCCAGGATGACTTCCGCCTTCTTGGTGCTGTCCTGCGGGACCGTGGCCACGGTCGGCGGAGGCGCCGAGGCCGGGCTGAACATGAGGAAGTTGAAGTCGCCGCTGGAGAGGTTGAAGCGGACGGTCTTCTTGCCCACGAGCTTCACGATGGCCGGCGTGCCGGACGCCGTCTTCATGGGCACGAGGTTGTTGTTGCCCCAGCCACCCGAGCCGGGCCCGGAGAACTCGCCGAGTCGCACGATCGTCTGATCGGCCGTGCCGGCGCCCGCGGTCACTTCGTCGAGCGAGCCCGAGAGCTGCCCGGCTTCCGCGCCGCCGTATGACAGACCGGCGAAAACCTGCCACCAACCCGTCCCGTTGTTCGGGAACGTGCGGGTGTAGTTCTGCCAGTCGCCACCGCCGACCCAGCCGATGCCGTAGTTCGACGTCGTGGTGTAGGTCAAACGGTCCGAGCTGCCGATGCCCGGATTGCCGCCCAGGCCGTTGCCGGCGCCGGCGTTGTTGCTGACATACATGCTGATCTCGTTGCCGCCGTCCGGGTCCGTCTCGGTGCGGTACACCGAGCCGTCTTCGGCATCGCCGTTGTTGTAGTCGATGCCCTCGACCGCCCCGAGGCCGTCATACGCGCCGCCCAGGTACGGCATCACGTCGACGTCCAGGCCGGTCGTTCCCTTCTGCGGATTAGTCAGGCCGCCGTCGTAGTCGAAGTCCTCGCCCTCGATCACGAACAACGGGGTGTTCACCATGCCGCTGTTGAACGACCACGTGATGTTCCGCGGGCCCGCGGTGTCGGAATAGGTCAGCTCCGCGGTGTAGTCGGTGCTGGACTTCAGACCGCCGCTGTACACGACCTTGGTCTGGGTGCCGGTCTTGACGGCGCTCACCGCGACGGTCTGGCCGTTGAGCTTCATCGCGACGCTCGAGGCGTTGACCTGCGTGCCCGAATCCACCAGGACCGCCTC
>CAZSOV010000175.1:9215-13043 GCA_964608505.1 uncultured Verrucomicrobiota bacterium
CCGGCCGTGCCCGGTATGCCCGGCATCTGCAGGTCCGGCGTGAAGTTGCCGTTGTTCTCGCCCGAGGTCTGGCTGAAATTGATCACGCGCGAGACCTTGAAGTCGATCGGCGCCGTCGCCGGATTCGGGGCCGCCGCCGCGCCGTCCGCGTCGCCGACCGCCGAGGGATCGGCGATGTTGTTGCCCTGCTGGCCGTACATCTGCCGCCGCGCCCGGGTCAGCAGGTTCTCCAGTACCGTCTCCGACTCGGCCTGGTGCACCCGCCAGATGAATCCCCGCTTCGAGAGATCCACCGAGGCCGGAGACAACGCCATGGACGCCGGCACGACCGTGTAGGCCGGCACGGTGACGGAGAACGCCTGGTTCACCGAGGTGCCCGCCGCCCCGTACTTGTAGGTCAACACCACGTCATGCACCGATCCCGGAGCCAGCAGGCTCGCCCCGGCGAACGTGACGGACGTCGTGTCGCCCGTCTTGCTCACGGTGGCCGCCGCCGCCGCGCCATCGAAGGTCGCCGTGACGGTCGACGCATTCACCGCCGCGTTCGGGCCGTCCTGCAACCGGATGGCGAAACCCTGCGCCGTGCCCCGGGCCCCGGAAATGGCCGGCGCCGTCTGCGCGAACGTCTCGATGCGCAGGTCGTCGACCCACTGGTTCACGTTCTCGCCGCCCGTGCGTGCCCCGAGGGCGAAGCGCCCGCCGGAGATCGGGGCGAGCCCGATGGCCAGATCCCGATGCAGCGGCTGGCCCTTGTAATCCACGTTGAGCAGACCGTTGCGGTACTCGATCCGCACGTCCACGAACTCGTCGCCGGTCATGATGCCGCCGACGGTGGTGTCCTTCGGGAGCTTCTTGGACGCGACCGTGATGCCGGCGACCTTCACGTCCACGGAGGGGGCTTCGCCGCCGCCGTTGTCGTAGATGTCGAAGGCCACGATGAGTCCGTTGCCCGCACCCTCCTCGCTGATCGAACCGCCGGTCAGGTTGTCCGCGAAGTTGAAGCTGAAACCGTCCGCCGGGTTGCCGGTGCCCCCGCCGATGCGGAGCTTGAACGTGGCCGCGAAGCCACCCACCGGATTGCCGGCGTCCAGGTCATCGACGTAAATGGCCGACTGGAGGCTGTTCACGGCGTCGGTCAGGCTGATGTAGCCAGTCCCGCCCACGCCGCCGGATGAGACCCATTTGGCCGGATCGACGATCGTGATCACCCCCGAAGGATCGGAGTTGAAGTTGTTGTTGAACAACCCCGCCTGCGCCGAGAGCGCAAGACACGAGGCTACGCAGGCGGCCCGGCCCCATCGGACCGGTACGCCTCTGAGACGACTGTGCTTTTTCATGGTCGATACGACTGCCAAGGGTGCCCAGCACCCATCGTCGCCCTCCCGCCCAGGCCGTGCCCCTCCCCACCCAAAGGGCGGGACTTCCACGAGACACGGACACCGGCAGGGGGGTTCGGATACATAGCGAGGCAAGGCCCGCCGCTCCATT
This sequence comes from uncultured Verrucomicrobiota bacterium, assembly GCA_964608505.1. Lineage (GTDB taxonomy): Bacteria > Verrucomicrobiota > Verrucomicrobiia > Limisphaerales > CAIMTB01 > CAIMTB01. The sequence continues at coordinate 10,704 of CAZSOV010000175.1, forward strand.
ATGTAAATGCGAAAGACGTGAAATCCGGGCGTGCCGTCCAAGGCACACGCAATCCCTTTTCCAGGACGGCAGTCCCCTACTTCCCACTCCCCACCGCCCTCCCCCGCACCCCCTTGCAGGCCTCGGGTTTCCAGCCCCTCACCGCCCCTTGCCCGCCCCTCACTGCCCCTCACCGCCCCGGGGTCGGGTCGGCACCGACCGTAATCCGGATCTCGCGCTCCCCGGGCCGCACCTCCACCCGCTCCCAATTCCCTCCGCCCCAACGCGTCTCCACCGCCGTCGGCGGCTCCGGAGTGGCGAGCACGGTGACGAGGGAGTTCTGGGACCAATACCCGCCCCCGCCCCCGAGATGGCGCGCCGGACCCGTCCGTCCCCCAAACCTCGCCCGAACCACCGCCCCGAGTCCCCACGGATTCCCGGGCGGCCCCTCGACCCTCACGCGCAGGCCCGGACGTCCCCCCCGGTTCCGGTACAAACCGGTCGCTCCGTGGTTCTGGGCGATCGCCAGGTCGACCCTCCCGTCCCCGTCGAAGTCGGACACGGCGCATCCCCGTTGCTCGCCGAACAGGCGAATCCCGCTCTCCCGCGCCTCCACCGCCCGAAACCCGCCATGCCCATCCCCCGCCAACACCAGACCCACCCCGGCGTCATGGCGTGAAACCTCGCTCGTGACCCCGAAGAAGTTCTGCGCGAGAAACAGGTCCTCGGCTCCATCGCCGTCGAAGTCGGCCACCGCGATGCCGAACGCGGGGGCAAATTGAGCCTCCACCGGCAGGGCCCGTGCCTCGAATCGATCACCGCGGTTCAGGAAGATCATCGAATCGAGCGTGTCCACCCGGGCCTCCGATACCCCCTCAACCTCGTCCCCCAGCATCTCGGCAAGGCTCGCCTCCCCGTAGGCGCGGTAGCCCGCCACGCGGCCCCGCAGAAACGGCAGGGCCCGGGACACGGTCTCGAAATCCCTCCAGGGCACCGTCTTCCCGCTCTCCGGATCCTCGAATGCCTCGAGCATCTCGACCACGCCGTCCCCGTCGAAATCCCGGTGGTACACCCGTACCGGACGGCGCAGCCACGACTGGTACGGCGTGTTCCGCCCCCAGTTCGAGGCCGCCAGATCCAACCGTCCGTCCCCGTCGAAATCCCCGATCGTGATCCCGTTCCACCAGCCACGGAACCGGTTCAATCCCCAGTCCCCCGTGACTTCGCGCCACCCCGCTCCCTCCCGGCGCCAGACCCGCACGGGTCCCCAGTGGCCGGCCACGACCAACTCGTCCCGTCCGTCCCCGTCCAGATCCGCGAGGGCCGCGCCGCTGGCCAGCCCCGATTTCTCGAGCGCCGCGGACCGCCCCGCATCCAGCAAAAGTCTGCCCCCATCGTTCGTGTAGACTTGGGACGACACCGGTTCCGGGTACCGCCCGCCCGCCATCCGGCCACCCACATACACGTCGAGGTCACCGTCGCCGTCCACATCCCCGACCGCGAGCGGTCCGAGGCTGGCCTCGATCCGAACCCCCGTGTCGGCGCCTCGCAAGTCACCGTCCGCCACCCCCCGGACCGTGCCAGGCCGCGGAGGGTCCTCCTCGTAATTCGCCGAACCCACCAGCAGCACCGGACTCCCCCCCGGCCCCGCCCACAGCGCCAACCCCGTCAAATCACGCTCCTCCACGGGCCCCTCCTCCCGGGTGAACCCGCCGCGCCCGTCCGGACGAAACCGGGTCAACCGGCCGCCCGCGCCCGTCCCCACCACGAGATCCTCCCGCCCCTCCGTCCCCGAGGCCACCCACGCCACCCCCGGTCCCAGCTGGCTCCACCGATGCGACAGCAACGGTTGCCGCGCGAAATCATCGTAGGCCGCGTCGACATGCACATGCCCCAACCGGGCGCTGACATCCTCGAATTGGAATCCGGACGGCCCGTTCGTCGCGCTGCCGCCCGCCCCCGGATTCGTCGTCGCCGGCGCGGCACCCGCCCGGGCCGCCGCCTCGTCGATCTCGTACAACCGGCCCGCCACCACGCCGTCCACCCGGCTGCGGCGCCCGCTTCGCCATGTCACTTCGATCCGGAGCGGCTCGCGCCCCGACGCCGTCGCCGCGAACACCCGGAGGGTGTCGTCCGCCGACAGGTACCGCCCCCCGCACGTCATCTCCTGACCCTGGACCCGGACCGGCCCTCCGAACACCTCGACGCGCGCCCCGATGCCCCGCGTGTTCGGGGACAGCCCCTTCAAGCGGACCGCCACCCGGGGGGCCGGAGCGTCGTTCCGGTACAGCCCTGCCCCGGCGTTCAGGTTGTTCACCACCACGTCCAGATCGCCGTCGCGGTCCAGATCGGCCAGGGCCA
>CAZSOV010000175.1:13143-16270 GCA_964608505.1 uncultured Verrucomicrobiota bacterium
AGATCCACGTCCAGAAACACCGGGCTCCACGACCATTCCGTGGCGTCCAGTCCGCTCAACTGGGCGATCTCCGCGTAGGTGCCGTCGCCGCGATTGAGATACACCGTGTTGCGCGGCGCCTCGGGCCGGTAGTTCGGGTCCTCCACCGGCTGCCGAACCCGGCCCTGCATCAGCTCGGGACGCTGCCGCTGCCGGTCCCGGTGTCGCCGGCTCAGCATGTCCACCACCACCAGATCGTCGTCGCCATCGCGATCGAGGTCCGCCGCATCCACCGCCATCGAGGCCAGGCTCATCGTGCGAAACGCCGTGCGCGCCGCCGCCCGGAACCGTCGTGATCCCTCGTTCATCCAAACCCGATCCGGAGACTGGAAGAAGTCGTTGCACACGTAAATGTCGGGCGTCCGATCCCCGTTCAGATCGCGCAGCAGCACGCTCAACCCCCAGTCCCGCGGCGGTCCCGTCAACGCCTTCCCGTCCTCGTCCACGAACGCCCCCGAGGTCCACGACGCCGGCGCGAACCTTCCCGTGCCATCGTTGATGTAGAGGAAATCGCGTTCCCCCAGCTCCAGCACCTCCACCGCCCCGTGCTGCATCGCGAGCGGCAGCGGGACGAACCGATCCTCCGGCGTCACCACCACCCGCCCGCCCACCACCTGCGCCTCGACCTTCAGGCCCGGCGGACGATCCCGATACGTGTCGGTCCGGTAGTTCGTCACGTAAAGATCCAGGTCGCCATCCCCGTCGATGTCGGCCAGGGCCATCGACGTCGCCCCGAACCGCCGCGTCAGTCGCGTGTTCGTCGCCTCCCCGAACCTGCCCCGCCCGTCGTTCAGGAACAACCGCGTCCCCCCGCCAATCGCGTTCACCAGCAGATCCAGATCCCCGTCCCCCTCGACATCCGCAAACGCGGCCCCCGTCGAGTACTGGCCCGGACATCCCACGCCGGCTTCCCCCGTCACCTCCGCGAACCGCCAGCCGCCGAGATTCCGGTACAGGGCGTTCGCCCCTTCCATGCCGCACAGGTAGACGTCGCACCACCCGTCGCCATCCATGTCCCCCAGCGCCACCCCCGACCCGTTCTCGTACACCCGGTTCGTCGCGATCGTCCGGTCCGCCAGGACATTCGTGAACCGCAACCCGGTCGCCCCCGGCTCCATCAACCTGAATCCCGGCCTCCCCCCGGAGGCAACGCTCAACTCCAGCTGCCGGTAACCCGGACCCGCACGCCACCCGCCCCCCGTTTCCCCCGCCCCGGCCAGCCACGCTCCCCCCACCGTCACGCAACCCATCCACACCGCACCCCACGCCGCCGCCAGCCGCCCCCGTTTCATCGGCGCTGCTCCCTCTCCTTGGACTGGTTCCGGAGAATCACCACGGAAGACCCGTCCTTCTCCCAGGTCCGCGTCAGGAACGCCGGTACCGCCGTCGGCCCCCGCGCGTACGATCCCAGCACCAGATCCACGTCGCCGTCCCCGTCCAGATCCCCGGCATCCATCGTCAGCCAGCGCCCCGCGATGCACTGCGGGAACGTCGACGGCACGAACTTCCAACCGCCCCGGTTCTCCAGGAACACGAAGCTCTCCCGCGGCGACCGCTCGTAGTCCGGATAGAACGAGATCACCGCCACGTCCAGGTCCCCGTCCCCGTCGAAATCCCGCGCCAACGCCCTCGTCGCCCCGTTCAACGGAAAGTAATACGCCGACTCCCCATGGAACCGCCCCGCACCCCGGCCCCGGAAGATCCGCACCCCGTGGAACCGCTTGGGCGGACTCGTGAACTCCCCGTTGTCCCCGTTCGCCACCAACAGGTCCTCCAGACCATCCCCGTCGAAATCCACCATCTCGAAATGATTGTGCCCCCACACCGGAGGGCGCTGAAACACGAACTCCGACGCAAACTCCCCCCGCCCCTCGTTCGTGAAGATCTGCAGCCACTCGTTCTCCTGCGCCATCAACAAGGCGAGATCCACGCGCCCATCCCCATCCAGATCCCGGGCCAGACAGTGAATCGCCCCCGACTTCTCCACCAACCGCTCCTCCTCGTACCGCTCCCCCCCCAGATTCCGAAACCACGAGAACCGCCCCCGATGATTGCCGTACAAGCACATCGCGAAATCCAGATCCCCGTCGCCGTCCAAATCCGCGAATTCCGTCCGCGCCGCCCGCGGCAGCTTGTCCGCGAGCACCCGCGCCGATCCGAAACCCTCCCCCTCCCGCGGGAAGAACAGCAACGCCCCGCGCTGCACTTCCGACGGCAGGAAACTGCCCACGCACGTCACGTAAATCCCGTTCGTCATCTCCGCCACGTCCACCGGCACATTGTCCATCGCCAGCATCGCCAGTCGGTTCCCCCGTCCATCCAGCACCGCCAACCGACGCCCCAGATCGTCGCCCACGTAAATCCTCCGGCTCAGCGGGCCGATCCGCACCACCGTGGTCAGGGGCGGTGAAAACCGAAACCGCGCGGCCTCAAACCGAAACAGCGGCAGCCCCACCTGGATTTCGGCCCGCGGCTCCTGCGGCAATGGTGCCGCCGGCGCCTCCCCCAGGTAATAGGCCACAATGGCATCCCAATCCGCCCGCGGAATCAGCGGCTCCTTCGGATACAGCTCCAGCTGCCTCAGCAGTTCCCCCTCCGGACTGCTCGAGTAATCCGGCGGCGTCACCCCCAGCCGCGTCTCCATCCGGGGCAGGATCTGCACCTCCCACGTCGCCCGATCCAGCAGGTCCGGCTCCGGAAACAAGTGGCATCCGGAACACACCCGGCGGGCCAGATCCTCCCCGCTTCCCGGACGCCCACTCGCGGAAACCACGCCTGGACCCGCCCCCACCGCCCCCGCCGCCCCCGCCGCCCCCGCCGCCGTCGCCAGCAGCCACGCCAACCACGACAACACCGCCACCCCCCGTGTCATTCCCGGGCGCACCCCTCCACCACTCCAGCCCTTTCCTCTTGGCAACGGCAAACTTCGTCTCATCTCGCGTGGATGCCCGCACCCTGACGCCACCTCCTCCCCGCAGGAAAGCCCAATGCCGCAAACGCCAAATAGCCAACTCCCGCGGTATTTAATATTGCAACGGAATCGGAGCCGGGCACTCTCGACCCATGCCGCGACCGCGTCTCAAGGCAC
>CAZSOV010000176.1:0-16121 GCA_964608505.1 uncultured Verrucomicrobiota bacterium
GGCAGTCGCCGGCCCCACATCGCAGTTCCACGCAGGACTTTGTCAATCGCCCTGCTGACGCGCTTCCGGGCATCGCCTCGGGACTTGCGCGGGGGGCGGAATTCCAAGGAGGGTCCGGGGCATGAAGCTTCCCCTGCTGTTGTCCCTTCCGTGGATCGTCGCGGGCGCGGCGGTTGCCGCGGACCCCGTCCTGCACTCGTTTCGGCGACTCCAGTTGAGCGACCAGTTTTGGTGCGAGGGGGCGAGCTTCGCGGACTTCAACCAGGACGGCGCGAACGACATCGTCTCGGGCCCCTGGTGGTACGAGGGGCCGGGCTTCACGAACCGGCACGAGATCTACGCGCCGAAGACGACGTTCAAGCTGAAGGTGGGTCCGTTGACGACGGTGGACGCGCCGGGGTTCGAGGGCGCGCTGGGGGCGGCGAACACGTACTCCGACAATTTCTTCGCCTTCCCCCGGGACTTCAACCAGGACGGCTGGATCGATGTGTTGATCGTCGGCTTTCCGGGCAAGGAAACCGCCTGGTTCGAGAATCCCCGCACGCCGGGCAAGCACTGGCCGCGGCACGTCGTGTTCACCCAGACGGATAACGAGTCCCCGACCTTCGCGGATCTGACGGGCGACGGAAAACCGGAGTTGGTGTGCATCACGCGGGGCGAGTACGGCTACGCGACGCCGGACTGGACGGACACCGCCAAGCCGTGGACCTGGCACCGGATTTCGCCGAACAAGAAGTACGGAAACTTCACGCACGGGATGGGGTTGGGCGACGTCAACCAGGACGGGCGGACCGATCTGCTGGAGAAGGACGGCTGGTGGGAGCAGCCGTCGTCCCTGGCCGGCGATCCCGAGTGGAGGTTCCATCCGGGCCCGTTCGGCTTGGGCGGTTCGCACATGTTCGCCTACGACGTCAACGGCGATGGACTCAACGACGTGATCACGGCCCTGACCGCGCATGCCTATGGCCTGGCGTGGTACGAGCAGAAGAAGGAGCGCGAGGGCGGCGAAATTGGCTGGACCGAGCACGTGATCATGAACAAGGAGCCGAACGAGAACCGGTACGGCGTGAAATTCAGCGAACTCCACGCCATCGAGTTGGTGGACATGGACGGGGACGGCTTGAAGGACATCGTGACCGGAAAACGGTTCTGGTCGCACGGACGGCTGGGGGATCCCGACCGAAACAACGCCGCCGTGTCGTACTGGTTCCGGTTGACGCGCGGACCCGGCGGGGAGGTGGACTTCGTGCCCTACCGGATCGACGACGCGTCGGGGGTCGGAACGCAACTGGTGACCGGCGACGTGAACCAGGACGGGCTCGTCGACCTGGTGGTGGGCAACAAGAAGGGTACGTTCGTCCTGCTCCACGAGAAGAAGGCCGTTTCGGCGGAGGAATGGGAGAAGGCGCAGCCGAAGCGTTGGGAGGGCAAGTAGCGGCCCCGGCGTCGCGTCACGATGGTTTTCCGGCCGGGGGAAAGGGGACGTCGACGCGAACACAGATTCCGGATTCTTCGCGGAATGAGTAACACCGGTGACGATGGCGGCGTTAAGGAGCGGTCATGACGAAACGAAGCTTACTTTGGGTCTGGGTGACGGCGGTCGCGGTCCTTTGGGCGGGACCAGGAGGACTCGCGGCGCGGGCGGCGGAGGCCCGGGAAGTGCCGAACTTCAGCCTGCTGGATCTCCAGGGGCGCAGCCATGAGCTGTACCGGGCGGAGGGCCGCGCCGTGGTCCTCTTCTTCAGCGGCAACGGGTGTCCCATCGTCCGCAAGAGCGCGCCGAAGCTGCGCGAGCTCCGGCGAAAGTTCGGGCGCGAAGGGGTGGAGTTCTGGGTGATCCACAGCTACCCGGACGACACGACGTCCGAGATCCGGCGCGAGGTGAACGAATGGCGGGCCGGCGGGCTGCTGCACCTCCGGGATGCGCGCCAGGCGTTGGCCGTGTCGTTCGGGGTGGAACGTACCGCGGAGGTGGTCGCCATCGATTTGAAGACGCGCCGGGTCTTCTACCAGGGCGCCGTGGACGACCAGTTGGTGGAGGGCGCGGAGCGTCCCGCGGCGCGGCAGCATTTCCTGCGGGAGGCCCTGACCCAGAAGTTGGCCGGGCAGGAGGTGGCCACGCCGCGCACGCCGGCCCGGGGTTGCCGGCTGGCGTTCGTCCCGACGCCGGCGCCGGACGGCGTGCCCGTCTACGCGACCGAGGTGGCTCCGATCCTCGGGGCCCATTGCGTGGAGTGCCATCGGGAGGGCGGCATCGGTCCGTGGGCCATGGACGGGCACGGCCGCGTGCGCAACAACGCGGCCATGATCGAGGAGGTCCTGTTGGCGCGGCGGATGCCGCCCTGGGATCCGGACCCGGACTTCGGCGAGTTCGCGAACGCGCATTTTCTGGGACGGGAGGAAACCCAGACGTTGCTGCGCTGGGTGAAGGCGGGGGCGCCCCGGGGCGACGGTCCCGATCCCCTCGCGCAACCGCTCCCGCCCCGGTCCGAGTGGGCGCTGGGCAAGCCGGATGCCGTCCTGAAGCTGCCGCAACCGGAACGGGTGCCGGCCACCGGGGTTTTGGACTACCGCCGGATCCGGATTGCGAACCCGTTCACGAACGAGGTCTGGATCACGGGTGCCGACATCCGTCCGGGCAACCGGAGGATCGTGCATCACGCGATTCTGTACGCCATGTGGCCGGGTTGTCCGGACGATGGCACCGGGCAGGGCGTGCATTTCCAGGGGTGGGCGCCCGGATCGCCGCCGTCGCAGTATCCCGCGGGCGTGGCGAAGCGGTTGCCGGCGGGGGCCGAGCTCACGATGGAGATGCACTACACGACGTGCGGGTCGGAGCAGACCGACCAGACGGAGGTCGCCTTCTACCTGGCGCCGGGACCGCAGGCGCGGGAGGTCTTCGTGCGGCGGGCGGACGCGGAGGACGTGGACATCGCGCCCGGGGTGGACGAGTCGCGGCACCACGCCACCTACGCCTTCCGCCAGCCGGCCACCCTCTACGGCCTGTCGCCGCACATGCACGTGCGGGGAAAGTGGATGCGGTACGAGTTGCTCCTGCCGGACGGCACCCGCGAGACGCTGCTGCATGTTCCGCGCTACGATTTCAAATGGCAGCATGGGTACGGGTTCAAGACCCCGCGCCGGGTGCCGGCGGGCGCGTGGCTGCTGGTCACCGGGGCGTTCGACAATTCGCCGGCCCATCCCGGCAATCCCGATCCGACGAAGCGGGTGCGGTTCGGGCTGCAGTCGTGGGACGAGATGTTCATCGGGTTCTTCGAGGCGGCCGACGATCCCGTCCCGACCGGCGGCACGGGCGCGGCCAGTCCGTGAACTTCCGGATGCCCTCGTGCGGCCCATGAAGCTGATCCACGCGGCGGACATCCATCTGGGGCGACGCCGGCTGGACGGGCGGCTGCCGGACGCGGATTTCGCGCGGGCCTTCGACCATGTGGCCGGGGTGGCGATCCGGGAGCGGGCCGATGCCTTCCTGCTCGCCGGGGATTTGTTCGACCGGGCGCAGGTCGACCCGCCCCATCTCCGTCAGGCCCAGACCGTGCTCGCGCGCCTGCGCGCCGCGGCCATCCCGGTGATCGCGATCGAGGGCAACCACGACAAGGGGTTCGTTCATTCGACCGAGCCGACGTGGCTGGATTATCTGGCCGACGAGGGGCTGCTGACGCTGTTGACGACGCGCTTCGGACCGGAGGGGCCGCGACTGGAACCCTGGAATCCGGAGACGCGCCGCGGTTCCTTCCTGGACCTGGGCGGGCTGCGATTCGTGGGGGCGGGCTATCTCGGAGCCGCGACGCCGCACAAGACGCGCGAGCTCGTGGCGGCCCTCGATCCGACTCCCAACCACGTTCTGTTGCTCCATGCGGGGCCGGATTATTTCGTCGGGGAGGGAGGCGGGTTTGGGCGCGGCGACCTGGCGGCCATGCGGGCGCGGGCCTGCTACCTCGCGTTGGGGCACATCCACAAGCCGATGGTCCACGCCGGCTGGGCCTGCAACCCGGGTTCGCCGGAGAATTGCGACCTGGACGAGTCCCGGTACGACCGGGACCGGGAAGGGCGGCCCGTGGCGCGCGGCTACGCGCGGGTGGAACTGGACCCGGCGCGGCGGGAGGGGCCGGTGTCGCTGGAAGTGTGTACCGTACCGCGTCGTCCGGTGGTGGAGATCGGGTTCGACGGCACCCCGTTCGGGAACAAGTTGAAGCAAGGCGCGGAGGCGCTGGCGGCGGCGGCCGCGAAGCGGATCCGCGAGGCCGCTCCGCCGGGCGACGCGGCGGTGATCCTGCGGTTGACGGGCACCGTGAATCTGCGGCGCGTGGCGCTCGACGCCGAGGGACTCGGGCGGAGTCTGGCGGAGCAGGCCGGCGTGGCCGCCGTTGCCGTGGACCTTGCGGGCCTCAATTCCGACGGGGAAGCCGGCGGCACCTCGGGGCCGGGAGTCGAGACCTGGTCCCGCGAAGCGCTGGAGCGGGCCGCCCTCGGGGCGTTGGTGGCGGAATCGGAATTCGGCGAGCTTGCGGACGCCGTCGGAAGCGGTGGTCTCGGGGACCTGTTGTACGACCTGAAGGAGGCGGTGCGCCTGGGACGTTCGACCGAGGAACTGGCGGAGACCCTGGGGCAGAGCGCCTGGGTCGAACGGCTCGCGTCGCAGGGCGCGTCCGTCGCGGCGCCCCAGCAGCCGCCGGGCGGGGATCCGCCATGAAAGTGGACTTCCTGCGCCTGCGGAACGTGAAGTCGTACGGCGAGGGGCCCGACGGCACGGGCGTCACCGTGCGGTTGCGCCCCGGCCTGAACCGGATCGCCGGACGGAACGGGCACGGGAAATCGACCCTGATCGAGGCCCTGGGCTACGCGCTCTTCCTTGCGGACCCGGTGTTCGAGGAGAATTTCCAGGCTCAGACCTACCTGCTGCGCGCAGGTGAAAAGACGGGCGAGATCGAGGTCGGGTTCGAGCACGCGGGCGCGGCGTACCGGGTGATCCGGCCGTTGGGCGCCCGGAATCCCATCCGGGACAAGGTGGTGATCGAGGCGGATGGCAGTCTGGGAGCCGAGGGACGGGCCGAGGTGGATGCCTTCCTCTGCCGGTTGTTCGGGGTTCCGGACGCGGGCCGGTTGCGGGAGTTGTTCGGCAAGCTGCTGGGCGTCAAGCAGGGGCGGCTGGCCTGGCCCTTCGACTCGAAACCCGCCGAGGCCCGGCGTCATTTTGAACCCCTGCTCGACGTCGACGTCTTCCGGAAGTGCTTCGACCGCCTGAAGCCGGTGAGCGACCGGTTCGAGGCGCTGGCGAAGGAACAGGAGACGCGGCTGGGGGCCTGCGAGGAGCGCATCCGGGAACGACAGGGGAGTCCGGATGAGGTGCTTCGCCTGACCGCGGAGTCGGCCCGTTGCGAGGAGGAACGCGCCGGTTCGGTCGTGCGCGAAGCGGCGGCGCGGGCGGCCTGCGCGGCTTCCGAGGTCCTCGAGAAGGCGGTGCGCGACGCGGAAACGGCGCTCGGCGAGGCGAAAGCCGAACTGGCCGTGGCGGAGCAACGGAAGGCGGGCGCGATCCAGGCGGCGGACGAGGCACGGCAGGCCGCCCGGGTCATGGCCGAACACGCCGCGACGTTCGAGGCCTACGAGGCGGCGGAGCGGACCCTGGCCTCGCTGCACGAGAAGCAGCGGGAGAAGGAGCGACTCGAGAAGGAGTGGAATCGCGCGGCGGCCGAGCGCCTGGAATGGGAGGGAAAACGGGAGTCCGCGGAACGCCAGGCGGCGTTGCTCGACGAACAGGTCCGGTCCCGGCGCGAGGCCATCCAAATCCGCGGCGGGGAAGCCGATGCGGTCGCCGCGCGGTTGGACGGGGCCGGTGCCGCGCACGAGCGGCAGCGGACACAGATCGAGGCGGCGCGCCAGGCCGAGGGCAGATTGGAACGGTGGCGGAACGATCTGGCACGGCAGGTCACCCGCGCGAAGCAGGAATCGGAGGGATGGAAGCGGGATTTCGCCCGGGTTCAGTCCTGGGATGCCGCCCAGGTCGCGCAGGCGCGGGAGGAGGCGACCCGGCTCCGGGAGGAATGGGAACAGGCGGGGGCCCGGCTCGCCGCCGCGCGGCAGGAATCCGAGACCTTGTCCCGGCAATTGACCGAGATCGGCGGCGGGCGGTGTCCGTTTCTCAAGGAACCGTGTCGGCAGTTCGACGCCCTGCGCGCGGGACGTGAACGGGAGCATCTGGAGACGCGCATTGTCGGCCTGACCCGGGAGGTGGCGGAGCGGCGGGAGCGCCTCGGCGTGGCGGAGGCACGCCGCGACGCCTTGAATCAGGAGGAGACGCGCGTCGAGTCGCTCCGGCAGACGGTGGAGCAGCAGCGGGGGCTCTGGCAGGCCGAGCTTGCCCAAGCGGCCCCCCCGGAGGTGGTGCTCGACGTCGCGGCGCTCCAGGAGATCCTCCGCGAGGAATCCCCCGCGTCGCCCTGGTCGAGCCGGCACCCGCACGCATCCTCCGCCCCCGGCACCGCGGAGGAGGTCGACGGGTTCGTCCGGTTGCGCGCCGAGTGGAGCGACCGGGTCGACGCCTTCGTGACCCGCATGCGGATGCTGCTCGCGACCGCCTGCCAGGACTTCGGGCAGGCCGACGCGGAACGGGTCCGGCAACGACAGCAGGTGACCTCGCTGCGGGACCAGATCCGAACTCTCGACAGCGAGGCCCGGACCTTGGTGGAACGGAAGGCGGAGGAGGTTCGGCGAGGGGAACTGGCGGCGGGCGAGGTCCGGAAACGCGAGTTGCGACTCGCCGAACTGGAGGGTCCACGGGCGGCCCTGGCGGGGGTGGCGGACGAGGTGGCGCACGGGCAGCGGGTGAAACAGGAGAATTCCGCCGGGCACCGGGCCTATCTGGGCGCCCGCGACGTGGCGGGGCAGTTGACGGTCCGGGAGGCGTCCGTTCAGGAGGCCGAACGGGCGCTGGGCGGGGCGGCGGAGAAGGTGGTACAGCGCGAGGGAGCGCTGGCCGTGGCTCGTGCCGCCTTCGATCCCCTGGAACTCGCCGCGGCGCGGCAGCGCATCACGGAGGCCGTCGCCGAGACGCGCGGCATCGAGGCCCGCTGGCAGGGATTGCGGCTGCCCCTGGAACGGGAGCGGCAGCGGGCGGCGGAACTGGCGGAGGCCCGGCTCGAGGAGGCGCGGTTGCGTGGCGAACAGGCCCGGTGGTGCGCGGCCCGAAAGCTGAGCGAGGGCGCGCGCCGGTTGCTCAAGGACGCGGCGCCGCGCGTCGCCCAGCGGATCTGCGACCGCCTGGCCGCCCGGTCCCAGCGGATCTTCCATCGCATTCATCCCGACCCCGTGGAACTCGCCTGGAACGCCGAGAGCTACAGCCTGCGGATCGAGCCGGGAGAACGGCGGTTCGCCATGTTGTCGGGCGGCGAGCAGACCAAACTCGCGCTGGCCCTGACCCTCGCGATGATCCGGGAGTTCAGCGATCTGCGCTTCTGCATCTTCGACGAACCGACCTACGGGGTGGACGCCGACAGCCGCCCGCGCCTGGCCGAGGCCGTCGTCGAGGTGCAGGCCGCGTCCGAATTCGAACAGATCCTGCTCGTCTCGCACGACGACGCGTTCGAGGGGAAGATCGAGAACGTCGTGTTCCTGCGCAAAACCGCGGCCGAAGGGACGCGGGTGGGGTAGGGGCGCACGCCGGATTCGTTATGGAACCGAGAGACAACCTTTGCCCGGACCGGCATGGGGAGCGATCCGAACCCGCGCCTCGCGCCGTCGCGCCGAACCCCGCGCTGTGGGCGGTGCTCGCCACGTGGCTGGGAGCGATGGCGTTGGTGGCGCAGACGGCGCATGACCGCCAGGTGGTGTTCGAGAACAGCCCGCCCACGGTCTCGTACTATCACAGCGAGGGCCGTGCGGTGGCGCCGAGTCGGGTGGAGTTGCGGGACGGACGGATGCCCGTCGATGCCCGTCGATTTTCGAGCGCGCCGAACGGGTTGCGGCTGCGGTGGCGCTCGGCGCCGGGCGGGGATTGGCGGATGACGTTGAAGGTGCCGGCGCGGTACGGGAGGAAGTTCGCGTTCGCGGGCGATGCGCTGACGTTCCGCTGCTGGTCGGAGGACGAAATCACCGAGGCCAACGCGCCGCGCATCTCCGTTCAGGATGCGGCGGGGGTCGGGTCGCCGACGATCACGCTGGTGACCGGGACGGACCGGATTCCGTCCGGGCGATGGGTCACGGTGACCCTGCCGTTCGCGCGATTCGTGATGCCGTTCAACGGCACGGACGACACGCGGTTCGATCCGCAAACACTGGCGAGCGTGAGCTGGATGCAGGGCCTCGACGATGGACGGGAACACGTGCTCTGGATCGACGACGTCCAGGTGCGCGACGCATCGAGTCCGGACGAGATCGCGCCGGAGGTTCCGGACGGACTGGTCGCCCGCGGGTTCGAGCGACACGTGGAACTGGCCTGGCGCGGGGTTCCGGCGCCGGACCTGCTGGGTTACCGGGTGGAACGGCAGGCGCGGGACGGGGACTGGGTCGGGATCGGGACCCAGCGTGCGGGGTGGACCCGGTACGTCGATTTTCCGGGCGGCACCCGCGGCTCGTGGAACTACCGGATCCGGGCCGTGGACGCGGCGGGAAACGTGTCGGGCCCCTCGGCGGAGGCGGGGGCCGGGTTGCGGCGCCTGAGCGGGGAGGAGCTGCTGGACATGGTTCAGGAGGGTTGCTTCCGGTACTACTGGGACGCGGCGCACCCGGTGGCGGGGTTGGCTCCGGAAATCCTGCCGGGGGATCCGAACCTGATTGCGACGGGCGGGAATGGCTTCGGCATCATGGCGCTGCTGGTGGCGGCGGAGCGTGGGTTCGTGACCCGGGCGCAGGCGGCGGAGCGGATGGCGCGGATCGTCCGGTTCCTGGCGGCGGCGGATCGGTTCCACGGGGCGTGGCCGCACTTCCTGGATGGCCGGACGGGGCGGGTGATCGCGTTCTTCGGGAAGTACGACAACGGGGGGGATCTCGTGGAGACGTCGTTCCTGATGCAGGGCCTGCTGGCGGCGCGGCAGTACTTCGACCGCGCCGGTGTCGGCGACGCGGTGGAGGCGGAGATCCGGGAGACGATCACGCGGTTGTGGCACGAGGTGGATTGGGCGTGGTACCGGCAGACGCCGGAGAGCGACGTGCTGTACTGGCATTGGTCGCCGGACCACGCGTTTCACATCGGGCACCCGTTGATCGGCTGGAACGAGACGATGATGGTTTACCTGCTGGCGGTGGCCTCGCCGACGCACGGCGTGCCGGGGGAGCTCTATCACACGGGTTGGGCCGGGCAGTCCGAGCGGCACGTGCGCTACCGGCAGGGCTGGGGACGGACGACCGACGGGGATCATTACATCAACGGACGGAGCTACCGCGGTCACCGGTTGGACGTGGGGGTGGGAAACGGCTCGGACCTGTTCTTCACGCACTTCTCGTTCCTGGGCTTCGATCCCCGGGGCCGGCGGGATCGCTACGCGAACTACTTCGAAAACAACCGGGCCATCGCGCGGATCAACCATGCCTATTGCGTCGACAATCCCCGGGGTTGGAAGGGGTACGGGCCGGAATGCTGGGGGCTGTCGGCCGGCATCCACTCCGGCGGAGGGCGTCCCCTGCCACGGGATGACAACGGCACCATCAACTGCATGGCCGCGCTCGCGTCGTTCCCGTACACGCCCAGGGAGTCGGGGGCGGCCCTGCGCCATTTCTACCGGAAACTGGGGCCGAGGATCTGGGGAGCCTACGGCTTCCACGACGGGTTCAACGCGACCGAGGCATGGTACGAGGAAGTCTACATGGCCCTGAACCAGGGGCCCATCGTCGTGATGATCGAGAACCACCGGACCGGCCTCGTCTGGAACAAGTTCATGGCCAACCCCGAGATTCCGGCGGCGCTCGGGCGGATCGGGTTTCACGAGGATCGTTAAGCCCGCGGGCCCCGGGGGGCGTGCACAACGTCCTGCGTGAAACGGCGAGAGGTGGGGCCGGCGACTGCCGAGTCGCCGGGTTCTCCCCTCCTTTGGCCGGCTTCGATCGGCCCGCGACTCGGCAGTCGCAGGCCCCATTCAACTCGGTTCATCGTCCCGCGCGGGCCCCGGCGCGCCGGGAACGGTCGTTTGACAGGGAATGGGCAGGGGAACAGGGTCCGGGCGGACCCCGAAATCACGCATCGTGGACCCGCCAGGGCGTCTTCGAAAGTGCCACCCCGCCGGCCGGGGGATCCGAAATCGGCGCAACCGCCCGGGCTTCTGGCGCGTGCTGCCCGGGTCCGCGACCCTATCGACCATGAACGACAACGACCTCTCCCCCGGCACCGATAACGCCCTGCCGATCCCGGATTACAAGGATCGGCGGACCGCGCTGCTGGTGTTCGGAATCCTGGAAATCCTCCTCGGCGTCGTGGCCTGGCTGCTCGTGGTTCTGCTCGGCTTTGCGACGGTCCAGATGATGCGCCAGGGCATGCCCGCGGCATCGATGATCCCGAGCCTGCTGATGTATGCCGTGAGCGGCGCCGTGTTCGTCGTGCTCGGGATCGGCTCGATCCGGTGTCGGCGCTGGGCCCGGGCCCTCTGGGTGGCGATCACGTCGGGGTGGACCCTGTTCGGGATCATGGGTCTCGTGATGGCCATCGGCTGGTTGCCCAAGGTGCTGTCCTCCATCCCGACCGGTGGGCCGGGCGGGCCGCCGCCGGAGGTGCTGAAGGTGATCATGATCGTCGTCGTCGTCGTCGTGGCGGCGCTCATGATCCTGTTGCCCCTGGGGTTGTGGATGTTCTACCGCACCCGGAACGTGCAGGCGACCTGCGAGGCCGAGCACCCGGAGGGCTCCTGGACGGACGCCCACCCCGTGCCGGTGCTGAGCGCGGCGCTTTGGATGTCCCTGATGGGGCTGATGGTGCTCGGCATGGGCTTCCTGTATGGCGGGGTGCATCCGTTCTTCGGCATCTACCTGCGGGGACCGGTGGGCCTCATGCTCTGGCTCGTCATGGGCGTGCTGTACGGCGCGACGGCGTTGGGTCTCCTCGGCGGTCGCACCTGGGGTTGGGTGCTCGGAATGGTGATGATGGTCGTCTCCTCGGTGAGCGCGATCCTGACCTATGTCCGATCCGATGCCCGGGAGCTGTTCGAGGGTATGGGCATGCCCGACTTCCAATTGGCCCAGGTGGAACAGATGGGAATGATGTCCGCGGGGTACATGATCTCGATGACCCTCGCGGTCATGGTCCCGCTGCTGCTCCTCCTCGGCGGGGCTGCCGCCAGCCTGCGGTCCAGGCGCGCGGAGAATCGGAACCTGGGCTAGCCGACCCTCCCGCTCCTCAGGGCTGGTAGATCCGGTCGAAGGTGCCGCCGTCGACGAAGTGCGTCGCTTGTGCCGTGGTCCAGCCACCGAAGGCCTCGTCGATGGTGACCAGCTTCAGCGGCGGAAACTGTGCCGCGTAACGGGCGGCCACCTCGGGCAGACGGGGACGAAAGAAACTCCGGGCCACGATGTCCTGGGCCTCCGGGCTGTACAGGAACTCCAGAAAGGCCCGGGCCACCGCCTCGGTCCCGCGCCGCTTCACGACCCGGTCCACCCAGGCGACGGGAGGTTCGGCCAGGATGCTGACCGACGGGGTCACGATCTCGAGCCGGGCGCCCCGGGCCTCGCGCACCGCCAGCCGGGCCTCGTTCTCCCAGGTGATCAGGACATCCCCGATGCCGCGCTGGACGAACGTGGTGGTCGCTCCGCGCGCGCCGGTGTCGAGGACCGGGACATTGTGGTAGAGGCGGCGGACGAAGTTCGTGACCTGGACCGGGTCGTTGGTGAAACGGGCGGCGGCGTAGGCCCAGGCAGCGAGGTAGTTCCAGCGTGCCCCGCCCGAGGTGCGCGGGTTGGGCGTGACGACGGCGATGCCGGGTTGAACCAGGTCATCCCAGTCGCGGAGGTGCTTCGGATTTCCGGCGCGGACGAGGAAAACGATGGTGCTGGTGTAGGGGGACGAGTTCTGGGGAAGGCGGGACTGCCAGTTCGTCGCCAACAACCGCCCTTTCGCCGCCAGGACGTCGATGTCGTACGCCAGCGCGAGCGTGACGATGTCGGCGGGCAGACCCTCGAGCACGGACCGGGCCTGTTTGCCGGAGCCACCATGGGACTGGCGGAAACGCAGTTGGAAGCCGGAACCGGCCTTCCATTGCGCGGCGAAGGCCGTGTTGAGCTGCTGATAGAGCTCCCGCGTCGGGTCGTACGAGACGTTCAGGAGGGTCAGGTCCTTGGCCGGAAGCGAGAGGGGAAGAAACCATGCCAGCAGGAACCGGATCCAGGTGATCCGGAGGCGCGGCGGAAACACGGCGACGGAATGAACGCGACGATGGGACATGGTGACGATTAGGAGTAGGAGTAGGAGTACGATTAGGATTAGGAGTAGGGGACGGAGACGGAGGAATCGAGCACCAAGAATCCGAGATTCGGCGCCGGGTGCGGAAGTCCCGGGGGTGTTCAGGGCAGCCGGAGTCGGACGGTCCAGGCATCCCGGTTCCGCGGGACCTTCGGGGCGAGTTGAATGCGATAGACCCTGGGGCCCCAGACTCCCGCCAGGCGTCCGTCGTCGAGGTTGACGGTTTCGATGCTGGCGACGAGCTGGTCCGGATCGTAGTGAAGCGCCACGGCACGCGCCGTGGCGGATGCCGCCGAGGGCGCGGGGAGGGCCAGGACGCCGGGCCCGGCTTCCCGTGGCTCCCGCGGGGTGATGAGGTTGAGGCGGGTTCCGGCGGGATCGGCAGTGAGTTCGAAGGTGTCGGCCATGGAGACCTCGCGCCCGCGGTCGAGTCGGACCTGGCGCTGCCAGGTCTTGACGCCGGTGTCGGGATGCCAGGCGTGGGCGAGGTCCATGTCGAGCTGCGCGACCTCGTCGGTGGCGCGGTAACGGACGTCGCGCGCCCCGAACGCGGGGCCGGCCGACTGCTGGGAGCCGCGAATGGTGGGGAGATTGTGGTAGGACGATTGCATCGCGGGAATCTCGTATCGCTGCCGGCTGAACGTTTTGGCGGTGTAGGTGGGGGCGCCGAGATCGACGAGGACCGGTTGGCCGTCGGCGAACACGACGACATTGCCGACGTCGTTGTGATTGTGACTCTGGTCGTTGTGGGCCCCCCAGGCGGCGACGAAGAAGCCGCGGTGGGTGCCGGCCCGATCGCGGGCGATCATCATCTGCAGGTCGTCGCTGCCGAGCCAGGCGTCACGGACCAGGGGCGGGGGCGCGGTCGACCCGGCCAGGATGGCCTCCAGATCCGCGAGGACGCGGAGTCCGCGACCCAGGTCGAGGCCGCCGGCTTCGCCGACGAGGTCCTCGACGGTGGCCCCGTGGGTGGCCAGGGCCCGAAGTTCGGCGTCCCCAATGCGCTGTCCGTAGCGAAACACCGTGCCCCGG
Source organism: uncultured Verrucomicrobiota bacterium (assembly GCA_964608505.1). GTDB lineage: Bacteria > Verrucomicrobiota > Verrucomicrobiia > Limisphaerales > CAIMTB01 > CAIMTB01. The sequence continues at coordinate 13,430 of CAZSOV010000176.1, forward strand.
TCGATGCCGGTGCGCGCCGAGCAATCCCCGAGGGCGACATACCAGTCCTCCGCGATGTGCACCCGGTGGATGAAGCGTCCGATTTCGCGCACGAGCGGCTGCGCGAAGGCGTCGATGCGTCCGTGGGTGGCCGAATGGAGGAGATCGAGATTGTCGAGGACGCTCCCGCCGGCGCGGGACCAGTACCCGGGCCCTTCGTCGCAGCCGCCGTCCTCCGGATACGGCAGGAGGAAGCGGTCGAGACTCCGGAGCACGCGGTGGACGAGGTCGACCCGGCGGGTGTCGTTCGTTTCGAGCAGCAGCGCGGCCGTGAGCACGTTGCCGTTGATCCACGGGTTCCAGTTGTTGGGACGGGCCGCGCGGGTCCGCGCGGCGAATCCCATCCAGCCGTAGTCCCGGGCGAGGTAGGAGGACAGGATCCGTCGCTGGACCTCGTTCCGCGCGCGGATTCGGAGCCGCGGCGAGACGGCGTCGAGCTCCGCACCGTAGAGGTAGAGGGTCCACGCCACCGTCGAGGCCGTCTGCGCGGCGAAGAGGTCCACGATGGGTTCGTCGACGTCGGGCAGTCCGACACCGGCGCGCTGCCCGCCGACATGGGCCGGGATGCACCAGGAGGATTCCTCGAGGATGGCCCAGAGCGTGTCGGCGATGGGATCGCGGAAGCGGCGTTGGCCCTCGGTGCATTCGGCGAGGAGCAGTTGGTGCAGCCGCCGGCGCCGGTCGAAGTAGGGGCCTTCGAACCTCGAGCGGTTTCCCTCGCGGGCATAGCCGAGGTAGAGGCTGGCGGGCAGGGCGGAGATGGGCTTGGCCGCGGCGGCGCTGCCGGCGCGCACCAGTTCGGCCCGGGCTGCCTCCGGGAGGCGCGACCAGGCGTCGCGGTCGGCGAACGTGGGGAAGGGGTGCCACTCGCTCCGCGGGACGAGGAGGGAACGGAGGGTGTTCGTGGGGAAGGACTCGGCCAGCGCGGGGAACGAGGCTGCCGAGGCCCGGGGGGTGGACCCAGGAAGGACGACGGTCGCGAAGGCGAAGCCGAGGGCGAGGGAGAGGGCGAGGGCGGCGACGGGCCGTGGGGGCGGGGAGAGGGAGGTCATGGGCGTGTGCATGGGCGATCCTGGGCGGACGGCCCCGGGATTTCAGTCGGATTGACGCGAACCATCCCGGAAGCCAATGGGGTCAAACATCGACATTCGACAATTGCCGGGAGCAAGGCCCGCGCGCCGCGTTCGTCGGAGGCGCCGTCGTGGATTCGGATGGATCGCCGGGACGCGCGGTCCGGGGACCTACGGTTTCCGATCGACGACGGGCGCCGGACGCGGAGCCGGGGCGAAGCGGAGCCGGCGGGGGGCGAGGGCGACCAGGGCCAGGGCGACGCAGGTCCAGCCAAAGACATCGCCAAGTCGGTTGTAGAGCGTGCGTCCGACGGAGCCGAGGGCCAGCGTGACGGTGTCGAAGCCGGCGTCGTACACGTCGCGCCCGTCCCGAAGCCGGGGGGAGTGGAGGCGTCCGAGGGGGTCGATCCAGCAGGAGACGCCGTTGTTGCAGGCGCGGACGAGGGGGAGGCCGTTTTCGATGGCGCGGAACACGGCATTGGCATTGTGCTGCCATTGGGCGGCGCTGCGCCCGAACCACCCGTCGTTGGTGATATTGACGAGGAAATCGACTCCTGGGCGGGCGTGGAGGCGGGCTTGATGGGGGAAGTTGTCCTCGAAACAGATCAGGACGGAGGCGGTGGCGGCGAGGCTGCCCAGTTGGAAGTCCACCGGGCCGGGGCCGGGATGGAACCCATCGCCGATGGGGGCGAGGCGTTGGAGGAACGGGAACCAGCGTCCGAACGGGATGTATTCCCCGAACATCACGAGGCGTTGTTTGCGGTAGGAATCGGCGACGCGTCCGTCGGGACCGACGAGAAACGCGGCGTTGTACGCGCGCTCGATGGTCCGGCCCCGGGCATCGACGAGGGATTCCGCGTCGTCGGAGCCGAAGATGAGCCAGGCCCCGGCGTCGCGGATGCGCGAGACGAGGAGATCGAGGTTCTCGCGACTGAGGCCATGGGGCAGGGAGGCTTCGGGCCAGACGACGAGATCGGGGCGGGTGGCCAGGGCCTGCTCGGTGAGGCGCAGGAGGACCTCGAAGCGGTTGGTGGAGGCGTCGGGATCGAAGATGACGGTCTGGGGGATGCTGGGTTGGACGAGGGCGACGGCGAGTTGGCGGGTCGGGGCGGGGGTGCGCTGGATGACGAGAAAGCCGCTGCCGGTGACGGCGACAAGCAGCAGCGCGGGAAAGACCAGGGGGCGACGCCAGGCCATCGTCCGGTCGGGGAGGCTGCCCAGGACGAGCAGGGCGACGGCCAGGGAGACGGAAAACCAGACCACGAGGAAGGAGACCCCGTACACGCCAGTGACGGAGGCGATCTGGACCAGGGGCAGCATCCGGTATTGGGACGTGCCGAGGAGATTCCAGGGGAAGCCGCCGAAGAGACGGGCGACGAGCATTTCGAGGGCGACCCAGAGGACGGCGCCGGAGACGGAAGTCCCGCCCATCGTCGAATTCCTGATCTTTTGCTCTTTCTCCGAGAGACGGCCCAGACCGGGGCCCCAGAGGAACGAGGCCGGAACCGGCAGGCCGTCCTTCCAGACCCGGATCTCGATCTCGATCGGATAGGCGTCGCCCTTGAAACGAAAGACCTTCTCGG
>CAZSOV010000177.1:0-16083 GCA_964608505.1 uncultured Verrucomicrobiota bacterium
CGCTGGTGACGGCGTTGCAGCGGGGGCGGGAGGAATCGGTGAGCAAGGCGTTGGAAGTGTACCGGGAATGGGTGTTCCGGGAGGGGAACGAGGAACGGGAGGCGACGGGACCGGATGGGCGGTCAGTGCGGCGTGCGCTGAAGCGGGAGGAGGTGTTGAAGGTGTTGGAGGCGAAGGGGCAATTGCCGGTGGGGGAGTACGTGCGGTGTCGGGTGCGGTATTTCTGCGACGGGGCGGTGTTCGGGGGGCGCGAGTTCGTGGAGGGGATGTTCGAGCGGTACCGGGACCGGTTCGGGAAGCAGCGGAAGAGCGGGGCGCGAATCATGAAGGGCTTGGAAGGCGAGCCACTTTGTACCGTTCGCGACCTGAAGGTACGGGTATTCGGGTAGGCGACGGAACGAAAGGCTGGATCTGCCCAAACTGCCGGGGCCAGTGCGACCTGGGGTTCAGGAGGCACGGCATGGACCGAGCAACGGGGCCAAGGCGCGCCCGGTGTGGCTTTCCGAACAGGCCGCGACGTCCTCCGGCGTCCCTGCGGCGACGATCCGCCCCCCCCCCGATCCGCCTTCGGGCCCGAGGTCGACCAGCCAGTCGGCGGACTTCAGCACATCCAGGTGATGCTCGATGATGAGGACGGACTGACCCAAGTCGACAAGTCGCTGGAACGCCAGCAGGAGCACGCGGACGTCCTCGAAGTGGAGGCCCGTGGTGGGTTCGTCGAACACGAACAGCGAGCCTTTGGGTCGGAGGTTCGCGTCGGTGGAGCCGTCCCAGGCGAGGTAGCGCGCGAGCTTCAATCGCTGGCTTTCCCCGCCCGAGAGGGTGTTGATGGGCTGGCCGAGTCGGAGATATCCGAGCCCGACGTCCTGGATAGCCTGCAGCCGGTTTCTGGCGCCGCTGGCACTCCGCGACTCCTGGGCCGCGAGGAAGGTGAGCGCGTCGTCCACGGACAATTCGAGCAGGTCCGCGATGGACAGGCCGTCTCCGCCGATGCCCCCCGCGGCGGGCAGTCGGATTTCGAGAACGTGGGGACGGTAGCGTCGCCCCTGACAGGCGGGGCAGCGGATGAACACGTCGCTCAGAAACTGCATTTCGATCTTCTCGAAGCCGGCCCCGCGGCACTGCTCGCACTGTCCCTGTCCGGAATTGAAGCTGAACGCGCTGGCCTTCAGTCCCCGCTCCTTGGCCTCGTCGGTATGGGCAAACAACTCCCGCAGATGTTCGAACGCTCCGCTGTACACGGCCGGGTTCGAACGGGGGGTGCGTCCGAGGGGCGACTGATCGACCAGGATGACGGCGGTCAAGGCTTCCGCCCCCTCCAGGCGGGCGTCGGTCCACGCGGCGCGGTCCTCGGCCTGTTCGCCGTCGGCATCCTTTTCGTCCTCCCGGGCGTCGAGCGCACCGTCCGCGTCCGGAGCGACCCCGAGCCGATCGCGGAGCATGCGGAGGAGTTCGGAGGCAAGGGTCGTTTTGCCGGACCCACTGACGCCCGACAGACAGACCAGGCGCTCCAGGGGGATTTCCACGTTCAATTCCCGGAGGTTGTGGCGGGTGACGCCCGTGAGACGGAGGCGAGGCGTCACCCGTGACGCTGCGGGGACCGGGGTGTCGGTCCGGTAGGGAGCGGCAAGCTCCTCGAGGTGCAGGCCGGCTGGCGCCCGCGCCGGGTCCGAGGCCGGGAACCGAACGGGGCGGCGCAGGGGCACGGGAATCCGGCGGCGGCCGGACAGGTAGGCGCCCGTGAGGGAGTGCTCGTCGCGGAGGATGTGGGAATAAGTGCCTTGGGCCACGATTTCGCCGCCGGCCTCGCCATGTCCGGGACCCAGATCGACGATGTGATCCGCGGCCTGCATCACGGCGGCCTCGTGTTCGACGACGACGACCGTATTCCCGAGGTCGCGCAACCGTTCCAGCACGCGCACCAGGCGGTCCGTGTCGCGCGCGTGAAGTCCGACGCTGGGCTCGTCGAGCACGAACAACGTGTTCACCAAACGGCTGCCCAGGCACGTGGTCAGGTTCACGCGTTGGGTTTCGCCGCCTGACAAGGTCCGGGTGGTCCGGTCCAGCGTGAGATACCCCACGCCCACGGCATCCAGGAATTCGAGCCGGGCTCCGACCTCGCCCAGCGCGAGGGCCACCGGGTCGCGGGGATTGCCGCCGTGGGCCCTGGCGAGAGCTTCGATCACGCGTCGCGCGCGGCTCACGGGCAGGGCGTAGAAGTCGGCGAGGGTCCAGGAGTCCGCCGTTCCCGGCGCGGTGCGCATGGTCTCCCGGTCGTCGCCGTCGCGCCCGGCCCGGATGGCGGACGGTTCCGCCAGGCGCCAGAGCAGGGACTCGGGCTGGAACCGCTGGCCGTCGCAGGCGGGGCAGGTGCGGTACGCGCGATACCGGGAGAGCAGGACCCGGACGTGCATTTTGTAGGCCTTGGACTCGAGGTACCGAAAATAGCCTTTGACCCCGTACCAAGCGCGGGGCCATTCGTTTCCTTCGCCGTAGTTGGGGTCGCCTTCGATCACCCAGCGCTGCCGGTCGGGGCTCAAGTCGCGGAACGGCACGTCGAGCGGCACGCCTTCGCGACGCGCGGCCTTCGCGAGGTCGCGCTGGCATTCCAGGCCCGTGGCGGTCTGCCAAGGCTTCACCGCCCCGTCGGCGAGGGTTTTGGTGCGGTCCGGAATGGCCTGGTCATAGTCGATGCCGATCACCCGTCCGAACCCCTTGCACGCGGGGCACGCGCCGATGGGATGATTGAAACTGAACAACGCCGGGAGCGGCGGGCGGTAGTCGAGGTCGCACGACGCGCAATGGAGGTCGCGCGAGAATCTCCGGACCTGCGTCCAGCCGGAACCTCCCCGCGGCCCGGTCGGCGCGTCCGCGGGCGAGACCACGGCGAGGCGGCCATGGCCGAAGTGATAGGCCTGCTCCGCCGCCTCGACGAAACGGGCACGCTGGTTCGGCACCAACCGCACTCGGTCCTGGATGACGGTTAGCGGGTCGCCGGCCTTCCCGAGGCGCGCCGCGGCATCCTCGACGCGCACGACCTCGCCCTGCACCAGCAATCGTTGAAAGCCCTGGCGACCGACCAGCCCGAGCTGTTCGTCGAGCGACAGCCTGGTCGACAGGGGCAACGCGAACGTCACCAACACCTCGGTCCGGGTCGCGTCGGCGTCAGCGCCGCCGGCGTCGTTGCCGGACTCCGTTCCCGGCGTCGCCAGCAGCCGGGTCCACACGTCCCGTGGCGCGTCCCTGGTCACCGGACATCCGCACTGCCGGCAATGCAGCCGCGCCAGGTGCGGCCACAGGACCTTCATGTGATCGCAGATCTCGGTCAGGGTGCCCACTGTCGACCGGGTGGTCCGAACACTGTTGCGTTGTTCCAGCGCCACCGCCGGCGGGATGCCCTCGATGGAGTCCACCCGCGGCTTGTCCATGCGGTCGAAGAACTGCCGCGCGTAGGGCGAGAACGTCTCGATGTACCGCCGCTGTCCCTCGGCATAGAGCGTGTCGAACGCCAGCGACGACTTTCCCGAACCGCTCAGCCCCGTCACCACGATCAGGCGGCGGACCGGCAGTTCGAGGTCAAACCCCTTCAGATTGTTCTGGCGTGCCCCCCGAAGGCGGATCACGTCGCGTCCCGACTCTTGGCCCATGCGGGGCGTACGATAGGGTCACCTCGGGTTCCGGCCAATAGCCGAGAAACCGGCGCGGGGTATCCCGCCGGGGCGACTGACGCGAGGCGAACTCGAGGCCGTCCCGCGGTGGCCGGAGGCGGCGGCCCTCCTGCTGCAACGGGACGGCATCGGCATCGGCGCTGCGTTCGGGAGGCTTTGCGCCCAGCCCGGGAAGCGATACGGTGGCGGTGCATTTGCGCCGCGATGGACCAAGACAAGCTGCTGATCATCGATGACGAGGCGGATATTCTCCGCTCGTTCCGCCGGATCTTCGAAACTCCGGAATTGGAGGTGCACACCGCCGGTTCGGGGGAGGAGGGTTTGCAGGCCATACCGCGGCTGCGACCGGGCGTCGTGATCATGGACGTGCGGATGGGGGGCATCAGCGGTCTGGAGACCCTGCGTCGGCTGCGGGAGCTGGATGCGCGGTTGCCGGTCATCATGATGACGGCCTACGGGACGACCCAGACGGCCATCGAGGCCATGAAGCTCGGGGCCTTCGATTACCTGCTGAAGCCCTTCGACATTCCGAAGATGAAGCAGGTGGTCGCGGAGGCGCTGGCCGCGGCGCGGCAGATGCGGGCTACGGTCGTTGTCCAGCCGCGCGCCACCAGCGACGAGGGCGACCAAGGCATCGTGGGGCGCAGTGCTCCGATGCAGAACGTGTTCAAGCTCATCGGCCAGCTGGCCGCGAGCGACGCCACGGCCCTGATCACCGGCGAAAGCGGCACCGGCAAGGAGCTCGTCGCCCGGGCCGTCTACAGCCACAGCGCCCGCGCGGACCAACCTTTTCTGGCCGTCAATTGTGCCGCGATTCCCGAGAACCTGCTCGAGACCGAGCTCTTCGGGCACGAGCGCGGGGCCTTTACCGGCGCCGTCCAGCAGCGCATCGGGCGCTTCGAGCAGTGCAACCGGGGCACGATCTTCCTCGACGAGATCGGCGACATGCCGCTCGCCACCCAGACCAAGATCCTGCGGGTCCTCCAGTCCGGCACCTTCGAACGCGTCGGGGGCAACGAGACGGTGAAGGTCGATGTCCGCGTCATCGCCGCCACGAACCGGCCGCTCGAACAGGCCGTCGCCGCCCGCACCTTCCGGGAGGACCTCTTCTATCGGTTGAACGTCGTGCGCATCCCGTTGCCGCCCCTGCGCGAACGGCGGGAGGACATCCCCCTGCTCGTCGACTATTTCCTGCACCGATTCGCGCGCGCGTCGGGACGGCCCGCCAAGGGCATCGTCGCCGAGGCGCTGCAGCTTCTCGAAGCCCACGGCTGGCCCGGCAACGTGCGGGAGCTCGAGAACGCCATCCACCGCGCCACCGTCGTGACCAGCGGCGACACCATCCTGTCCCGCGATCTCCCGCCCGAAGTCGTCGGCGTGGGGGCGGTTCCCGCCGTGGCCACGGCGGTCGCTCCCTCCCTGTCCGGGGCAGCGCCGACTCCGACCCTTGCCGCATCCGTTTCCGCTCCCGTCCTCGTCCCCGTCCCCGTGACCGGCGCGGGTCCGTCACCGGTTCCCGCCGAGCCGGCGACGGAAGTGGCCCTGCCGGCCGATGCCGACATCCAGACGCTGTCCCAGCTGCTCTTCCGCTGGGCGCGGAGCCATCCCGGACAGAAGGTGCTGCCGACCGTCGAACGCGAACTCGTCACCGAGGCGTTGCGCGATACCAAGGGCAACCAGGTGCAGGCCGCGAAGCTCCTCGGCATCACCCGCGCCACGCTCCGGAAGCGCATCGAGAAGTTCTCGATCCGCCGCGAACTCAACGTCAGCTGATCGCGGGCGCCCGTGAAGACCCGCAACACGCTGATGGTCATCGGGACCACGGCCGCCCTTTTCCTGGGCGCCCTGCTCCTCGTCATCCTCCTGGGCCGCGGTCTCCAGGCGCTGCGTCAGGCGCAGTCCAGCGAGGAGGCCCGGCAGGAGTTCATCGGTCGCTGGCAGCCCCCGTCCGAGCTTTCCGCGGATCTCGTCTTTCCCCGGGACGTCGGGGGACGCCGTGCCGGGGCGACGGAAACCAATTCCGTGCACCGGGAACCCGACTTCGAACTGCCGGGCCTCCAGACCACCTATGTCAGGCCGGGCCGCCCCGACGTCACCGTCTTCGTTGGGCGGGCGGGCGAGGCGGAGGCCGAGGCCGTCTTCCAGCGCGCCCGGGAGCTGCACGCCGCCCGGGAGGGAAGCAAAGCCCTCACCGAGGTTCCCGGGCGCCTGCGCCTCACCCGCGAGCGCCCCCCCGAGACCCTCGAGCTTTGGAGCCTTCACGGCTGGCTGCTCCTCTACCGGGCGCCGGGCGAACTCGAAGCCGAGTTCATCCGACTCCACCTCCTTGGCATCGGCAAGAAGGCGCCTGGGTGATCGCCGGACCAACGCGGGGGGCGCCGAGGCCAGGGCGCGGGGATTTCGGGGATTTCGCCCGGATCGGGCGGGGCGTAGGCTGACCGCCATGGACGCGCTGCGAGCCCGATTGGACCGTCATCTCCGCCAGACCCCGAAGCTCGGTCGCGACGTCTACCTCGCCCGGGGCGCGGTGGTCCTCGGCGACGTCACCCTCGGGGATCGCGTCAGCATCTGGTACGGCGCCGTGCTGCGGGGCGACATCAACCGGATCGTCGTCGGCGAGGGCTCCAACGTGCAGGACAACAGCGTCGTCCACCTTGCCGACGAGCATCCCGCGATCATCGGCAAGTACGTGACCGTCGGTCATGCGGCGATCATCCACGCCTGCACGATCGGTGACGAATGCCTCATCGGCATGGGGGCCACCGTCCTCGACGGCGCCGAGGTCGGCGAGCAATGCCTCGTCGGCGCCCGGACCCTGATCACCCCGGGCACCCGGATCCCTCCGGGATCGATGGTGCTGGGCTCCCCGGGGAAGGTTGTCCGGACCCTGTCCCCCGAGGAACGGTCCCGCCTCCGGCATTGGGCCGAGAAGTACGTCGCCGGGGCCGCCTATTGCCTCGAGCACGGTCTCCACCTCGGCGCTCCATTGGGGTGACGGGGAGATGGCGGTCGGCGAAATCGAGGTAGCGCTCCCAGTCGAAGGGCGTGATCTCGTGATCGCCCGCGCGTACGTGGTAACCGACGGTGCCGCCGATCGTGCGCCCCGTCCCGGGGAGGACGTCGGTTCCCAACCCGGTGCCGCCGAGCAACTCGAAGACCGGACCGGCATGGTGGGCAGCCAGGAACTCGCCCCGCGGATCCGCCCAGCGGTCCTGTTCCGCGCTCGCGACGTATACGGGTCGGGGCGCCATCAACGCGATCAGGTGATGGGCATCGACGGGCAGGTCGGACTCCCGATTCCCGTACAACGCGTATTTCCGGCAGTACCAGATTCCGGACAGCGCCCAGGACGCCGCCACGGTCTCGCCGTAACGCCGGCGGGCCAGCGCCGCGCCGCCCTGTCCCGAGTTGTTCGCAATGACGAGTGCGAACCGTTCGTCCTGGGCGCCGGCCCACAACGCCGTCTTCCCCGTGCGCGAATGACCGAACACGGCCACGCGCCGCCCGTCGATCCCCGGCGCGGTTTGCAGGTAGTCCAGCACCCGGCTGAGTCCCCAGGCCCAGGCACCGATGGAACCCCAGTCGTCGTCCGCGGGCACGGACCGTCCGGCTTGTCGCAGCGCGTAATGGCGGATGCCGCGTTTCCAGTCCTCGAGGGTGAACCGGCACCCGGAACCGTGACGGTCCAACTCGACGTCGCCCCCGTGGAAGCTCACCACGGCGTAGCCCCGACTCAACACACGTTCGAGCGGCCAGCGGGCCGCCTGTTCCCCGCGCCCGCAGGTCGAGTGGCGCGACGCCACGATCCCCGGATCGGGATGCACGCCCTGGTTCCCGTAGTTCAGCCCCAGAAAGGCGGGGACGGATCCCTCGACGTCCGTGGGCACGTACAGCAGGACGTCGATCCAGGGGGCATCCGGCTCCTCCAGCAGCCGCAGCCGCACCTGGCGACGCGTGGCCCGTCCGTCGAAGACCGTTGCCTCCGGAGCCAGCGGCTCCGCCCGCGGCCGGGTCCGAATCCCGGGAGTGCGTCCGTAGACATGGTCCGCGAACGCGCGCAGCAGTTCCGGACGCCGCCGTTCGCGCCAGGTCGCGGCATCGCGGACCGGACTCCCGTCGAAGCACACGAGCGGGTCCGGCAGCGAATAGGATGGCACCTTCGCCTCGTCGTAGTTCGTGTCCGGCGGCTCGCCCCCGGCGCCCACCGGCGGAAACAGGGTCGCGGCCTCCGAGGCCCCGCGGGCTTCGGCTCCCTGCACCCGGGCCGGCTCGATCCTCGACAACGAAGCCAGCGCGGCGAGGGCGAGCATCGACGCCACCACGGGCAGCCTCGGCAACCGCCTGTTCCCGCGGCACGGCTTCTCGGGACGAAGGATCGACCTCATTGGCAACGGGCGCGGTTCGCGAACCGCGGGTGGAAACGGATCACTGCGGACGTTCCATCTCGAATCGGTCCCGGGTCCGGCAATACCAGTGGGGCGCGGCCATTCTTCCGATCAGGAACAGGCGGTCCCCGCGCACCCGGCGCTTGGTGGCGTCCCACAGTTCGTCGCGGAGATGGACCCGCTTGACCACTCCGATCACGACGCGATTGCCGCCGATCTGGAGCGTGCCCCACTCGGTGCATTCCAAACTCACGGGCGCCTCGACCAGGCGGGGTGGCCGGATCGTCGTCGATGGCGCCGTTGTGAATCCGGCGTGCGCGAGTTCGCTGCTGCCGTAGGGCAGGGAGGCGGCGCAACGGTTCATGGCCTCCCCGATGGCCTCGTCCACGAGATTGACGACGAACTCGTGCGCCCACCGGATGTTGCGCGCCGTGTCCTTGGGCGTCCCGTCGTCCCTGTCCCCGGGCGCGAACGCCACGATCGGGGGCTCGGCGCCCAGGACGTTGAAGAAGCTGAACGGCGCGGCATTCACGACGCCATCCGGGCCCAGGGTGGTGACCAGCGCGATGGGGCGCGGGGTGACCAGGCTGGCGAGGATGGGATAGGCACGCGACGCGAGGTCGCCTTCGAGATCGAGTTCCATCGCCAACAGCGTGCGCCGCCCCACCCGCGCGGGGCAACCCTGCAGCCGTGACTTCGAACCCCGGGTCGGGGGGGGTAGGGTTTCACCCCATGGCGGCAGGTCCCCGGATGGACTCCAATCGACCCCGCAACATGAATCATCCAGATCCCAACTCTATCAGGAAGCACCTCGTCCCCCGCATGTCCACCTCGGCGTGGGCGGGATTTCCGGCGATGGTGGCCGCGGCGACCGTCCTCGCGGCTGGTTCCGCCGGCGCCGCCACCGTCGTCATCGATCACTTCCAGGTGCCCACGCCCGGACAAACGGTGACGCGGACGACGATCGGCACGAGCTCCAGTCTCTATAACGGCGGCGGCGTCGATTTGCTGGGCGGTTCCCGCCTCATGACCCTGACCCTCACCGCCGAGGAAGGTACCGGCGCGCGGGCCAGTGCGAACGGTTCGGTCCTGGGCAAACTCGTTTACGAGAACGGCTCCGGCGGCGACAGCCTCCTCTCCCTGGCCTACGACGGCAACGGCGCCGGGCTCGGCCAGAATTGGGCCTCGTTGCTCGAGCTCACGTTCATCGTCGATCAGGCGGACCTGAATGCCACCGTGTTCATCGAGTTGTTCTCCGATAGCAATTTCGCGGGCCCGTCCTACGCCACCGAAACGACCGCCATTCCCCCCATCGGCGTTGTCGATACGGCCTATTTCGTGCCCTTCACCTCGTTCGAAACCTTCGGGGGCTTCGATTTCAGCGACGTCGACTCGATGCGCGTCACGTTCCAGGGACCTGCCGGCTATGACTTGGCGATGCACGAGATCAGCGTTTCGAACGTCTTCAGCAACGTTCCCGAACCCGGCACCTTTGCCTCCGCGGCCCTGGCGGCCATCGCGGTTGGTTTCGGGGTGACCCGCCGGCGACGTGCCCCCGCGGCGTCCCGCGCCTGATCCCCCGTCCATTCCGCATCCGACGCCGCGCTCGCCGCCGCGGCAGCAACAGCACGAGACCCTGGTACCCCAGGCCGGCATGGCAGATGCCGACGCTGCGGGACCCGGCCTCCGGACAGGCAATGAGACGAGGAGCGCCTCGGCGCCTTGGGGCGGTCCAAGGTCCAAGGGCGTCCCGATGAACGATCCCGGGAGCGCGGCGAACCCGGTGGTCGGCGCTCGGCGTTCTGGATGTCAGGCCCGGCGACGTCCGCGGACAGCCCGAAGACGGGATGTACCACCCGTGCGGCGGCATGACCCGGCATTCGGCGCGCGGACCGCGCCGGCCACGTGCGCTTCGAGCACGGACTCGGGAACCGCACTGCCCGTTGCGGACCGCGGTCCCACGGGACACGGCAGACACCGTCCCCGGCTCCTGCTCTTCCCACTCTTCCTGCTTCCTGCTTCCTGCTTCCCGCTTCCCGCTTCGTGAGGGCTTCGCAAGGCCCAGCCGCTTCATTCGCCGTTCGCCCTCCTGGTTTCCGGAGGGCGATCCCGCACGCCTGCGGTCGGTCAGCCGGAGGATGTCGACCGGCGTCGATGAACGAATATTCATCGGTTGTTCACGCCGGCTTCATCGTCGTACCGGAGGATGGGGGCACGGTTGCGCGCATGTTTGAAGCCGCATTCCGGCACCGGCGCCGTCGTGCCGCACTCGTCCCGTGACCGACGCATTCGGCGGAGGGGCGTTTCGGGGTGGGGGCTCGCGGAAGACCTCGGGTGGGCCGGGGTCTGGCGCCGGCGGCTTCGATCCGTGGTGAAGCGCGCTCGAATCATTCATCGAACATGACCCTGCCATTTTCATTCCCATTCCCAGCCGAAGCCCCGGCACGGATCCGTCGGACGCTCCGAATGGTCCTGCTGTTCCTCAGCCTCATCGGACTCCCGGCCAGGCGGGCCGCCGGCCAATGGTCGGGCGCCATGGTCCTCGCCAATCCCCACTGGAACATCACGCTGACGGACTCCGGCTACTCGGACTTCCTCCTGGACAACACGCCGGGGTTCGAGGGCCGCGAATATCTCTCGGGCGAGTGGGGAGCGGCCGTGGCCTACGTGGTGGGCGGCGTTCCCAAGGCACCGCGCTGGCTGGAGCCGCAGTTTGCGTACCCCGATTGGACCACGGGCTCGGACTTCACGGTGGTGCAACCGATCACCCAGACCGGCGTCAACGCCGACGGCCTCCCCATCGCCCAATCCAAGATCGCCAACGGCGACCTGGAGATCACGCTTCGGCACGAGATGGTCGACACGGTCGTCGGAACGCCGATGGGGCTGTCTCCCGCTTCCGCCGGCGGCTCCGGCGAATCCATCCCGAGCAGCCGATACGTGCTCCGGCAGACCTGCACCCTCGTCAACCGATCCGCCTCGATCCTCACCGGACTTCAGTTCTTCCAGTTCCTCCACGGATTGCACTCGCAGCGCGGCGTGTATGACGACCGGCTCCACCCGGGCACCCTCGAGAACTATCGCTTCGATGTCACCCTTGCCGGCGTCGACAGCTGGGCCGTCGGAGCCGGCAGCTCGAGTTCCGGTCTCGAAGACTACATCGCCTTCCAATCCCCCGCTGCCCCCGGCGCCCTCGAGATCGGTCATTACGGGGTCGAAGGAAATGGCGTCGACGATCACTGGAGCGGCAAACCTTCCGACGGCGTGCACCTCTCCATCGCCGACAATTGGCAGACCGCGCCGTTCAGTCTCCGGAAGGGAACCGACTCCTTCGCTCCGTCGCAGCGTTGGATCGCCGGAGCCCAGCGATGGGAGCTCGGCACCCTCTCCCCCGGCCAGAGCGTCCAACACGAAGTGCTTCTCGCCATCCGGACCGGCACCCAGGTGGCATCCGGTCCCGCCAGCAGCGGCGGCTGCAACGGCGGATCCCTCGTTCCCGGCGGCCTGGACTACGACTTCGACGACGTCGTCGAGCCCGGCTCCTGTTTCGCCTCGTACACGCAGGCGGATGACGACGAATTGGCAGTCCGCGTCTCCGCGGGGGAATTCTCGACGCCGACCTTTCCCGTGCCCGGCAAGCCGGCCCAGATCTGGAACTCGACCTTTAGCGGCACCTTCAGCGGCGCCGTCCACCTCACCGTCGGTTACGACCCGTCGATTCTGCCCCCCGGATTCGACGAGGACGCGCTCTGTCTCTACGAGTTCGACGGCACCGACTGGCAAAGGCTGGACGGCACGGTGGATTCGGTGTCCCACACCATCGCGGTCTCGGTGCCCCAGTTGCGCCCGCTGGCCCTCGGCGCCCGGTCGATCACGACCGTCTCCATCACGACCGACGCGGTCCCGGTCGGGGCCGGAGCCCTCGCCGGAGCCGGTTCCTACGTCGCGGGCTCGACCGTTTCCCTCGCCGCGGCGGCCCAGCCCGGGTTCGTCTTCGAGCACTGGTCCGAGGGAGCCGCGGTGGTCAGCACGTCCCCGAGCTTCTCCTTCGTCGCGTCCGCCGACCGGACCCTCGCGGCGGTCTTCCTGCCCGTGGGCAACGCCAAGCGCGTCTCGACGACTTCCCTGCCGGTCGTCGGAGGCACCACCGCCGGCGATGGTGCGTTCGCGCCCGGCACGCTGGCGACCGTCACCGGGACTCCCGCCCCGGGGTACAAGTTTTCCAAGTGGCTGTCGGGCAGCACGGTCCTGAGCACCTCGTCCTCGTACACCTTCACCGTGGCCGACGACCTGGCCCTGGTCGCCAAGTTCAAACCCGTCTACACGGTCACCATTACCGTCGAACCGGAAGGCTCCGGCGAGTACGAGTGCGATCCCCAGTTCGAGATCGGCGAGGCGGCCAAATTGAAGGCCGTGCCCAACGACGGCTATTCGTTCCTTCATTGGACCCAGAACGGAGTCCCCGTCAGCAACGATCCCCGGTTCCAGTTCAACGTCACCGGCAACCGGGAACTCGTCGCCGTCTTCGCCGAAGGCGAACGCATCGACACCAGCTCCGTCCCCCCTCACGCCGGACAAACCTCCGGAAACGGCGTCTATCCGGTGGGCGATCAGGTCGTTCTCACCGCCCTCCCGGCACCGGGTTACATGTTCGTCCAGTGGACCGAGAACGACGAACCGGTCGGCGATTCCGAGATCCTCGCCTTCGCTTCCGATACCGGCCACGCCCTCGTCGCCCAATTCGCCCTCGCCCCGGCCGGCAGCACCGCCCCGATCGCGGGCAGCGACACCGTGCACCGCCAGCCCGACCGCGCCCTCAAGATTTCCCTGGCATCCCTCCTGGCCAATGACTCGAGTCCGGAGGGTCGCTCCCTCGCCATCGCGTCCTTCGATGCCACCTCCGCCAACGGCGGAAGCATTGCCCGCTCCGGCAACTGGCTCGTCTTCGAGCCCGTCCCCGGTTCCCTCGCCACGGACTCCTTCCAGTACACGCTCGACGACGGCGTCGAACAAGCGAGCGGCCTGGTCACCGTCGTCACCGACCCGCCCCCCACCGGTCCCACCTTCAACGTGACCGGCATCTCCGCGCTCCCTTCGGGCGAGGCCGTCATCCGCGCCCTCGGCATCCCCGGTCGCAGATACCAACTCCAATCCGCCCCCAGCTTGATCGACCCGGTCGAATGGTCCGCCCTCGGAGCCTCCGTGCTCGCCGACGGACGGGGCCGCCTGGAGTTCACCGACCCGACCCCGGCCAATCCCACCTTCTATCGCGTCATCCAGGCCCAGTGACCCCGCCGTCTACCGCTTCCACCCCGCGCCTCATCCCATGAGAATCCTCCCCTCGCTCGGCCCGCTGGCCCTGACCCTCCTGACCACGGTCATGAACGCCCCCGTCGCCGGCGGTGCCGTCGTCGCCGGTTCCCCCTACCTTGGCCTGACCATTCCCGATGATTCCAACGCGGGTCTCGCCCTCTCGCTCGACATCGTCGAGTCCGTTCCGATCCAGGACCTGGAAATCACCCTCGACCTCGCCGTTCCCGTCGGCGGCTCCGTCTGGATGGGAGATCTCTACGCCTATCTCCTCCACGACTCCGGTTTCTCCGTCCTTCTGAACCGGCCCGGACGCCGTGCCGACGACGTCGCGGGCTACGACGATTCCGTCGCGCTCCAGGTCACCTTCGACGACGATGCGCCGGACGGGGACATTCACACGTACCGACTGGCCCTTCTCGGGAACGAGTCGCTCCCTCTCGCGTCCGATCTCGTCGGTTTCTGGCAGCCGGACGGGCGGGCCGTCGACCCCGCGGTCGTCCTCGCTTCCGATCCACGCAGCGCCTTGTTCGATTCCTTCCTCGGCCTGGACTCGGCGGGAACCTGGAACCTCTTCCTCGCCGATCTCTCGGGCGGCGGCGAGTTCCAGATCCGTTCCTGGAACATCCAGATCAATGACACCGTTGCCGCCGTGCCCGAACCCTCCCAGGCCGGGGCGGTCGCGTTCATGGCCATAGCCGGAGGGTGCCTCGTCGCCCGACGCCGGCGGCGAGCCACCGCGGCGTGATTGACCCTTGCCTCCACCCGCCCTTTCGACGAAACCCGACGGATGCGCGTGCTGTTCGTCGAGGACGATTCCCGAATGGCGCAGTTCGTCGCCCGCGCCCTCCGCGCGGAAGGCATGTCAGTCGACCTGCTGGATCACGGACGCGACGTCCTCCCGGCCGCGACGACGACCCCGTTCGACGTCCTGATCCTCGATATCATGCTCCCCGGCCCGGACGGCCTGAGCCTGCTGCGACAACTTCGGTCCCGCGGCGTCAGCACGCCGGTCCTCCTGCTCTCCGCCCGCGGCGAGGTGGATGAACGGGTCGACGGCCTGCGCGCCGGCGCGGACGATTACCTCCCGAAACCGTTCGCCCTCGCCGAACTCGTGGCCCGGGTGCAGGCCCTGGGTCGACGGGCCGGCGATACGCGGCCCTCGGCGCTCAGCCTGGCCGACCTGACCCTCGACGTCGCCGAGCGCGTCGCGCGCCGCGGGAGCCGCCGGATCGAACTCACCAGCCGGGAGTACCGGCTGCTCGAATGCCTCCTCCGCCATGCCGGTCGCCCGTGCACCCGCATGCTCATCTTCGAGAAGGTCTGGGACTACGGCTTCGACCCGGGTTCCAACATCATCGACGTCTACATCCGCAGGCTGCGCGAGAAGATCGATCTCGAGGGCGAAACCAAGCTCCTGCACAGCGTCCGCGGCGTCGGCTACGTGATGAAGGTCGAATCATGACCCTGCGCCGCCGGCTCGCCCTCCGCTATGCCGTCATCGTCGGCGCCTGCACCCTGCTCCTCGCCGGACTTGCCTACCACGAGTTCGTCGTGGAGCCCCACGTCCGCCGACTCCTCGGCCAGGCCAAACCGTCCGGCTCCTCCTGGGGCGAGATCGCCGAGATCGTCTTTCACGCCCTCATCCCGGTCGTCCTGGTCGGCGGTTGGTGGTTCATGAAGCGCATCCTTGCCCCGCTGGACGCCCTCGCCCGGGCCGTCGAACGCATCCACGCCGGCAATCTCGACGAACCGCTGCCTCGCCCCGGCACCGGGGACGAGGTTGACCGCCTCACCGACGTCTTCAACCGGACCACCGCCCGCCTGCACAAGTCCTTCCAGCAGGTCCGCGAGTTCACCCTGCACGCCTCGCACGAACTCAAGACGCCGCTCACCGTCATGCGCGTCCAGATCGAGTCCGTCCTCCACGAGGGCGGCCCCATTCCCGCCGCCCAACGCGAGGCCCTGCTCGCCCAGCTCGACGAAATCCAGCGCCTCGCCCACCTCGTCGATTCCCTGACGCTCCTCGCGAAGGCCGAGTCGGGTTCCTTCCAGCTCCAGCGCCAACCCGTGCCCCTCGACGAACTGGTCCGGGAACTCGTCGACGATCTCCTCATCCTGTCCGAACCCGCCCGGCTCGAGGTGCGCCTGATCGCCTGCCACCCCGCCGTCGTCCTCGGCGACCGCCATCGCCTCCGCCAACTCCTCCTCAATCTCGCGGACAACGCCGTGAAGTACAACCGGCCCGGCGGTTCCGTCATCGTCTCCCTCGCCGCCGACGCCACCCACGCCGACCTCCGCATTTCCAATTCCGGCAAGGGCATCCCCGCGGACGTCCAGGACCGCGTCTTCGATCGTTTCTTCCGCACCCAGGACGCCCGCGAACGGGGCATCGAGGGCTCCGGCCTCGGCCTCAGCGTCTGCCGTTGGATCGTGGAAGCCCACGCCGGCACCATCCACCTCGCCACGCGGCCCGACGGCCTGACGACCGCCGAGGTCACGCTCCCCCTCGCCGCCGTGCCGCCACCCCGCTCGGCCTGAGGGTGCCGGACCAGGCGCGACCGCCGCGTCCTCAGAGCCTGACTGAGAATTCCGATGGGCCCTGTTGTCGCGGAAAGGGCCGGATGGCTGAACGCGAGGAGGAAGGATACCCGACAGCGGTCTCTGACCGACGAGCAACGACGCCAGACGGCCCTTTCCGCGAAAACCCTCCGGGCGGC
>CAZSOV010000178.1:0-15972 GCA_964608505.1 uncultured Verrucomicrobiota bacterium
AAACTGCCGTTGGGAGATTACCTGCGGTGTCGAGTCCGGTACTTCACGGCGGGGGTGGCGTTCGGGAGTCGGGAGTACGTGGAGGGGATTTTCGGGGCATATCGGGAGCGGTTCGGGAAAAAGCGGAAGAGCGGGGCGCGGCGGGTGCGGGGGTTGGGGGGCGCCGAGGCGTACGTATTGCGGGATTTGAAGAAGGCGGTGTTCGGGTAGCGGGCAGGAGGATGGCCCGGTCCCTGAGGACCCTGCCGGCTCCCGCGTAGGTTGAGGTTGGGTTGGGAGAGGCGCGGGCACGCGGTCCGGCGCGTGGAGACGCGGCGTTCTCACCGGAGGGTGCGGTCGTGGCGCAAGGGTGGTGGGCGGCGTGTATTGGTGGCAAAGCCGTTGCGTGAAGCCGGCGAATCCGGAACCTTGGCGGCCAGTCCCTTTGCCGAGCAATGCCATGAACCCTTCGTCCACGCCTTCGGTTTCCCGGCGCGTCACCAGCCGCCGGAGTTTTCTCAAGACCTCAACCCTGGTGGCCGCGACGGTGCAGGTGGTTCCGGCACGAGTGCTTGGACGGGGCGGGGAGGCGCCACCGAGCGAGCGCCTGAACATCGCCGGGGTGGGCGTGGCGGGGCAGGGCGGAAGCGATCTCGGGCAGTTTCCGAACCACAACATCGTGGCGCTGTGCGATGTGGATTGGCGGCATGCCGCGGGCACGTTTCGGAAATTCCCGGGTGCGAGGCGGTACACGGACTACCGTCGCATGTTGGAGGAGGCCAAGGACATCGATGCCGTGGTGGTAGCGACTCCGGACCATCACCATGCGTTCGCGTCGATGGCGGCGATACGGGCCGGGAAGCATGTGTACTGCGAGAAGCCACTGACGCATTCGGTGTGGGAGGCCCGCCGGGTGACGACGGCGGCGCGCGAGGCGAAGGTGATGACCCAGATGGGCAACCAGGGCCAGGCGAGCGAGGAAACCCGGCGGCTTTGCGAGCTGGTTTGGAGCGGCGCTATTGGGGACGTTACCGAGGCCCACATCTGGACGGATCGCCCGTCGCAGGGACTGTTCCGCGAGTATTGGCCGCAGGGGGTCGACCGTCCGTCCGACTCGCCGGGAGTACGGGCCGATTTCGATTGGGATCTTTGGTTGGGGCCGGCCCCGACGCGCCCGTATCACCCTGTCTATTCACCGTTCCGCTGGCGGGGTTGGTGGGATTTCGGGACGGGGGCGCTGGGCGATATCGGCTGTCATTCGTTCGATCCGGTGTTCCGGGCCTTGAAGCTCGGTGCGCCACGGTCGGTGCAGGCCAGTTCGAGTCGGGTCAATCAGGAGACGTATCCGCTGGCCTCGATGGTGACCTACGAGTTCCCGGCACGCACCGCGGAGGTGCAGAGGAACAATTTTCACGTGACGGGGATGAGCGGCGCGGCGGCGGGCGGCATGGCCATGCCGCCGCTGAAGCTTGTCTGGTACGACGGTGGCCTGCGTCCGTCGCGTCCTGCGGAACTCCCGGACGAGGAGGCGATGGGGGACAATGGGCGGCTGCTCGTCGGGACCCGGGGATTCATCCTGGGGGGGCGCGTGTACCCCGACGCGCTGCGGGCCGAGGCAGGACGGATCGAACGTACGATTCCGCGCTGTCCCGGCGGCTCCTATTCCGAATGGGCGGCAAGCTGCAAGACCGGCAAGCCTTCGGGAACGAACTGGGAATGGGCGGGTCCGCTGGCCGAGACCGTATTGCTGGGGAACGTGGCGTTGCGGGTCCAACTGCGCGAGCGTCTCGTCCGGGCCCGGTTGGAGTGGGACTCCGGAAAGCTCGAATTCAGCAATGTGAAGGAGGCTAACGCGTTTCTGCGACGGGAATACCGCCCGGGTTGGGAGCTCTGAAAGCGCGTCCGCGGGGCGGGAAGGGTGTCGGGGGTGCTTCCGGGCGGCCGAGATGGGGGGCCGGAGGTTCGGTACCGGCCCGCGTTTGGCGCCCCGAAGCGGCGTAACGCCGTGGTCCGGGCAGCCATGATCCATGACCTCGTGCGGCGCTCCGGAATCGGGAGCCTCACGACGAGGCGGAAGGCGGGGTTGGGGTTTGGATTCCGACGCGGGCGGTGAGGGCCGTGGCTTCCCAAGGAACCGAGCGGGGGCGGCCCTGGTCGGGCCAGGTGAAGCAAACGATGGTTCCGATGCCCTCGGACTCGATCCAGATACGTCCGCCCCGGGCTTCGACGATGCGTTTGACGAGGGTCAGGCCAAGGCCGGTGCCGGGGATGTCACCGGTCTGGTGCAGGCGCTGGAAGATCTGGAAGACCTTCTCGCGATAACGTTCCGGAATGCCGGGGCCGTTGTCGGAAATGCGAAAGGCCCAGGCTCCTCGTTCGCGGGAGGCGCCGACGGCGATGCGTCCGCGGGGTTTGTCGAGGTACTTGACGGCGTTATCGATGACGTTTTGGAAGATCTGGTGGAGGCGGTCGGGGTTGCCTTCGATCGTGGGGAGGTCGGGTGCGATCTGGAAGGTGATGTGCGCGGGAGGCGCGATGACCGCGACGACCTGCCGGACGAGGTCGAGGGTGGGAACGGCGCGTTCGGGCTCGGGGGAACGTCCGACCCGGGCGCAGGCGAGCAGGCCGTCGATGAGCCGCTGCAGGTGGAGGACGCGTTGGCGGAGGAGGGCGAGGAGGCGGAGGCCGCCGGCGTCGAGTTGGGCGGCGTGATCATGGGCCAGCCATTCGGCCAGCTGATGAATGCCGCGGAGCGGGGCTTTGAGGTCGTGGGTGACCACGTAGGCGAACTCGGCGAGTTCCTGGTTCGTGGCCTTGAGGTCGGCGGTGCGCGTTTCGACGCGTTGTTCGAGTTCGGCGTTGAGCTGGCGGATGCGGGCCTCGGCCTGCTGGCGTTGGCGGTCGGTCTCCATGGCCCGCAGCAGGTTGGCACAGGTGATGAGCAGGGGTTGGAGGCGGGTGACCGTCTCGTCGCCGAACGGTTGACCTGGGCGGGCCAGGCCGACGATGCCGACGACGGCTTCGTCGTGCCGGAGCGGCAGCGCCAGGACGTGAGTGGTGCGGGGCGGGGCCTCGGGCTCGTCCGGCGGGCCGTCGACGACGGCGTTCACGGGGCGCCCGGAATCGAGGACCTGATTGATCCAGGGCTGCCAGATTTCCTGGGTCACCGCCGGCGGGGCACCCAGGGCGGGGTCGGGCAGGAAGGCGCGAAATCCCTCGGCCTGGCGGTCCGGTCCGATTTGGGCCACGACGCCATGCTCGCTGGCGGTCATGATGATCAGATTCGAGAGCATGAGGTCGAGGGTTCGGGCGGCGTCGCCGTCGGCGATGAAGCCCGCCTGAACGCCGGAAATGGCCTGGAGCAACTCGTTGCCTTCGCGGAGGGCGCGCTCGGCTTCGAGGCGGCGGCTGACATCGGTGAAGGAAACGACGACGGAGGCGACCGAACCATCGGCGGCGTGCGCGAAAGGCCGGGTGTTGATGGAGAGCCAGACCACGCGTCCATCCGGGCGCCGGACGGCCATGGGGGCATCGGTGACGGGTTGTCCGGTGCGGAGGGTGACGGCGGCGGGGTAATCCTCGGGAGGCATGGGGGAGCCGTCCTCGCGGAAGGTGGCACGGGAGAAGTCGGAAAGAACCCGGGAGTTGAGGCCATCCTTGGTGAGGCCGAGGATTTCGGCGGCGCTGTCGTTGTAGGTGAGGAAGCTTCCCTCCCGGTTGATGAGCATGACGCCCTCGGCGAGGGCACCGACGACGGACCGGTAGGCATCCTCGCTTTGGCGGAGGGCCTCCTCGATGCAGCGGCGTTCGCTGGCCTGGACTGCCATGGCAACGATATCGGCCATGGATCCCGCGATGAGTTCCTCCTCGGTTTTCCAGGCCCGGGTGCCGTCGCGATGCTCCAGGCGGACGATCCCGACGACCTTGCCCCGAAGGCGGATGCCGGCGTCGAGGGTGGCCGTGATGCCGTGGAGGCGGAGGTAGGGCTCGTAGAGTTCGGCGGATCGCGGATCGCGGGCGACGTCCGAGATGGCGACGAGTCGGTGGCGGGAGATCGCGGCGAAATAGGTGGCGTGGTGCTCGACCTGGAGTTCGGCGGCGACGCCCTGGGGGGCGTCCTGGGCGTCCCACTGATGGACGCAGCGGAGGACGGTGTCGGAGTTCTCCAGGATCCACACGGAGACGCGGGCGACGCTGACGCTCTGGGCGGCGGCGCCGGAGATCTCGCGGAGGGCGGTGGCGAGGTCGCCGCGGGAAACGGCTTCGCTGCCGGCGAGCGCGAGGAGTTCGGCGTTGGCGGTGCGGAGGAGATCCGTGGCATGGCGGCGGGAGGAGATGTCGCGGACGTGGAGGAGGAGGGCCTCGCTGCCGAGGTGCCGGATGCGGGTGGCCCGAAGCTCCACGGGGATCTGCAGTCCGTCGCTGCGCAGGCTGAGGCTTTCGGTGGGGGAGAAGTCGCCGTTCTTGATGCGCTCCCGGCCGGCGCGGAATTCCGCGTGGGCCGCGGGAGGGACGAGGTCGGTGACGTGCCGTCCGATGATTCGTTCGCGGGGCAGACGGTGCAGCTGGCAGGCGGCCTGGTTCACATCGAGGACGATGCCCTCGAGGGACTCGACGAAGACGGCGTCGGGGGAGTTTTCGAAGAGTTCCTGGAAGCGGGCACGCTCGCCGGCGAGGGCGAGTTCGGCGGATTTACGGTGGGTGATGTCGCGGGCCACGCCGCTGATGCGGATCGGGCGGGCGTCGGCGTCGCGGATGAGGACGCCCTGATCGAGCATCCAACGGATCGTGCCGTCGGTCCGAAGAATCCGGTATTCGGTGGTGTAACGGGCGCCGGGTTGTTCGAGCCCCGCGCGGGCGGTGGCGACGAGTTGGGAGCGATCCTCGGGATGCACGAGGCGCAGGACCTGGCGAAGCGTGCGCGGGGCGGCGGCGGCGGGAAGACCTGCGAGGCGGGCAAAGGCGGGGCCGAGGTAGGCGATGGTCCGGGACGGCAGGTCGACCACCCACAGCACGTCCTCGCTGGCTTCCGCCAGCTGGCGGAAGCGTTCCTCGCTGGTGCGGAGGGCGGCGGTGGCCTGGAGACGGGCGATTTCGGAGCCCACGCGCGCGGCGAGAATCCGGAGCATGTCGAGCTGGGGCGGGCCGGGCTCGAAGGGTTGGCCGTGGAGCAGGACCAGATAGCCGAGGTTTTCGCCGGTTTCCCCGGCCAGCGGGATGCTGATCAGCGACTCGACCTGCCAGCGTGCGAGGTTGGAATCGGAAGGAAAGGCGAGGCGGGCTTCGCGGGGGATGATGATTTCGGCGGGCGCGCCGGACCGGCCCCAGGGACTGCCGGGCAGTTCGTATCGGGAGAGCGGCAGGAGTCCGCCCTCGGAGAAGCTGGCGGCAATCCGCAGCGCGTTGGGGACGTCCGGGGAGACGACGCCGATGAAGGACCTGCTCACTTCGAGGAGTTGGGCGACCTGGCGGGTGACGGAACCGAGGAACTCGTCGCCGGCTTCGCGGGCGGCCATCGCGGCGAGGGACTTGAGGGCGTCCTCGGCGCGCTTGCGTTCGGTGACATCGCGGGCCACTCCCTCGAGGCACGGTTCCCCGCGGGCCGGGACGAGGACCCGTGACGTGACCTCCATGTAGCGGCGGCAACCTTGCCGGTCGACCATCTCGGTGACGAAGACCTCGCCGTCGCCGCCGGACCGGATGCGGTCGCTGATCCGCGCCAGGACCCGCGGACGTTCCGGGGCGGGGACGAGGTCGAGGATGGGGCGACCGAGGAGTTCGGACTCGGAATACCCGGAGAACTTGAGCGCGGCCGGATTGGCGGAGAGGAACATCCCGCGGGCATCGAGCGTGAAGATGGCGTCGGGAGCACCCTCGGTCAGGCGGCGATGGACCTGTTCGAGGTTCAGGCGTTCAGCGTGCTGGAGTTCGAGTTCCTTTCGTTGGCGGGCCAGGCGGCGCCGGAGCGTGGAGGACCAGGACAGTCCGGCCAGCGAGGCCAGGGCCAGAAGGGCCGCGAGGCCGGTGGCCCGTCGCGCGGTCCACCACGAACCGGGACCGAGAACGTCGACGTCGCGGGCGGAGCGCGCCTCGATCCGGTGTCCCGCCGGGGCCGAGCCTTCGGCGGGCAACGTTCGGTACACGCCCGTCACGCGAAGGCGCGTGCCGGGTTCGACCGGAGACGGCAGTTGTCCGGCGAGGGACGCGGGGAAGAGCACCGGCACAAGTCGCCCGCTCGGATCGCGCAGTCCGAGTTCGGCCCGGTCCGGCTGGTCCGCCAGACCGAGGAAAGTCCCCTCGGCGGTGACGAGCAATCCGTCCTTGGCCTCGTGAATCTCCCTCAGGTCCAGCAGGGTCGGGCTGAGCGGACCGGTCCGGCCCCGGCGTCGCCAGAGAGCACGTTCGAGGCGGGGTCGGGGGGGAGGGGCGGACGCGAAGCCGACCAACTCGATCTCGTCGTCGAGGGCGGGCAGCGGGGAGCCCGGGGAGAGGACGACCTCGGCGCCATGGAAGCCATCCTGGATCTGGAGGACGCCGCGGGGATCCACGCGGGTCACGGTCGCCGCGACGCGGAGCCGGCGGGCGGAAGGCTGGGCATCGGCGAGATCGGCGAGGCGTTCGAGCGCCGTGAGCGGCAGGAGGAACGGATCCGCGGGTGCGGCACGCAGGAGTTGGACGTCGGTCAGGTCCCGGACGAGCAGGCGAAAGCCGCGGGGGGCGGAGTCGTGGATGCAGACGCCATGCACGCGGATCGAAGCGCCGATCCAGCGGGTGGCATTGGTTCCCTGGGGAGGCGAGGCAAAGAGCAGCGGAAACGTCCCGAACTCGCCGGCCACCTCCCAATGGGGGTCGTCGGAGTCCGACGCGTGGCGCACCACGCCCTCGAGGGAGATCCGCTGGGCGTCCTCGCCGCCGGTCAGGAGGCGGCGGGGATCGGCGGGGCGGGGCGGGGGGATGGGGCCGGCCCCCAGGCGATGGAGACTCTGGACCTGGAGCACCGGGGCGACCCGTCCGGGGGCGGGATACCCGACGATGCGAACCCGGTCGCCGGGGGCGAGTTGGTCGGGAATGGCCTGGCCGTGGATGTAGATTCCGGCGGAAGCGTCGGCGATGAACCAGAGGGACCAACGGGGGCTGGCGAAGGTGACGAAGCCTTCCACCGCCACCGCGTTGGTGATGGCGAGGAGTTCGGCGCGGGAAAGGCGGCGCAGGTCGGCGACGGAATGAACCGGGTGCGGGGCGGGGGCGGCCGCCGAGCCGGGGGCCGGTGGGGAAGGCGCGGAGGCGGCAGGGGCCGCGACGCAAGACGCGCGCGCCAGCAGGGCGAACGCGAGCCCGAGTGCGAGGGCGAGGGTTGGAAGGCGCGAGGACACGAGGACACGCTTGCGCCGGGACCGCGTCACGGAAGGGGCGTCCGGGCCGGGGTGGCGACGATCACGCCGCCTGGTTGACGTTGGGATCGGCGGAGAACGAGGTCGCGCCGGCGGACGGGAAGGGGGGGGGCGAGTTGAAACCCCAGAACTCGGCGAGGCTCCGGAGCATCTCGACGTATTCCTCGGAGGTCGTCGGTTTGACGAGGTACGCGGTGATGCCGATCTGGTAGAGCCGGTCGCGATCCGCGTCGTGGGGGGAGGTGGTCAGGACGACGACGGGGAGGGTTCGCAGGGCGGGGTCGCGGCGGAGTTCGGCCAGGAACTCGTGGCCGTTCATCCGGGGCATGTTGATGTCGAGCAGGATCAGGAACGGGGCGGCATGATTTCCGCTGCGCAGCCATTGCAGGGCCTCCTCGCCGTGGTGGGCGACCTCGACGCGGAAGCGGGCCGGGAGGCGCGCGAGACCGCGCTGGACGCTGAGCACGTCGACCTCGTCGTCCTCGATGAGGAGCAGGGGGCGATCCTCGCCGCAGAAGCGCTGGAGCCGTCCCTCCCGGGCGCGGTTCTGTTGCCAGGTGGTGGCGTAGCGCATGAGTTCGTGGACGCCGCCGAGCCCGAGTTTTTGGCGGATGTTGGCGCGGTGCACGTCGACGGTGCGGGGGCTGATGCTGAGGCGGTCGCCGATTTCCTTGGCTTCGAAGCCCTGACCGGTGAGTTGGAAGACCTCCATCTCGCGGAGCGTGAGCACGGTTTCCGGGGGCGACGACGGATCGGCGGCGTTGTGGTCGTGCTTGAGCATCTTGGGCACGAGGCCCGGGGACACATAGCGGTCGCCGGCCGCGACGTGCTGGATGGCCGCGACGAGGCAGTCGGGTGCGGTGGCGGGATCGAGGAAGCCCTTGACGCCGGCTTGCAGCGCGGAATCGAGGATCTGGGAGGTGTCACCATCGCCGAGCAACACCATGGGGGGCGTGCCGCCCGACTGGAATCCGGGAAAGCGCGGACCGATGGCCTTGAGTTGACCGACCGCGGCGGCATCGATGACGTAGACGTCGGGTTGGGTGCGCTGGGCCAGCGGAAGGGCCTTTTCGGCGTCGGCGGCGTCGCCGACGACCGTGATGCTGGCCTGCCCGACGAGGCATGTTCGGAGGCCGGCACGGACGAGCGAATTGCCCAGGATGAGGAGGACCTTGAGGGCCG
This sequence comes from uncultured Verrucomicrobiota bacterium, assembly GCA_964608505.1. Taxonomy (GTDB): domain Bacteria; phylum Verrucomicrobiota; class Verrucomicrobiia; order Limisphaerales; family CAIMTB01; genus CAIMTB01. The sequence continues at coordinate 8,553 of CAZSOV010000178.1, forward strand.
GCGCGGAGGAGCTCGAATCCGTTTTCACTCGTCCCTATTACCGCGTAGGCAAATCGACGGCAAGCGCCGGCTCCTAGGGGAAGTGGCTGCGAGTTTTGGCAGGTTGTCCGGGCCCAAGGAATTTCACTAGGCGCGGCCCGCGTAGCCGGTGCGGTCTGAGCGGAGATGGTGGGGAGGGCTGCCTATCCCGGAGGGGGTAGCCAACGGAGCTATTTACCGTCGTTTCGCGGGAGAGCTACCGTGCGTGGTAGATGGTCGCAGGTCTTCGCGAGTGTACCTCGGCCAGTGCCCCCCAATGAAACCCACTTACCCGAACTAGCTGGCCGGCCAGACGTCGGCCCTGGAACGGGTCGTGGGATGGACCACCATGAACAATCCACTCCCCCGCCTCCCAGGCCTGCGAGGTGCCACCTGTGGCCTCGCGTTGCTCCTCTCCCAATTTGCGGTCCCCCGGACGGCGCTCGCCGAAGCGGAACCCGCCTTCCTCGTGGAATCCTCCGCGAAGGCATCCCTGGCCTCCTCCCGGGCCTCCGCTCGCGGGCCCCAAGCCCGGGCCGTGAAGGCGCATCCCCGGTTGCGGGAGATGCCCCGGGTCCGGCTGGACCTGGCCGACGGCGTGATCTGGGAGGCCGAGCGGGTGCGGGTCGACGTGCTGGCCGGCGGCGATTTCGTGTGGGTGGGACGCCTGATCGGCGAACCCCTGAGCGAGGTGACCCTCGCGTCGCGGGGCGGCGTCCTGGCCGGCGTGGTGGATCGTCCGCTCGAGACCGGCAACGAGGTGTACTCCATCCAGCCCTCGGCGGGCGGTTTCAGCCTGCTGGCCGAGTACCGTGGGCCCGGCGAGGGTCGCGACGGGTGTCAGTCCATCGATCCGCCCGCGGCCCCCGCGGGTTCGCGGTCGAAACGCAGCTTGCAGTCGACCGCCAGCGCCCCGATGGCGTCGTTGTACGCGCCGGCCAGCGAGACCGAGCCGGCCATCGTGGATGTCCTCGTGATCTACACGCCGGCGACGTCCGCCCGGTACGGCGGGGCCGCCGGTGCGGAAGCGCTGGTGTTGCAGGCCATCGCGTCGGCGAACACCGCGTATCAGAACAGCGGGGTGCACATCACGCTGAACCTGATCCACACGGCCGAGGTGCCGTACGTGGAAACGGGGGACATGAACGTCACCCTGTCGCGCCTGGCCACGCAGTTGGACGGGCATCTCGAGGACGCGCACATCCTGCGGGCGCAGTACGGCGCCGACGTCGTGGTGCTGCTGGACGAGGACGCGAACTACTGCGGACTTTCGTACCAGATGGGCACGCCGAATCCGGCGTTCGCGACGAGCGCCTTCAGCGTCGTGCACTCCGGCTGCGTCTCCAGTTACACGGTGACCCACGAGCTCGGTCACGTCATGGGCAGCAACCATGATCGCGACAACGCCTACGGGACTCCCTCGTATCCCTACAGTTACGGCCAGAAGCGCTGCATGACGGACGGCACCGGCTTCCGCTGCCTGATGTCCTACAACTGCGCCTCGGCGGCCGTGCCGCGCGTGAACTACTTCTCGAGCCCGCTGGTGACCTTCAACGGGTATCCCACGGGTACGGACTATGATGCGGACCCGGCGAATTCCGCCGACAACGTCCGGTCGCTCAACAACACCGCCCTGTTCGTGGCCAATTTCCGGACCCGCGTGGAACCCCTGCCGACAGCCCCGACCGGTCTGACCGCCACGGCTCCCAGTGCCTCGGTGGTTGCCCTCGCATGGGCCGACAACGCGAACAACGAGGTCTGCTTCCAGGTGGAACGATCACCCGACGCGACGGTCTGGACCCAGATCGCCAGTCTCGCCCCCGACGTGATCGCGCACGAGGACAACGGTCTGGTGCCCGACACGGCGCTTTGGTACCGCACGCGGGCGTGCAACGCCACGGGTTGCTCGGAGTGGACCCCGGTGGTTTCGGTCACCGTTCCGTCCGCGGTGCTGGGCGTGCCTGCCGATCTGGCCGCGACCACCGGCCCCGCGCCGGATTCGGCGGTCCTGACGTGGACGGACACCGCGACGGTGGAGACGGGGACCGAGATCGAACGTTCGACGGACGGGGCGACGTGGCTGCCGTTGGCGGGCGTGAGCGCGAACGTGACTTCCTGGACCGACGCGGGCCTGGCGTATGGTCAGGACTACTCGTACCGGGTGCGGGCCTGCGACGGCGGCGGGTGCACGGAGTGGTCCGGCACCGCGTCCATCGTTCTCCAGGTGCCGGTACCCGCCGCGCCGAGCGGACTCGCCGGAACGGCCGCCAGCAATTCGCAGATCAACCTGACCTGGACCGACAACGCCTCGAACGAGACGGGCTACCGGGTGGAACGTTCGGCGAACGGGGTGAGTTACTCGGTCATCGCGACCCTGGCCGCGGACGCCACCGCCTACGCGAACAGCGGTCTGACTCCGGGCACGACCTACCACTACCGGATCATCGCGACCAACGCCTGCGGCGATTCCGATTCGTCGAACGCGATCAGCGTGACGACCCCGGCGGGGACACCGCCGACGGCGCCGGACCGGTTGGCCGCCTCGTCCGTCAGTTCCTCGGAGATCAAGCTCACCTGGCGTGACCGGTCCTCCAACGAGACGGGATTCCGGATCGAGCGCTCGACGGACGGCACGAACTTCACCGTGCTGACGACGGTGAACGCGAACACGACTTCGTACCGCAACACCGGGCTGCCTTCGAAGAAGAAGTACTGGTACCGGATCTGCGCGGTGAATGGCGGGCTCAGTTCCGCCTACACCTCCGTCGTCTCCGCCACGACCAGGTAGCCGATTTCGGTCGGTTCGGGGGACAAAACAAGGGCCGCTTCGGCGGCCCTTCCTCTTTTCGGGACAAGGCACCCCGGTGGACGGCGTCCGGTCGCGGTCGCGGGGGCGGGGGCTGCCGCGGTGGGCCGGATCAGGCACCCGAGCGGGGCGCGCCGAACACCCGTCCAAGCACGCCGGGGAAGTACCAACCGCGGGCGAGGTCGCGGAAGCGTTCGAGGGCGGGCGCGGCTTGGGCGAGGAAGTAGAGGTCCGCCACGATTCTCGCGGAGGAGCACAAGACCAGGGGCAACAGGAGGACCACCACGGTCGTGCGCAGAAGCGCCCGCGACGGGCGGTCGCTGCGGAGGGCGCAAACCGAGGCGTAAGCCCCGACGGCCAGGAGGTCGGCGGCATGGACCACGACATTCCAGAGACTGGGCATCAGGCCCGCGAGGATCAGGGTCAGCGGATCGGGCCAATCCCCGCCGGTCACCCAGGTGCCGGCCACCCCGAGCGCGAGGGAAGCGGATGCCAGGAGAATCCAGGGCCAGACGAACAGGCGGCGGATTGCGGCCTGGTGGCCGTCCCGGAGCCGCTGGCTCGACACGGGGGTGACCAGGAGCATTTCCATGAGTCCGTTCCGGCACGCGTCCTGGAGGAAGTAGACGACATGGATCGCGACGAGGACCTTGAGGAGGTAGAAGCCGACGTGCAGGACGAGCAAGCTTGGGTGGCCGGCCCGGGCGGGTTGCCCGCCCCAGGCCAGGAGCAGGAAGACGAGGACGGCCAGGCCCAGGCTCAATCCGGTCGCCCAGCGCGCGCCCCGACGGACCCAGGAGTCGTGCCACGCGAGCCACGCGATGGGGTTGTCGGCGAAGATGCGTCGGCTGCGCGCCGTGGAGGACGCCCGGCGGACGGCGGAACGGGGGTTGGCGGACTCGTTCCCGCTCCCGGATCGGACGCCATGGCGGATCACGACGGTGGCCAGGACCACCAGCAGTCCGCCGGTCAGAACCTGGCCCAGCAGGGATCCGGCGAAGGGACCCGGCGCCACGCGATAAGCCGGGTCGAACGAGAACTGGTAAAGCCCCACCGGGCCCAGGGCGGTGGCAGGACGGAGGAATCCAAGTCCGGGAAGCGCCTGGGCGGCGAATCCCAGCAGCGGGGACAGGGCCGCGGCGGCCAGCGTGATGCCCAAGGTGAGTCCCACCGCCTGGCGATCGTCGGAGACGCAACTGGAGACCAGGAGGCCGACGGCGAGGGAGAACCAGAGCGTGGCGAGCAGCACCAGCGACACACGCACCAGTTCCGGCCCGGTGATGCCGCCCATGAACAGGGTCAGGCCGAGGATGGGGAGGGTGGCCAGAAGCCCATGCAGGGGCACCAGACCCAGCGCGGCGAGCTTGCCGGCCACCACGTCGAATCCGCCGAGGTCGGTCAGGAAGAGCAGGCCGAGCGTTCCCTGCCGCCGCTCCCGCGAGAGGCAATCCGCCGTGAACAACGGCCCCGCGAGGATGGCCAGGACGAGTCCCAGCGCGGAAAGGAGCCGGAAGAGGCCGCGCCCGGACGAGAGCCCCCACCCGGGCAGCAGGGTGGCCAGGAGCAGGAAGCCACCGAGGGCGGCGGCGACGGCGGCACAGGCGAAACGGATACGGAAGGTGGTCGGTCGTCGCGCGGCGACCCGCAACTCCCGGGCGACGATCGGAAGGAAGGTCACGGTGTCCGGGAACCGGGTCGTTCCGCCGGGGTCGAGCGCGGATCGATCCGGTATTTCGGTTTCTCGGGGAGGCCGGGAAGGGAGCCGGTGATCCACCACCGGCGCAACGCCCACAAGGCCGGCAGCACGGCCACGAGCCCGCCGACGCGCAGCCAGCGCCGGCGCTGCTCGCGGACGAGGCGGGCGCGTTCGGCGGCGGTCTCCGAGGAGCGTCCGGCGACGTGGCCCGTCTCGATCTCGCCGGCGCGCGCGAGGCAGGCCGCCCAGTCGAGATCGGGCACCGGAAGGAACTCGAGTCGGTAGAAGTACGACGGGCAGCCGTTGCGGGCGCAGTACCGCTGGAGCAGGCGGGCGTGGCGGGGGTTGGCGGCGGCGTGGGCGTTCTCCGCGGCCAGCGCCGCCGCGATCTCCCCGCCGGTGACCCCGATGCCGCATTGGGCGCAACGGGCGACCACGTGGCGGTCGAGGACCTCGGCGAGGCGTGCACCGCCGTATCCGCGCTCCCCAAGCGCCGCGACGAGGGATTCCTGAAACGCGCGGAGACGTTCCAGGTGCAGATCGAGATTCGGGACGCGAGGCGTATCCATCGGCGGGGCCGGCGAGTTCAGGCGAGGACGTCTCCCGGGCGGTTCAGGGAGAGGGAAGTTTTCCTAAATCCGGACACGTTTTGAGACCATGAACCGGGGGGCGAGGGATTAGGAGTAGGATTAGGAGTAGGAGTAGGAGTAAACGCCCTCGGTCGGTTCATGGGTAGTCCGGACGGCCCGATCCTATTCCCGGACGCGGGCGGGGTCAGCAGGTTTGTACCAGATCCAGTCCCGCGTCGCCTCGTACGGGTGGTAGGGATCGGCGGAGAGGGACTTCGAAAAGTTGTGGAACTTGACGTGCCCGTCGACGAACGCGACGGGGGACCGGAACTCCTGGGGCGCGCGCTGGGGGTCGGCGATTTCGGTTTGTCCCTTGTTCATGTGCCATTGATACCAGCGGGCGCCGCCGTCGGAGCAGCCATAGATGCGGGCCGGCGGTTCGTGGAGCAGGATGTACAGGGCGGGATTGGGAGCCCAGTCCTCGCTTTGCCCCGCGATCCCGCCGGCGCGGGGGAGTTGGAACCCGCCGTCGGAAAGCGTCGTGAGCGAACCGCTGTTGTAATGGTAGCTGCACCCGACCGTGTCGTAGTTGGACGGGGATTGCTTGGCGGAGGTGGTGCAGGGCAGGAGGGGCTGCCCCTTGTCGCGCGGACATTTGTAAACCGGCGACGGTGCCATGTAGGAGTGGAGCGGGCGGGCCTCGGCGGTCGGATAGACCTCGGCCAGTTCGCCTCGGGCGGAGTATCCCCCGAGGGCGTACTGGATGGTTTTGGTCTGCCCGGTGGGTTGCCGGGTGGCCGGGTCGAGATCGGGCACGTTCTCCGGGGGGTACCGGGAATCGTGATCGTCCATGTACACGCGAAGGGCGATGCCCATCTGCCTAAGGTTGTTGATGCACGTGGCGACGTGCGCCCGTTCCTTCGCGCCGGCAAGCGATGGAAGCAGCATGCTGGCCAGGATCCCGATGATGGCCACCACCACCAGCAACTCGATGAGCGTAAAGCCGGCGACCGGGCGGGGACGGGGGACCGTTCGGGGGCGTCGACTCATGCTGGGCGACGATACGCCCGGCAGGGGAACTGGCAAGGTGCCGGGTGGCGCCCCGGATCACCGCGTAGGAGAACCACCGGAGACCATCGAACCACGAAGCAACACGCCCGGAACACGAAAAAGAACCGTTCTGCCGCGAACCGGCATCCGCGACGAGGCCGTTTCCTGACCGCCCCGGCTCCGCCCGTGTCTTCGTGTGCTGGGTGTGGTTCGTGCTTCCTTGTCCGGGGAGTGGCGGCGGGCTCCGGAGCGAGCGGAGGCTTGCAGAGACCGCGGGCGTCCGGGCTATCTTGGACAGGACCCGCGTTTGGCAACTACCCGACGACCATGAAGAACACCTCCCGAAAGTCCGAGCCTGCGACGCCGCGCCGTGGCGCCTTCACCCTGATCGAGCTGCTGGTGGTGATCGCGATCATCGCGATCCTCGCGAGCATGCTGCTGCCCGCCCTCGCCAAGGCGAAGACCAAGGCCCAGGGCATCTCCTGCCTCAGCAACGGCAAGCAGCTGCTGCTCGGCTGGCACCTGTATGCCGGCGATTTCAATGACGCCTGCGCCAACAATTTCACGATTCCCGGAACCGAGGACGCGATCAACACCCGGCGGTTCAACAACTGGGTCAACAACGTGATGACCTGGGCGTCCGGCAGCGACGTCTCCTCCCGCAGCGTCACCAACGTGGACTGGGTCCGCAACGGGGTGCTCGGGCCGTATACCGGCGGCGCCGTGGGCATCTACAAGTGCCCCGCCGACAAGTTCGTCAGCCCCAGCCAACGCACCCGGGGCTGGACGCAGCGGCTCCGCAGCATGTCCATGAACGCCTTCTTCGGCCTCGCCAACAACGAGGCCAATGACAACACCGCGCGCGGCCTGAACTGGGGTTTCCCGGAGTACCGCCAGTTCCTGCGCACCGCCGACGTTCCGGCCCCCGCGATGACCTGGCTGACGGTCGACGAGCACCCGGATACCATCAACGACGCCTTCTTCATCAACAACACGACACTCAACAACTGGCAGGACATCCCGGCCTCCTACCACAACGGCGCCTGCGGATTCTCCTTCGCCGACGGTCACGCCGAGATCCACAAGTGGCTCAGCCGGACCTCCAAGTACCCGGTCAAGTACGGCTCCCAAAGTCCGCTGCCCTTCGATGCCGCCGGTCGCCTGGACATGGCTTGGTACCGGGATCGCCTGCAGCAGATTCCCGTCCGCTGAAGGGCCTCGCCGCCCGGGCTAGCAGCCCGTCGGACTTGAAACCGACGAAAAATCGCCGCCGCTCCAATA
>CAZSOV010000179.1:0-8163 GCA_964608505.1 uncultured Verrucomicrobiota bacterium
GACCGACTCGACCGCACCATGGGCGTCGAGAACGGCCAGTTCTTCCTCCGGCATGGCGGCTTTGCGGAGGGCTTCACCCGTTTCGGCGAGCCCTTCCACCGCCCGCCCAACGGTCGGCAGCCCGAGGACCTCGACCTGCCGCCGCTGGTGCCCTGATCCGTCGGATCCGACGGATGCCCCGTGGGATCCGCCGCGTTCCACCTCACCGCTTCCCGGCCTTGGCCTTGGCCTTGGCCTTCGCCTTGACCTTGGCCTTCGCCTTGGGCTTGTGGCGGCCCTTGAAGGTGAGTTCCGCGATGCCGCTCTTGTCGAGATGGCCGATGCCTTCCTTCACCATGCGAGCGAACTGTTTGTAGGTCGCCTCGGCGAGGGGAGCATTGATCTTCCTGGCCTTCGCCAGACCCAGCGCGATGCCGGAGTCCTTGGCGGCGTGCTCGCCCGAGAAAAAGCACGAATGATCGCGGTTTTGCATGTCCTCTCCGTCCGTCGCCAGCACCCGGGAATTCGCCCCGGTCTGGGAGAAGACCTCGCGCACCGTGGTGAGATCCAGCCCGAGCGCGGAGGCGAGGGCGAGGCCCTCGGCGAGCCCGGCGGTGTTGATGTTCATCACCATATTGACCAGGGCCTTCAGTTCGGCGGCCTGTCCGGAGGTGCCGATGTAGCGCATCGTCTGTCCGTCGCTCGCGAGCTTGGTCAGGATCGGCTTCACCCGGTCGAAGACCTCCGCCTGGCCGCCGCACATGAGGTAAAGGGTCCCCTGCCGGGCCTGGGGGATGCTCGATGCCATGCAGGCCTCGAGGCTCCGGGCACCGGCCTTGGCCGCGCGCTTCTCCAGGTCCCGGTGGATGGCCGGCGACAGCGTGGCGCAATTGATGAAGATCCGCCCGTCCGCGCCCTGGAGCAGGTTGTCCTTCCGGCCCTTGAAGATGGCGTCCATGGCGGCGTCGTTCGTCACCACCGTGAAGATCACGTCCGCGGCGGCCGTCACCTCCGCAAGCCTCGAGCAGGCGGCGGCGCCGATTTCGTTCCCGAGCTCGGTCGCGGCCGCGGTGTTCACGTCGTACACGGCGGTCACGTTGAAACCACATTCCTTCAACCGGCGCGCCATGTTGGCGCCCATCCGGCCGACCCCGACAAAAGCGATGCGTTCAGGCATGAGACAAGTCCTCGTTGATGGGTTGGTTGCGAATCGAATCGAATCGATGGCTGCTGGAAACGGGCGGGAAGCTAGACCGACGAGCGCCGGATGCGAGCCCAAAGGCGCCCCGGCACCCGACCCGATCGACCAGCATGGCGCTCGCATCGGGGGCTCGAGGGGGGCCTGCCGGAAGCGGCAAGACGCAGCGCGGTGGGGCTTGCGACTGCCGAGTCGCAAGCCTCACGTGGGGGGGGCGGACCGAAAGACGTAAAGCCGGCGACCCGGCACTCGCCGGCCCCACCGTTCGGTTCCGCACCGGACTTCGTGGGTGGCCTTGCGTCGCCGTCGCCACGGCCCACCCATCCCCCCGTCAGGCCGCCCGGGGACCGCGCATCCGCTCCAACGCGGCCAGAGCCGCGATGCGCGCCTCGGCGTGCCCCACCACGGGGCTCGGGTAGTCCCGGTCCAGGGTGAACCCGGACGCCCGCAACGCGAGCGGCGAAACCTCCCACGGCTCGTGCCGATCGTCCGGGCTCAGCCGGGCCAACTCCGGCACCCACCGCCCGAGATAGCGGCCGTCCGGATCGAACTTCCGCGCCTGGATGACGGGATTGAACACGCGGAAATAGGGGGCCGCATCGGCACCGCAACCGGCCGTCCATTGCCAGCCGAGGGTGTTCGCGGCCAGATCCGCGTCCACCAGCGTGTCCCAGAACCAGCGCGCGCCCTCCTGCCACGAGATCAACAGATGCTTCACCAGAAACGAGGCCACGATCATCCGCACGCGGTTGTGCATCCAGCCCGTCGCCCACAACTCCCGCATCCCGGCGTCCACGAGCGGGTAGCCCGTGCGCCCACGCTGCCACGCCGCCAGCAACTCCGGGTCCGTCCGCCACGGAAACCGCTCGAACTCGGCCCGCAACGGGCGCTCCGGCGTGTGCGGGAAGTGGAAGAGCAGGTGATGGGCGAATTCGCGCCACCCGATCTCCGCGAGGAACCGCGACCGGCGCCACGCGTCCGGCGCCCAACCCGCCTGCTCCGCCGCCCGCCGCACGGCGTGCCAGACCTGCCGCGGCCCGATCTCCCCGAAATGCAGATGCGGGGACAACCGCGAGGTGCCGGGCTCGCCCGGAAAATCCCGGGCCTCGCCGTAGCGAACGAACGGTCCCGCCGCAAACCGCGACAATTGGCGTTGGGCCCCCTCCTCGCCCGGCATCCAGGCGTCGCGCAGTCCGGCGTCCCAGGGCACGCGCGGGGGCAACCCCAGGGCGGAGAGTGCCTCGGAGGCCGGCCAGCGGGCGGGGGCCGGGATCCGGGACGGCGCCGCGACCGGTTCGGCGGGCTCCGCCGCGCCGAGGCAGGTGCGCCAGTAGGGCGTGAAGACCTGAAAGGGGCGCCCCGCCTGGTTCTTCACCTCCCAAGGTTCCCGCAGCAGCGTACCGGAGAAGCTCTCCGCCTCCACGCCCTCCGCCCGCAACCCCTCCTTGACCCGCTGGTCGCGGCCGATCACGGCGGGTTCATAGCGTCGATTCCAGACCACCGCCCCCGCCCCGGTCTCCCGAACCAGGGCCCGTAACGTTTCCAGGGCGCGACCCCGCCGGATCACCAACCGGGAACCGCACTCACGCAGGCGGGCTTCGAGTCGTTCCAGGGAATGATGCAGCCACCAGCGCGACGCCGCCCCGGGTTCCCAGGGGGCTTCCTCCGAGGGTTCCCAGAGAAACACCGGGATCACCGCCCCCCCCCGGGCCAGGGCCGCGCCCAACGCCGGTTGGTCCGCGAGGCGGAGGTCGAGTCGAAACCAGAGAATCGTGGGACTGGGCTGGGCGGCGGCCATGGCGCGCCCCGAGCAGAGCACGCCGCCGCCAAACGGCAAGACGGTGCACGACGGAAAGGTTGCCGGACCACGGCGATCCCTCCGCTTCGGCGTCCCCCGCGACCCGGGTGCCGACCCACGGCCGGAACGCGGCCATTTTTCGGCTCGACCGCTCCCCGGAGCACCCAACTCAATGGTCCGGCTCGCCCGGAAATCCGGCGCCGGCGCCGGCGCCTTGCATCCTCCGCCACCCGATGATGTCTCCTCCTCCGCCGCCCCACCCGGATTCCGGCGCGCCGACCACGCCGACGACGCCGACACGTTTGCGGGTCCTCATCGTCGAGGATCACCCCGTCAACCAGCGCCTCACCCGCCGTCTCGTCGAACTCCTCGGGCACGACGCCGAGGTCGTTCCCGACGGGGAGGTGGCCGTCGACGTCTGGCAGAAGTCCTTCTTCGACGCGATCCTGATGGACTGCCGGTTGCCGGTCATGGACGGCTACGAGGCCACGCGACGGATCCGTCGGCTCGAGGGCGAGGCCGCGGCGGAAGGGGCGGTCGTGCCGCCGGTCCCGATCATAGCGCTGACGGCGGAGGCCGGCCCCGGCGACCGCGAGCGCTGTCTCGCCGCCGGCATGACGGACTACCTGAGCAAGCCGGTCCAGATGGAGGTGCTGCGCGCCACGCTGGATCGTCACACGCTCCGCTGAACCGGGCCGCCGCGCCGACCGGCGTCCGGCCATTTGCGATTTGCCGCGACCCCGGATTCATTGTGCCCTTGGCGCGTGTCACGAACCACCACCGGACCGGGCCGCGGTCAGCTTGCGGTCCTGTTCCTCCTGCAAGGCGTCGGGCTGGCGGCGTGGTTCGTGCCTCTGAGTCCGGTCCTGGAAGCCCACGGTTACGCCCATCTGCGCGCGCTCGCCTTCGCGACAACGGCGGTCGCGGCACTGGTCACGCCCCTGTTTTTCGGGGCCCTGGCGGACCGGCATGTGCCGCCGGTGCACGTGCTGCGGGGCCTGGCCGTGGCCACGGCGACGTTCCAGTTCCTGACCGGGCTCGCCATCGACCGCGGGTGGTCGCCGCCGGCCCTGCTCGGGTTGATCCAGCTTCAGGCGTTTGCCTCGACCCCGACGTGGAGCCTGCTGACGTCCATCGCGCTGGCGAGCATGGGGGACGCCAAGCGGGAGTTCGGCCCGGTTCGGGCGTTCGGCACGTTCGGGTGGATCGGCGGCTGTCTGCTGGTGAGCGCGCTGGGGGCCGATGCCTCGACCCGCGCGGCGTACACCGGGAGCGCGGTGTGGGTCGTGCTGGCCGCCTTCACCCTGCGCGTCCCCGCGGTCGCCGTCGCCGCCACGGGGGAATCGCTGACCATCCGCCAACGCCTGGGTCTGGATGCGCTCGACCTGCTCCGGCATCCCGACCACCGCGTCGTTTTCGTGGCCTCGGCGCTGCTGGCGATTCCGCTCTCGGCGTTCTACCCGTACACGCCGTCCTTTTTGAAGGACCTCGGCCTGCAACGGATCAGCGCGTGGATGAGCATCGCCCAGGTGACGGAGGTGGTGGCCATGTTCGGGCTGGCCGCGCTCCTGGCGCGCTGGCGGCTCAAGTGGGTGCTCGCCACCGGCCTGTCCTTCGCCATCCTGCGCTACCTCCTCTTTGCCTCCCACCAGACCCCCTGGGTCCTGCTCGGCGTCTCCCTGCACGGCTTCGGATTCACCCTCTGGTTCGTGACCCTCCCGATCTACCTGAATGAACGCATCGACGCCGCCTGGCGCACCCGCGCCCAAGCCCTGCTCTCCCTCATGACCCAGGGCGTCGGCAACCTGACCGGCTACCTCGGCACCGGCGCCTGGCTCGAGGCCTGCCGGACTCCGACCGGCACCCTGTGGACCCGGTACTGGTCCGGGCTCGCGCTCGTCGTGGCCCTGGTTTCCGTCTACTTCCTCGCGGCCTATCGGGGACGCGCGGCGCACCCCCCCGCCGCGCACCCCTGATCCCTGATCCCGTCGCCCCGCTCATGTCCCCGCCCTCCCCCAAGATCCCCACCGATCCGCCCCCCGACGGCACCCCGGCGGCTTCCCCGGTGCCGCCCCCCCACCGGCGTCGTCCCCGCTACCGCGGCACTCACCCCCGCCGCTTCGCCGAAAAATACAAGGAACACGATCCCGGCCGATATGCCGACACGGTGGCGAAGGTGCTGGCGTCCGGAAAGACCCCCGCCGGTACGCACCGCCCCATCCTGGTCGCCGAAATCCTCCGCGTCCTCGATCCCCGCCCCGGCGAGGTGGCCGTCGATTGCACCCTCGGTTACGGGGGACACGCGTGCGAACTCCTGCCCCGCCTCCTGCCCGGCGGACGGTTGCTCGGGCTCGACGCGGACCCCGTGGAACTGCCGCGGACGGAACGCCGCTTGCGGGAACTGGGGTTCGGCCCGGACCAGCTGGTGGTGCATCGGTCCAACTTCGCGGGTCTGCCCCGAATCCTCGCCGACGCCGGGCTGGCGGGGGTGGATGTCCTGCTCGCGGATCTCGGGGTGTCCTCGATGCAGATCGACGACCCCGCGCGCGGGTTTTCGGTGAAGCTCGACGGCCCGCTGGACATGCGCATGAACCCGGAGCGCGGCCAACCCGCCTCCGCGCTGCTGGCCCGGCTGGCGCCCGAATCGCTCGCCGCCCTGCTGGCCGGAAATGCCGACGAACCGCGGGCCGACGAACTGGCGCGCGCCCTGGCCGGACGGCGTTGGGCGACGACCCTCGAGCTCTCCGCCGCCATCCGGGCGCGGTGCGAGGGCCGCTCCCGGGAAGAGACGGAACTCACGATTCGCCGGGTGTTCCAGGCCCTGCGCATCGCGGTCAACGAGGAGTTCTCGGCCCTCGACACCCTGCTGCGCCACCTGCCCGCCTGCCTGAACCCGGGCGGTCGCGCCGCCGTGCTCACCTTCCACTCGGGCGAGGATCGCCGGGTGAAGAAGGCCTTCGAATCCGGGCACGCGTCCGGCCTGTACGACGAAATTGCCGAGGAGGTGATCCGTCCGGGTTTCGAGGAGCGGCAGGGAAACCCGCGCTCCGCCCCGGCCAAATTACGCTGGGCCCGGCGCGGGGGAACGCCACGCGGGACCGTGTGAGCGCGGGAAACGGCGGGAACCACGCGGTCCCGGCAGGATTCCCGTGCACCTGCCGCGCGCTCAGATGGCGCCGAGATACTGCTGCAACGTCTCGCGATAGCCGCGGCTCATCGTGAGCTTGGTTCCGTCGTTCAGGATCACCACGTACTCCCCGTGGAACATCGGCTGCATCTCCCGCACCCGGTCGATGTTGACGATGGTGGAACGGGCGATGCGGATGAACCGCCGGGCGTCGAGGCGTTCCTCGAAACTCGCCAGCGTGTCCCGCACGAGATGGGCTTCGCGCCCCACGTGCAGCTTCACGTAGTTGTCCTGCGCCTCGATCCAGTCGATCTCGTTCGGGCGCACGAAAATGACGCGCCCATCCAGCTTGATCGCGAGACGATCCACGCCCTTCGCCTCGGGAGCGGACTTCGCGTCGGCGGTCGCGCCCGCGGATTTGGCCGCCTTCCCGGGTTGCTGCTGCAGGGTGTCGAGCAGGTCCGTCAGCCGTTTCGTCAGGTCGGGTCCCGAGGCGGCCTTGAGCCGGGTGCGCAGATGCGCCAGCGACTGTTTCAACCGTTCCCGGTCAAACGGCTTGAGCAGGTAGTCGATGGCATGCACCTCGAACGCCTTCACGGCGTACTCGTCGAAGGCCGTCACGAAGACGATCAACGGCATCGTCGTCCCCTTCAGGTGCGAGACCACGCCGAAGCCGTCCATCTCCGGCATCTGAATGTCGAGGAACACGACATCCGGATGCTCCCGCTTGATCGCGGCCACGGCGTCCTTGCCATCGGAACACTCCGCCACAAGCTGCACGTCGGCTTCCTTCGCCAGCAGGGCGCGCAGCCGGTCGCGCGCCAATGGTTCGTCGTCCACGATGATGACCCGCATGGTAATGCTGCTTTCGGTGTTAGCGATGCGCGGGACCGTGCACCAATTGGCCTTCCGGGAACAAGAGCGTTCCATGCCCCCCGCCCGCCGCGATGTTCCTTGTACAAATTTCGGCCCGGGCAGTGTCTATTGGGCGAGGTGCATTCCGAAGGCCAGCATCCGGAAGACTGGGCCGCAGCCCTTTACGACGCCTGCGCCCCCCAACTCGTCCTCTACGGACGGGCGCTCGGCCTTTCCCATCCCGAGGCCGAGGACGTGCTCCAAGAGACCTTCCGCGCCCTGCTCGCCCTCGCGGAACCCCCGCGCGAACCCCGCTTTTTTGCGATCCGCTGCTTCCGCAACCGGGCCCTCAACCACCGGCGCGGCCTCTGGCGCCGCCTGACCCGCGAACTCGAATCCGCGGCCTGGTTCGAGCAGGAGGGTTCCTCGTCCCCGCGCGAACAGGCGGCCCTCGCCGCCCTCTCCCGCCTTCCTGCCGAACAGCGGGAGGTCATCGTCCTCAAGTTCTGGAACGATCTCACCTTCGAGGCCATCGCCGAACTGCTCGACCTGTCCCCCAACACCGCCGCGGGGCGCTATCGCTACGGCCTCCAGAAACTGCGCGCCGAACTCGCCCGACCCGACCTCGACCTGCTCGACTCCTTCGAACCCTCCGCCCATGAACACCCCGGACCCGCTGCTATCGCTCCTGCGTGGATTGCAACCCCGAACCCCCTCCCCGAGGGTTAGGGCCGCTTTGTTCCCACCCGCCCCGCCCATTCACCCCGCCGCCCCCGCCGCCCCAACCCCCCTTCGCCGGGGCTGGTTGCAGGCGTGGTTCGCCCCGCTCGCCGCCGCCGCCGTCGTCGTCCTGAGCCTCGGGACCGCCTGGTCCCCGGGCGATCACAACCCCGTCGCCACCACCGCCTACGCGGCCATGCCCGCGGAATGGGGCCCCTCCGGTATCGAACAAAACGCCCTGCCCCGACCCACCTTCCCCTCCACGCCCGTCGCCGCGAGCCTCGCCGCCGGCACCTTCGGTTCGCTCCTGCTCCGCCAAACCAACGTTCTCGCCCGCTGACCCATGGCCCTTCCCGTCACCCCCCCGAATCCATCCCCCGGTCGTCCCCCCCCCCCCCCCCCCCACACCCCACCCCCCCCCCGCCCCCCCCCGCCCCCCCCCCCCGCCCCCCGCGCCCCCCCCCCCGCCCCCCCCCCCCCCGCGCC
>CAZSOV010000179.1:8173-15905 GCA_964608505.1 uncultured Verrucomicrobiota bacterium
CGCTCTCCTCGTCCGCATCCCGCCCTCCCGAGACGCCCCTCCATGCAGGCCCGCTGTTCCGGCGACCGGACTGGATCGCGTTCCTCGTGACGACCCTGCTCACGCTGCTCGGCTACCTCTGGACGATCGCGCCCGACATGACGCTCGAGGACAGCGGCGAACTCGCCGTCGCCTCCTACTATGCCGGCGTCCCGCATCCGCCCGGGTACCCGGTCTGGACCCTCTACACCTGGCTCTTCACGGTGCTCCTGCCGTTCTCCAACATCGCCTGGCGCGTCGCCGTCTCCTCCGCCGTCGCGGCCGCCCTGTCCTCCGGCGTCGTCGCCCTCATGATCTCCCGGGTCGGCGCGTTCCTCGTCGAATCCATCGACTCCCGCAAGCAGATCGACGAGTCGGTCCAGCGCCTCATCACCATCGTCTCCGGCGTCTCCGGCGGCCTGCTCATCGGCTTCAAAGGGTTCATGTGGAGCCAGGCCGTCATCGTCGAGGTCTACACCCTCAGCGTCCTGTCCCTCGTCCTGACCTTCGTCTTCCTCCTCCATTACCTCTACGCGCCCGGCCAGCGCCGCTACCTCTACTGGGCGGCGTTCATGTTCGGCATCGCCTTCACCAACCACCAGACCCTCATCGTCGCCGCCATGGGCATCGAGGTGCTCATCGCCCTCGCCAACCGCAAACTCGGACGCGACGCCTTCCTCGCCAACAGCGCCATCTACCTCATCGGCGTCATCCTCATCCAGAACGACGGCCTCGAAAGCATCCGCACCAGCCCCGCCCTTTCCCTCATCTTCCACCTCGTCGGCATCGGCTCCATCGCGGCCTGCGTGACCCTTGCCGTCCAGACCGGCGCCCTCGCCACCGAGATCGTACCCGCCCTCGTCTCCCTCCTCATGTGGAGCCTCGGCGCCGCCTTCTACTTCTACATGCCGATCACCGGCACCACCAATCCCCCGCTCAACTGGGGCTATCCCCGCACCTGGGACGGCTTCGTCCACGCGTTCACCCGCGGCCAATACGAGAAGACCAGCCCCTCCATGGACCCCGGCAAACTCTTCGAACAGGTCCTCCTCCTGTTCGAGGGCGCCGTCGAGGAATTCAACATCGTCTATCTCCTCGTCGCCCTGGTCCCCTTCCTCTTCTGGGCCCGCCTCCGCAAGTCCGAGAAGAGCTGGATGATCGGCCTCGGCGCGATCTACGTCTGCCTCGCCTTCCTTCTGCTCTGGCTCCTCAACCCCAACACCGACCGCCAGAGCCGCGAACTCACCCGCGTCTTCTTCACCGCCTCCCACGTCGTCATCGCCATGGGCTTCGGCTACGGCCTCGCCCTCCTCGCCGCCGTCCTCCTCGTCGAATACCAGGCCGTCCGACGCTGGATCATGATCACCACCGCCGTCGCCGGCGGCATCGCCCTCTTCGTCGTCGCCGTCACCTTCGGCGCCGTCGAACTCTTCCCGCCCGATTCGCCCTCCTATTTCTTCGGCATCAAGGCCACCCGCGACGGCGTCGACCGCTTCGCCGCCCTGCTCGCCCTGGCCTTCGCCCTCGGCGGCATCGCCCTCTTCGCGCTCCACCCGGACCGCGTGCCCGCCAAACCCCTCCTCGTCCTGTTCGCGCTCCTCCCCCTCAAGACCATGCTCACCCACTGGTCCGACAACGAGCAGCGGGGCCACCTGTTCGGGTACTGGTTCGGCCACGACATGTTCACCCCGCCGTTCAAGGACAAGGCCGGCCAATCGCTCTATCCCGAGATGACTCGCAATGCCGTGCTGTTCGGCGGCACCGATCCCGGACGCTTCAACCCGACCTACATGATTTTCTGCGAGAGCTTCATCCCCGCGCGCTGCAAGCCGCACGATCCCGCCTTCGACCGCCGCGACGTCTACCTCATCACCCAGAACGCCCTCGCCGACGGCACCTACCTCGCCTACATCCGCGCCCACTACAACAAGAGCGACCAGATCCAGTACGATGCCCCCTTCTTCCAGGAAATGCTCCGCCCCCGGCGCGAGAAGGAAAAGGCCCTCTACACCAATGGTCTCGCCAAGGCCGTCGCCCCCCTCGACCGCCTCCTCCTCGGCTTCGGCAATGCCGTGGAAAAGCAACGTCGCGCCGGCACCTCGTGGTTCGAAGGCCGCCACTTCACCGACTTCCCGAAACTCCTCGAACAGTTCAAGCCCGGCCCCCGCCAGAACCCCCTGGCCGCCCACCTGGTCCCCCTCATGGATCCCAAGGTCCGGACCGCCGTCGAGTCCGGCTCCGTCAGCGCCCGCCAGCTCGCCAACGAGCTTAACCGGCTGATGGACCTGGAATTCGACGCCCGCCTCAAGGTGCAGAAGGAACTCGAGTACCTCGATGCCACGGTGGCCGATCCCGCCGCCCTCGCCGCCCGCCGGGCCGCCCGCCTCGCCGACTACCGCAAGGCCGAGGGCGCCCTCTACCGCCGCGACGGCTTCGCCAACCTCACCCTCTCCCGCGAGGTCGAACGCATGATCGCCCAGGATCTTCCCACCTCCTCCCGCATCCGCATCGGACGCCGCCTCATGGAGGACGCCTTCCCCGGCCTCGTCGCCCCCTCCCCCGGCGGCGTCTATCCCGAAATCGAGATCCATACCCCCAACCCCGAGGAATCGAACAAGTGCTACAACGAGTACATGAGCGATGCCTACGAGCGCAAACGCCTCGGCCAGCTCCGCGGCGGCGAGGAAGTCCGCGAGGAAGGCGGACGCGTCACCGTCTCCGGCCAGGTCTCCGTCATGGCGATCAACGCCCTGCTCTGTCGCGTCATCTTCGATGCCAATCCCGACCACGAGTTCTTCATCGAGGAAAGTTTCCCCCTCGACTGGATGTATCCCTACCTCACCCCCTTCGGGATCATCATGAAGATCAACCGCCAGCCCCTCGACCACCTCGACGAACCCACGCTCCAGCGGGACCACGAGTTCTGGCGCCAGTACTCCAACCGCCTCATCGGCGACTGGATCGATGACAACACCTCCGTGAAGGAAATCTGCGATTTCGTCGACAAGGTCTACATCCAGCGCGACCTCCGCGGATTCAAGGGCGATCCCAAGTTCATCCGCGACGACAACGCCCAAAAAGCCTTCTCCAAGCTCCGCAGCTCCATCGGCGGCATCTACAAGTGGCGCGTCGACAACACCCGCGATCCCGCCCAGCGCCAGCGCATGATCAAGGAAGCCGACTTCGCCTTCCGCCAGGCCTTCGCCTACTGCCCCTACAGCCCCGAAGCCGTCTTCCGTTACTCCCAGCTCCTCGCCATCGTCGGTCGCCTCGAGGACGCCATGCTCGTCGCCACCACCGCCCTGCGCCTCGACCCCTTCAACACCGCCGTCGTCGGCCTGGTCGAAAACCTTCGCCAGATGATGAAGAGCGCCCCCCAGCTCGCCCAGGCCCGCCAGCAGTTCGACCAGTTCGAGGCCGAATACCGCACCAACCCGGGCAACCTCGCCAACGCCATGAACCTCGCCCAGACCTACCTCGACAACCAGATGACCGCCCAGGCCCAGCAGGTCTTCTCCAACATGGTCGAGCAAATCGAACCCCGCTGGGCCGCCCACCCCACCAACGCCGCCGACGGCTCCTACCTCGCCGCCGCCTACATCCAGCTCCGCCAACCCATCCGGGCCAAGATGACCCTCGACAAACTCGTCGAACTCCCCGAGGTCGACGCCACCACCCTCATCGCCGCCGCCCAAACCTACGCCCAGATCAACGACGGTGCCCGCCTCGAAACCACCCTCGCCAAACTGGTGCGCAAGGCCCCCGACAGCGCCGAAGCCTGGTACGATTACTCCGGCGTCCTCGCCTCCATGAAAAAGGCCCCCGAATCCCTCCAGGCCCTCGAAAAATCCCTCCAACTCAACGACGCCCGACGCGCCCGCGATCCCCAGATCCGCGACCTCCGCGGCGTCGCCGGCACTGACTCCCGCTTCAACCAACTCCGCCTCACCCCCGAGTTCCAGAAGCTCGTCGCGCCCTGACCCGGGCGTGTCTCCCCCTCGCCCGGGGCCCGCGACCGACCCGTCGCGGGCTCCGGCATCCGCCAACGCAGCGTGTCGAGTGCCTCCCTCCCAGGCCTCCTCGAACGCATCATCGAACTTCTCCGGGTCCGCTTCCTCCAACTCCCCCGGATCTCCTCGAACAACGCGCGCGCCTCGCGCGCCTCGTCCCCGACGCGTTGCCAGCCGCCTCCCGCCCGGGTTACCGAGACGCATGGCAAGGCCACCCCGACCGCCCCGTTCCTGTCCGCCACTCTGCCCCTCCCCGACCCCGACCCGGCCTTGCAGTCTCACCCCCTTCCTCGCCGCGGCCCTGGCCCTGGCCCTGGCGTGGCCATCCGCACTCTCCGCCCTGGACGCCGACCTCGTCCCGCGCGATCTCCGCTGCGAGTCCCGGGTCGATCCGTGGTCCGTCGAGTCACCCCGCCCGCGACTGGGTTGGACGCTCGAATCCTCGACCCGTGGCCAACGCCAATCCGCCTACCAGATCCACGTCGCCTCGACGGCAGATCGCCTGCGTTCCGGCGACCCCGACCGCTGGGACTCCGGTCGGATTCCCTCCGACGCCCAGGGCGAAGTCGAGTTCGGCGGCCCGCCATGCACGTCCGAATCCGAGTACTTCTGGAAAGTCCGGGTCTGGGACAAGGACGGCACCCCCGGACCGTGGAGCCCGCCCGCCCGCTGGTGCATGGGCTTGCTCGACCCCGGGGACTTCCGCGCCCGCTGGATCACCGCGCCCCCCGCCTCCTCGCTTCCCCTCCTTCGCCGCACCTTCGTCGCATCGCGCCCCGTCCGAAGCGCCCGGGTCCACGTCTCCGGTCTCGGCCATTTCGATCTCTTCCTGAACGGACGCCGCGTCGGCGACCGCTTCCTCGACCCGGCCTGGTCCGTGTACGAGAAGACCGTGTTCTACGTCACCCATGACGTGACCGACTCGCTTCGACCGGGCACGAACGCGTTCGGGATCATGCTGGGCAAGGGGTTCTTCAACACCGCCGGCGACCGCCGCGTCCATGGCGTCCAGGCCAACCGCCCGCTCCGGCTCTGGTTCCAGGCACGGATCCAGTTCGACGACGGAACCGAACAGTGGATCCTCAGCGACGGCTCCTGGAAGACCCGGCCAGGTCCCATCACCCACAGCGCCATTCTGGGCGGCGAGGATCACGACGCCCGCCTCCTGGACCCCGATTGGTGCCAACCCACCGGCGATGATGCCGCCTGGACCCCGGCCCTCCTGACCGACGGTCCCGGTGGACGGCTCTCCGGCGCGGCGGGCCCGCCCCTGAAAGTCCACGCGATCCTCCCTCCGACACGGATCGACGAACCCCTTCCGGGAACGTACGTCTACGACTTCGGGCAGAATGCCTCCGCCATCCCGCGCCTGCGCGTCAGCGGCCAGGCCGGGCAGGTGGTCCGCCTCGTCCCCGCCGAGCAGCGCCACGGCAGTTCCCCCCGCCGCAACGACGGTCGCGGACTCGTGAACCAGGCCGGCGTCGGGCACCCCAATTACTTCCAGTACACGCTGCGCGGCGGAGCCCCCGAGGAATGGACGCCGCAGTTCACCTATTCCGGCTTTCAATACCTCCAGATCGAGGGCGCCGTGCCCATGAACCATCCGAACCCCGGAAAACTGCCCCGCATCGAATCCCTCGACTCACTGCATGTCCGTGCCGCCGCGGCCCGGGTCGGCGAGTTCTCCTGTTCCCATCCCCTGCTGCAGCGCATCGACACCGGCATCGACTGGGCCGTGCGCGCCAACCTCTCCCACGTCCTCACCGATTGTCCGCACCGCGAGAAACTCGGGTGGCTCGAGGTGGCCTACCTCATGGGCCCCTCCATCGCCGGGCGCTACGACGTGGCCTCCTTCTACGACAAGGTTTCCCGCGATTGCGCGGATTCCCAGGCCGCCGACGGACGCGTCCCCACCGTCGCTCCCGCCTATCCCGCCTTCTCCGGCGGCTTCGCCTACACCCCCGAATGGGGTGCCGCCGCCGTCCTCCTCCCGCCCCTCGTCGACCTCTGGTACGGCGACCGCCGCCTGCTCCGGGAGCGCTTCTCCACCATGAAACGCTTTGTCGATTTCATGCACGCCACCGCCAACCACCTCGTCCCCGTCCCCGGCCTCGGCGATTGGTACGACTACGGCCACGGCAAACCCGTCGGCCCCTCCCAATTCACCCCCGTCGAACTCACCGCCATGGCCACGTTCCACCGGTGTGCCCGGGCCGTCGCCGACACCGCCGCCCGCCTCCACCTACCCGAGGACCGACAGCGGTATGCCAACCTCGCCGACCGCATCCGCGACGCCTTCAACCAGCGCTTCTTCGACGGCCAGTCCGAGTACCGCAACTCCGGCAGCCCCCAATGCGCCAACGCCATGGCCCTCGTCCTCGACCTCGTCCCCGCCGGCCGGGAAACCGCCGTCCTCGAGCGCCTTCTCGCGGACCTGCGCGCCCGCGGACTCCAGCAGACCGCCGGCGACATCGGCTACCCCTACCTCGTCGAGGCCCTTTCCCGCCATGGCCGGTCCGATGTCCTCTTCGACATCGTCACCCGCACGAACCTCGGCAGCTACGGCTTCATCGTGAACAACGGCTGGACCGCCCTGCCCGAGGCGTGGGATGCCGACACCGGCGCCTCCATGAACCACTGCATGCTCGGACACATCCAACAGTGGTTTATGGGGAACGTCGCCGGCATCCGACCCGATCCCGATCATCCCGGCTTCTCACGCTTCCACGTCGCCCCCGAACCCGTCGGGAACCTGAGCTGGGCCCGCGGCCGCTTCGCCTCGGTCCGCGGTCCCGTTGAATCCAACTGGACCCGCACCGCCGGACTTTTCCGGCTCCAGGTCACCATTCCTCCCAACACCCGCGCCTCCGTCCGCCTGCCCGCGACCGAGCGCGACCTGATCCGGGAAGGCGGCCAACCGCTCGTCCCGTCCTCCGAGATCCGGATCACCCGCCGCGAAGCGCAGGCCATCATCCTCGACGTCGCCTCCGGCACCTACCGGTTCGATATCGCCGGCCCCTGACCCCGCCCATGGGGCCCACCACATGCCGGAAATCACGTACCCTCAACTTCAAAAGTCATTATTCCCGCGGTTTATATGATTGCACGCAGTCCCAGATCGGGCAGCCTCGCGCCATGCCGCGACCGCGTCTGAAGGCACCGCCGGAGCTGCCCCTCGCCTACTACCACTGCGTCTCCCGCATCGTGGATCGCCGCTTCATCTTCGCTCCTCCCGAGAAGGAGCACTTCGTCCGACTCCTCCGCGAATGCGCCGAGTTCTGCGAGGTTCGCATCCTCACCTACTGCCTCATGTCCAATCATTTCCATGCCCTGGTCGAAGTCCCGCGCCGGCCCCCGCCCGAGGAGCGACCTTCCGCGGAGCGGGTGCTGGCGAAGCTGGCGAAGCTCTCGGGACATCAGAACGTGGGGCTGGTCCGGCAACGGTTCGAGATGTGCCGCCAGGCCAATGATGCCGCGGGGGAGGCGAAATACCTGGCGACCTTTCACGCCCGGATGTGGGACGTGAGCGAGTTCATCCGGGTGCTCAAGCAGCGTTTCACGCTCTGGTACAACGTGCGCACCGGTCGAAAAGGAACGCTGTGGGAGGATCGGTTCAAGAGCGTGTTGGTGGAAGGGGCAGGTCAGGCGCTGACGACGATGGCGGCGTACATCGATCTGAACCCGGTGCGGGCGGGTATCGTGCA
>CAZSOV010000180.1:0-3778 GCA_964608505.1 uncultured Verrucomicrobiota bacterium
TCGCCAGGTACTTCGCCTCCCCCTCCGCATCGCGGGCCTGGCGGTACATCTCGAACCGTTGCCGGACCATCCCCACGTTCTGATGCCCCGACAGCTTGGCCAGCTTCGCCAGGACCCGCTCCGCCGAGGGCCGTTGCTCCGGCGGGGGCCGGCGCGGAACCTCGACCAGCACATGGAAGTGATTGGACATCAGGCAGTAGGTCAGGATCCGAACCTCGCAGAACGCCTCGCACTCGCGGAGCAGCTGCACAAAGTGCTCCTTCTCGGGCGGGGCGAAGATGAAACGGCGATCGACGATGCGGGAAACGCAGTGGTAATAGGCGAAAGCCAGGTCCGGCGGTGCCTTCAGACGCGGTCGCGGCATGGGAAAAGGGTGACGACCCTTGACCCGGTCTGCAACCTTATAAACCGCGGGATTCTTTAATATGGCTTTCGTTCCGCATGCCGGGCGCTTAGTCTTGTGCGGCGCTGGCTGACCCGACCCGACCCGACCGCGACCCATCATGACGATGATGTGCCTTCACCTCACCCTCCGCCGCTGGATCGGCGTCGGGCGCGGCACGCTCGTTCTCGTCCTGCTCGTGACGGGCTGCGATCCTTCGTCGCCGCCCGCGGCCTCCTCCCCGTCCGCTTCCTCGGCTCCTCCGACCGTCCCCTCCCCCACAACAGACGCCGCCTCCCCCGCCGCCGCCCCTTGGTTCGCCGAGGTCGCCGCCGACGCCGGCCTGAACTTCCACCACACGTCGGGATTCCGCGGGCAGTATTGCATGCCCGAAATCAACTCGGGCGGCGTCGGGCTCCTCGATTTTGACCGGGACGGGCTGCTGGACGTCTTTTGCGTCAACGGCGGTTCGGTCCACGGCCCCGCCCCCGCCGAGGCCGGGCACCGGCTGTTTCGCAACCTCGGCCACTGGCGCTTCGAGGACGTCACCGCCCGGGCCGGGGTGGGTTCGAATCTCCATTACGGCATGGGCGTCGCCTGCGCGGACTTCGACGGTGACGGCTGGACCGACCTCTACGTCCTCAATCTCCGGACCAACGTCCTCTACCGGAACCGAGGGGACGGCTCCTTCGAGGATGTGACGTCGCAAGCGGGGGTCGGCGGGTCGGAATGGAGCAGCAGTGCCGCCTTCTTCGACTACGACGCCGACGGTCACCCGGACCTCGTCGTGGCGAACTACATCCATTGGTCGCTGGCGACCGAGGTACCCTGCGCCTCCCGCGGCGGCACCCCGGATTACTGCTCGCCGCTCAGCTACCGCGCCCCCGCCCACAGTCGGCTCTTCCGAAACCTCGGCAACGGCACCTTCCGCGAAGTGACCACCGAGGCCGGTATCGATCAGGGCCTCGGCAACGGCCTGGGGGTCGCCACCGGCGACTTCGACCACGACGGCGACCTGGACGTTTTCGTCGCCAATGACGCGATGCCAAACCACCTGTGGATCAACCAGGGCGGGGGACGGTTCCGCGACGAGGCCCTCGCCCGCGGCTGCGCCGTCAACGTCATGGGCCTGCCCCGCGCCGGCATGGGGGCGGTCGCCGTGGACATCCTGCAGCGCGGCGCCCTGGATCTGTTCGTCACGCATCTGGTCGGGGAGGGGAACGGGTACTTCCGGAACACCAACGGCACCTTCCTCGACACCATCTCCCCGCGGGGCCCCATGGCCGGAAGCTGGCCATCCACCGGATTCGGAGTGGGGTTCCGCGACTTCGATCACGACGGACACCTGGACCTGTTCGTCGCCAACGGACGTGCCCGGCTCGGTGTCCAGGACCTGGACCCCCGCGACCCCTACGCCGAGCCGAACACCCTCCTCCGCGGACTGGGCAACGGCGAATTCATCGCGGTCGCTCCCACCGGCGGCACCCAACCCCCGCTGGTCGCCACCAGCCGTGGCGTTGCCTTCGGCGACCTGGACAACGACGGAGCCGAGGACGCGGTGGTGGTCAACAAGGACGGTCCCGCGCATCTGCTCCGCAATCTGGTCGGCTCCCGTGGTCACTGGATCGGGCTCGACGTTCGTGACGCCCGCGGTGCCGTCGCGCGCAATGCCATCGTCCGACTGGAATCCGCCTCGGGCCGCGTCTCCTGGCGGCAGGTCCAACCGAACGAGGGTTACGCTTCCAGTCAGGACGAACGTCTGGTCTTCGGGGTGGGGGCCGAATCCGGGATCGCCCGCGTGGTCGTCCGTTACCCCGGGGGAGCGGAACGCGTGTTCGGGCCCCTTCCCGTGGACCGCTACCATCGCCTGCCTTGAAGCCACGACCCGGCAGCGGCCCCCGAACGTCCTGCTGCCCCAGTTCCTGGCACAATCCGAATTGCCTTCCCGTCGCTCCCTCCTAGCCTAGTCCCATGCAACCACGCTCCCTCCGCCAACACCTCGTCGCCATCGCCTCCCTCATCCTCGTCTTCGTTCTCGCGGGCTGCGGCGAAGGCGGCGAGAAGTCGGCCAAGGTCGATCTCAACGCCCAACTCGCCGCCCTCGCCGGCGACGCCGACACCAAGGTCAATGCCCTCGCCGAGATCGCCAAGCTGGGTCCCGGAGCCAAATCCGCCGTCGACAAGATCCTGCCGCTGCTCAAGGACGAGGACAACGTGGTCCGCCGCACCGCCGCTTACGCCCTCGGGGCCATCGGACCCGACGCCAAGGCCGCCCTTCCCGAGCTGAAGGCCATGCTGGACACCCAGGATCGCGATCAACTGACCTCCGCGGCGAACGCGATCCAGTCCATCGAACCCGGCGCTTCCTCGGGCGTGAAGATCAGCAACGTTTCCAACTGATCGCAGGCGCGGAGCATTTCCGCTCCCTCGGCTTCAGCGTTGGTAGACGGGCAGGAGCTGGAGCGGCGGCGTCAGCGACAGCACCGCCATCGCCGTGGTGTACACGTTGCCGAACACGGCATCGTTCCCGGCCGGTTCCGCGGGCCATTCCCCGCCGGCCTGCTGGCTGCGCAACAACACCTGGACCAGCGACGGGAAGAACTGCTTCCAGTGGCGGCCCCCGAGTTGCGCCATCGCCTGGCTGCAATAGTAGGTGCTGTAGAAGAACCGGTCCCCCGTCCCAACCTGCTCCCCGAACCGCCGGAACGGATTTCGCACCAGCCAGTCGCCCGCCCGTTGGGCGATCCGCGTGTCGTGCTGTCCCGCCAGCGCCAGCGATACGATGCCCGCCCCCACCATGCCGCGACTCCAGCGGTTCTCGCCCCCGGTCCGCTTGTAGTAGAACACGCCCTCCCGATCCTCCCAGCAGCGCAGGACGTACCCGACGGCGTCGTCGACGAATTGCTTCGGCACCTCGAACTCGGCGTTCCGGGCGGACCTCAGGAACATCAGCTGCCAGCTCGTCACCGACAGGTCCGAGTCCCCGACCGCCTCCGATTGCAGGTAGCGCCAGCCCCCCCGATCGTCCGGGTCCGCCTTGGTGCGCGTCTGGTCGCCCCGCGTGAAGGCCAGCGCCGCGACGATGGCCGGCTTCAGCCTGCCGGCGCGCTCCCGATCCGTCAGCCCGTAGACCTCGGTCAGCATGAGTCCCGAGATGGCGTGGTTGTAATTGGCCGTCTTGCCGATGGCGCCCGACCCGGACCCGGCCCGCGCCAGCAGCCCGTTGGCCCGCTGGCAGGACACGACGAAATCGACGGCGCGTTCGAGCAACGGACCATACGGCCCCTCGCCCGGCAGGTGGCCGCGTGACAGGAAGGCCATCACCACGAAGCTCGTGGCGGCCGGTTGGGCATGTTGCGGAGCCTCGAACGAACCATCCCGCGCGGGGCGGTTTGG
>CAZSOV010000180.1:3788-15902 GCA_964608505.1 uncultured Verrucomicrobiota bacterium
GCGACGCCCTAGCCACCCCAGCGCCCGGTCAATCGACGCCTCCACCTGCGTCCATGCCTGGGGCGAAATCGCGGAGGCCAGGGACTCCGGCGCGCCCCCCGCGGGTTCGGCTCCACCGACGGACAGGCTGAGGAACAGGAGCATCGACCCCGCCCACCCGACACCCGCCGTTCGTCCCCTCGCGGCGCCCGCGGCTGCGGAACCGGGCCGGAGCCGGCCCCGATCATCACCGTCCTTCGTGTACATGCGTGGACTGCCTTTCCCCGTCACGGCCGCGCCGGACCGGGCTGGGTCGAGAGTGTCTTGAAGTAGTTCGCGATCGCCTCCCGGTACTGCTCCGGCGGGGCGTTGTCCCGGCCCTGCATCAGGTCCTTGCTCAAGCGCGAGGCCAGCTTGTTCCAGTCCTCGCCGCGCCCCGCGCCCGGCGCGGCCCCGGACGCCCCATCGGCCTGGGCCTGGGCGAGCGCCTGTCGCGCGCTCTCCCGCGCCTTCTGCGCCTGGCGCCGGCTCTCCGCCTGGGCCGACTCCGCCTGGGAACGGGCGGCCTCGGCCTGGGCCCGAGCCTGTCCCGGATGGCGTCCCGACGCCTGTGCCTGTCCTTGCCCCTGTCCCTGCCCCTGTCCCTGCCCCTGTCCTTGCCCCTGTCCCTGCCCCTGTCCCTGCCCTTGCCCCTGTCCTTGCCCCTGTCCTTGCCCCTGTCCCTGTCCCGAGCCCGGGCGCATCCAGTCCTTCACGACGGACACGTTCAAGGGCCGGCAGGGGATGCAGAGCCCTTCGTTCGCCTTCATTTCCTCCTGGAGCATCGCGAGGAGCGAGTCGAGGCCCCCGCTGTTCGAACCGGGATCGTCCGGCGGAGGGGCCTCGTCGAGTTTCGCGAGAATCAGGCGCATCAACTCGTCGAACGTCCGTTCGGCCCGTTCGAACGCGGGCACGATCACGTTCACCTTCTCCCCCGCGGCCGGCACGTCCCGGCGACCGAGGTCCTCGAGGGACGCTTGTTCCGGTGCCAGCACCTCCTCGCGCATGATTTTCAGGAGATCCGCCGCCTTGCGGGCGATCTCGGGCGACATGGAGGCCACCTGGGTCTCCGTCGCGTCCAATTTCTCCTCCAGGGTCGCGGTATCCTGCGCGATGCGGTGCTGCACGATCTCCGCCACCTTGGCGAAATCACCCGTGCCGAGGGCTTCCAGGACCTTGAGCCGGCCCGATTGCAGCGTGATCAGGCCCTCCACCTCCGTGAATCGATTCGCCACATAGGCGTCCAGCCGGGCCCGATTCGTGGACTCCAGCCGTCCCAACCCCGGCAGGAACTCGCGCAAGGCGCGCAACTCATCCAAGGCTCGCAGCCCGGCGGCACCGCCCGTCGTCCGCGCGCTCTCGGTCACCGAGGCCACGATCCGCTCCGCGCGAAGGAGCGCCTCCTTCGGCGTGGGTTGGTCCGGCTTCACGTCCAGGGGCAGCCAGGTTTCGAGGTTTTCGCGCAGACGCGTCGCGGCCTCCACGGCCTCGCGATGCCGTCCGGCATGGTGCTCCCGGAGGCGTTCCAGCAGGGCGGGACGCTCCGTTTCGGGCGTCTTCAACCAGTCCTGAAGCTGGGATTGGACGACCTTCTCGCGTTCGGCCAGCAGGGTGAGCTGATCCCGGTAACTGGCACCCTGGAGTTGCAGCATGGCGAGGTAACGCCGCAGCAGGCGCGGATCGTCGCCCAACACCCGGGCGAGTTCCTCCATGATCTTCTTCTTCTCCTCGAGCAGCTGCCGCAATTTCTCGACGAACGCCTCGTCCACCTCGGCGATCTTGCGATCATACGAGTTGATGGGCCCCGGCTTGCCGCCCAGCAGCGCCTGCGTGTCCTCGAGGAAGATCTGATACATCTTCTCCAGCCGCTGCATCGTGTCCGCCACCTGCTGGTCCCGTTTCACCGTCTCGAAGGTCCGTGTCAGGTCCGCCAGCAACTCCCTCGCCTGTCCGATATGAAAGCCGGCCTTGTCCAGCGCGGCGGAGTTCCCGCCGGCGTTCTCCGTCGCAACCCCGGTCCCCGCGAGCACCAATCCCTCCAGACTCGCCCGCGCCGGCACCACGTGGGACTCGGCTATCGAGTGCAGCTGCAATCCGATGAAGGCATAGGGCGTCCCCGTCGTCCGGGACCGCATGCCGGCCACAACCAGGGTCACGCCGTCGAGATGCTGACGGGCCGTGGTCCAGCGCGGACGGGAGGATTCGCCCAACCGTCGGGGCAGCTCCGCCGACTTCCGCAACGCGCCGACGCCGACCTGGGCCCGGGCGAGCAACTCGTCGAGCTGTTTCAGCACGGGCGTGATCTCGATCTCGAGCTTCCGGCGTTTCGCGCCGTCGAACTTCCCGGCCCACTCGTCCACCTTCAGATTGCGCGGCTTGCAGGCCGCGCACTGCCCCGCGTCGAGCATGCGGCGGGTCATGTCGTCCGGCGGCGGCGAAGTGCCCTGCGTCTCCCTCGCCTCCTTCGGTTCCTTCGGCTCGCCCGCTCCGGCTTTCGCCATGGAGGCCTGCGCATTGGACTCCGTTTCGGGCGGTTCACCCGCCTTGCCGGCCTTGCCTGGCTGCCCCTCCTCCGACTCCTGGCCGGCCTTGCCGGATGGCATCGCCGCCGTGTCGGTGGATTTCTCCCCCTCCGCCGGACGGTCCGCGGCCTTGCGGGCAGCGCGCTCCGCCTCGCGGCCAGGATCGGGGGAGTCCTGTGACGGAGACTCCTTCCCCGCCCGGGTTGACCGCGCGGACGTGCTCGCCTCCTCGGAGGACGCGCGTGCCGGGACCTGGCGGGTGTCGGTGACCTGGACCGAGTAGGAGAATTGATCCCCGTGCTTCAGGCCCAGGGCCGACGGATCCAACTCCACGCTCTTGCGCACCCTCGGACGTCCGGCGTCGGCGCCGAGATCGACCGGCAGGGTGACCGTGTTCGTCACGCCGTCCGCGGTCAGGGTCTCCACGATGACCTCGGCGCGGGCGATCCCGAGGTCGTCCGTCGCCTCGAAAACCACGTTCACTTTCTGACCGGGCGCGACCGCCTCCTCGTCCCCGGGCTCCACCAGTGCCACGTCCGGCGCCTGGTCCGCGTAGACGCTGAGCCGGGTCGAAGGCTTGATCCGGTTCTCGAGTTGGTACGAGTTCACGCCGTGGGCCACGAGTTCGCAGCCATTGGTCGGTCTCGAATGGAAGCGGTACCAGCCGTCGTCGCCCGGCGTCAGGGGCAGGACCTTTCCCTCGCCCGAATCGATCCAGAACCGCTCCAGAGCCTGATCGGCCTTGAACCCGATCTCCACCTCGCTCCCCTCCAGCACCCGCACCGTGCCGGGCAGCGACGCGGTTTCCTCCACCGCACGCCCGCTGTACGCGGGAGGAGTCACCTTGAGCCGCACCTCCGAAATGCGTGGCCGATCCGCCGCCGTGATCCGTTGCCAGCGCGTTTGTCCGTCGCCGGCCCGGACGCGATACTCGAACGAATCCGCGACCTCGTCCAGCACCCGAACGAATGCCGTCCCGTTGGTGCCCGATCTGGCCATGGGCATCGCGCGCAGCGATCCGTCGGCAGCCCGCACGACGAGTTCCGCCGGGCTCCGGGGCAGCCGGCCTTCCACCCGGGCCGCGACCGTGGCCGCCTCGCCACGCGGCACCCAGCCCTCTGCCGGGGTTGCGCTCACGCGGGTCAACGAGACGTCGCGAGCGGGCAGCCAGAGCCGCTGCCAAAGGAGTCCCGCCTCCGCCGGATTCAGCCCGAGAAACAACCCCGTCGCGGCACACGCCGCCAGGAACCCACCGCCCGCGCGCAACATCGCTCCCGGCGGCACCACCTGGCTGGCCTCGACCCGCTCCCCCACGGCTTCCGCTTCCACGCCCACCTGCCGGATCAACGCGTCCGAGCCGCGCACCTCGGGACGATCCGGCGCCTGCCCGAGTTCCGTCAGGGTGCTCCAGCGTTCCTCCGAGCCGGGGATGCGTTCGTCGATGGCCTGGGCCGTGGCGACCAGGGAGCGTCCGCGGATCCACGGCGGCAATCCCCGCCGCGCCAGGCCGCCCACGCCTACGGCCACGACCGTCGCCGTGGAAGTCCATCGCGCCACCGGACTCAACCAGCCGAACGCGAGGTCGAGCAGCATGGCCCCCAGCGCCGCCGCCATGAAGATGACCGCCGTCCACAATGCGCCTTCCAGCACGGCCATCCACCAGCCGCGCCGCCGGATCGCGCGCAATTTGGCCGCCACCGCCGCCGGCACGGCATCGGGTCGGGGTCGAGTTTCGGAACTCATCATTCGCTCGCTTTCTCGGAGTGCACGTTCGGGGTCGTCACGACAACCCGACCCACTTCCGCCCCGCCCACTCCAGGCTGAGGCAGAGGATGAACAACCAGAACAGATCCCAACGGTTCCACAAGGGGCTTTTCGCCGTCTCCTCCCGCACCTCCGGCTCCAGGTCCAACTGCGCCAGCGCCGCGGCCAGTCCCGTCGGCGGCACCAGCATTCCCCCCGCCGCGTCGGCGGTTTCCCGCAGCAGCGCCAGCTGGCACAGCGGGTGCCTCAGTTCGAGTTCCCCGCTCGGGTCCATGCTCACGGTCGTCTCCGCCGAGCGCCGCTGCCCCTCCTCGGCCAGCAGCGCCTTCACCGACTCCCCCGTGGCCTCCAATCGCACCGGCCCGACCGCCAATCCCGGCAGGGAACCCCGGTACGTCCCCGGACGCGCCGGGTCCTCCTTCAATCCAACCTCCTGCACGGCGCGCCCCTCCTGGAAGGCCGTGAGCGAGAGCGCCGCGCCCCCCACCTCCACGCCGTCCAACCGGCTCAGACGCACCGAGGCCTCGACGACCTCGCCCTGCTCGTACCGGGACTTGTCGGTGCTCAGCCGCACGGTGCGCGATCCCTCCCCCAGATCCCGCGCCACTGCCCAGCGCAGCAGTTGCCCCCAAAACCGGTGGTGATGCGTATCCCCTTCCCGGTATCGCAGTTGATACGTCACCGGAGCCGCCACATGGACCACGCGTCCCGACCCCACGTAGTGCCAGCTCA
The DNA here is from genome assembly GCA_964608505.1 of uncultured Verrucomicrobiota bacterium. Lineage (GTDB taxonomy): Bacteria > Verrucomicrobiota > Verrucomicrobiia > Limisphaerales > CAIMTB01 > CAIMTB01. Next base: position 8,825 of record CAZSOV010000180.1, read on the forward strand.
CGAAACTCCGCGTCGCCGGATCCCCCGCGGAGAACCCCTTCCGCTGCCGGCTCGCCCAGATCAGCGTGTGCGCCGTGCGCTTGGCTCGCGAGAAATCGGACAGCCCGTGGATGGGCAGCCGTTCCGACATCTCCCGCCACAGCCGCTCGCTGGCCTCGGGCGTCTCGCCGATCTGGGTTGCCACGGACGCGGCCCCCTCGTCCGCCAGGTGCAGGTAATGCGGCGCTCCGCCCGGACGCGCCCCGGGCCCCGTCTCCACCGGGAGCAACGATCCCAAGGGCTGATCCAGATAGGCCGCGGGCATCGCGTCCTTGCCTGCCACCAGGATCACGTTGCCGCCCGCCTCGGTCACGTAACGGATCAGTTGCCGCTGCTGTTCCCGCGAGAAATGAGCCGGCCACACGTCGCCCAGAATCACCACCCGGTACTTCGACCACTCGGCCAGCGTGCCCGGAAACGCCGTCAGCACGCCCTTCCCCGCCGCCTGGACCGGCTCGAACAGAATCCGGTCGAACGTGATTCGTTCGTCGCGCCTGAACAGGTTCAGCAAATACCGCGTTTCCCAGCGCGGAAAATGATCCGCCACCAGCACCCGCAGGCGATCCTCCATCACCAGCACCTCGGCGCTCGCGACGTTGTTGGCCTCGGTGCGCTCCTTTTCCACGGGCACCACCCGCAGCTCGAGCTTTCGCCGGCCCGCCTCCGCCGCCTTCCAGCGCAGTTGGAACCGCGCGTCATGCACCTCCCCCCGCACCTCCACCGTCCGCTGGTCCACCACCGCCCCGTTGTCCACCAACTCCACCCGGAGCGTTTCCCCGCTGCAATCGTACGCCGTCACCACGCCGTCCAGCACGACCTGGTCGTTCCGCAGCACCGCCTTCGGCGCGTGCGCATGGTGCAGGATCACGTCCCGCTGCATCCGCGTGTTCCCGATCGGCACCACGATCAAGGGCGTCCCGGCCAGCCCCGGCGCCACCTCCCGCGGATCCCGACCCGCGTTGTGCCCCCCGTCCGTCAACAGGACCGCCGCCGCCAGCGATCCCCCGCCCCGATCCAGCACGAGCTGCTGCAAGGCCGCCCCGAGGTGCGTCGACGCCGAGGCCTTCGCCTGGCGCCGCGCGCCCTCGCCCTCGCCCTCGCCTTCCGCCTTCGGCTCGACCCACGGCGCCGTCCCGAGCGGCACCACCTTGTCGCCAAATTCGTACCGCGGCAGGTGCACCGTCCTCCGCAACGCCCCCAGCCACGCGCCCTCGCCCCGTTGCAGCAGCGACTCCACCTTGTCCCAGCGGGATCGCCCGAGCTCCTCCGCGAACCCGACCGCCTCCGCCCCGGACCCGTCCGATTCCCGTCGCCGCCACGCCCGTTCCACGCCTCCCTCCAACCGGCCCAGAGCCTGCGCCAACCCGGCCAGGACGTCCGGCAACCACGCCCCGCGATCCAGCGCCGACAACGTCCGGCCCCGCTCGAACTCCGCCAGGCGCAGCCGGAGCGCCTTCACGGGCCCCTCGGACAACTCGGCCCACGCTTCCTCGAGCGACGCCGCCTCCTCCCCGCTGTCGCGCGTCCGGGGCCGCCCCTCCGCGATGGCCCGCTCCAGGCCGCGAACCACGCGACCCAATTCCGCCCGTGCCGTCGTCGCGTCGCCATTGGACTCCGGCAACCGCCCGAAACGCTCCAACTGCCCCTGCGCCACCCGCAGCACGGCCAAAGCCTCGTCCAACCCCCGCAACGCGGCCGACCCGCCCCCCCCGGCGCGTGCCGCTGCCCAGCGGGTGACGTTCCCCGATCCGTCCACGCCGTCGGCCAATCCCATGCTCGCCGACCGGTCCACCAGAACCGCGACGGATTTCGGACGGAACTTCCTCCGCACCGTCACCCAGGTCGGCCCGGCCAGCATCCAGAGCAACACCAGAATCGACACGGTGCGCAGCGTCGCCAGGACGGCCACCGCCCACCGTCGGTCCGCAAGGCGCCCGTCCCGCCGCGCCAGCCACCAGCAGGTGGCCAGGAGCAACACCCCCGCCACGCCGATGCCCCAGAGCGGCAGGAACGATTCCCACGCGAAGTGCGTCTCCGTCGTGGTCGTCGGCGTCGGATTCATGCGGCGCCCTCCGGCATCGCCACGGGACGCGCTTTCGCATGCCGCCGTTGCGTGGTCCAACCCGCCATCGCCATCTCGCCCAACAACACGAGGGGCAACGCCGCCAACAGCCAGCCCTCCAACGGATGCTTCGGCGCCTCCTGCTCCGTCCCGCCCGTCAACTCGCCCAGCCCCACCTCCCCCCGCATCTGCGGGATCCCCGCCCACGCCGCGCGATCCTCCGCGGTCAACTCCGCCAGGTTCGATTCCTCCGGACGTCGCAACACCTGGAACGTCGTCGCTCCCGCCCCGTCCGCGACCGCGACCGCGGCCGCAGCCGGTCCGCCGCCCTTCCACCGGATTTCATACCGGCCCGGCGCCCGCAACGACGGGCTTCGAACGGCCTGTCCTCGCCCTCCCTCCGCTGCCGCCCGCAGGATCTGCACCGCGCCATCCGGCCCGGTCAGCGTTGCCTCCGCAGCCGCTTCCGGGAACGGCGCCGCCTGCGCCAGCGATTCGCCGACGGTCAGGTTGCGGCGCGGCAAATCCGGTTCGCAGAGGTACCAAAGCCACTCGTGCACCAGCGCGACGTACGCCTGGCAGAGCGGCAGCGTGCTCCAGGACACGCCGAGCGGCACCCCCTGCACGAGAACGCGCCCCCGGCCCAGCTTGCGCTCCACGACCACCGGCTCGCCGCCCTGCGCCTGCAACAGCACCGAGACGTCCCGCGCGCTGCCCGGGTCGAAGGCATGCCGCCGATAAACGCGCGCCCGGTCCAGATCGAGACGCTGGAAATCCGCCAGCAACGCCGTCGCGGGATGCGCCTCCGAGGACGCCCGCACGGTCATGAATCGTTCGCGGTCCGTCGCATCCCCCACGGGCACCTCGAGTTTCAAGGGAGCCAGGCCCGCGCCGCCCCGAAACCACTGGGCATTGAAGGATTCGGCCTCCGTTCGGGCGCCCAGGGTCAGCCACAGTCCGCCCCCCTCCCGCACGTATGCCCCCAGCGCGTCCCGCACCGCCGGGGACACCGTCGCCACGTCCGCCAGAATCACGGCCCGATGCGCCTTCACCTCGATTCCCGCCAGCCCGTCCGGCGCCACCACGGTTGGCAGGAACACCGAACGCCACCCCGGGGCGTCGTCCCCGGACGCCGTCGCCCCCAGGGCGGCTAGCAGAAACGACGCGTCGTCGCTGGCCGGGTCGCCGGTCCGGGGCTCCGCCACGACCAACACCGGCAACCGCTCGTACACGTCCACGAGGCAGCGCCCCTCGTCATCCCCGGCCAACTCGTCTTGGCCCTCCAGGACACACGCGACCTCATGCGTCCCGGCCCGCGCAAACGGATGTGCGAACGTCAGCGTCGTCGTCGCCCCGGGGCCGAGCGCCGGGACGGTCGTCACCCCCGCGGGTTGATCATCCACGCGCCAGCCCAGCAGCGTCGCGGGACTCGTCTCCGGCCCGTGATTCTGCACCGTGGCGGTGAAGGCCATCGACGCCCCCATCGCCGCGTGAGGCCGGGGCGTGTCCAGCCGGTTCACCGCCAGGTTCGGTCCCGGCTTCACCCCGCCCACCCAGCGCCATCCCACCGTGGTCGGAATCGCCGAGCCCTCCAAACGGGCCCCGACCGCCGCCCACACGTCATTCTCCCCGGTCCGCCAGCCGAACCGCTGCCCGTCGCTCAACACCATCACCACCCGCGCCGACCGGTCCTTCGGCGCCTCCTGCTCCGCGGCCTCCCGTACGCAGGCCACCAGATCCGCGCCGCCCAGCGTCGGCTTCAATTCGGCCAGCTGCTCCCGCAAACGACGCAACGGCCCGGAGCGTGCCGGTACCGGATCCGGCGTCAGCCACTCGGGGCTCTCCCCCGCGAGCATCACCCGAACCGTGTCCGAGCCGGTCAGTTCCCCGAGCAACCGCTCCGCCTCGGCCCGCTGCGATTCGAACAGCGTCATGCCGTTCACCCGGCGCGTCATCGACAGCGACCGGTCCAGCACGAGGATGACCTCGCGCGGCACCGCTCCGTGCAGCCAGCGGGAGGGAAACAGCGGGCGCGCCAGTGCCAGAACGAAGAACAACAACGCCGCCACGCGCAGCAGCAGGAGCAGCCAGTCCGTTACCCGCCAGATCCGGCGCTTGCGCGTCGCCGCCTGCGCGAGAAACCGCATGGCCCCCCAGCCGATCCGCTTTCGCTGCCGGCGGTTCAGGAGATGGATCACCACCGGGACCGCCACCAGCGGCAGCCCGAGCAGGAATGCTGGAGCCAGGAAGTTCATGTCAGGCCCGCGCCCCGCCCTCGCATCCCCCCCGACCGGCAGGCCGCCGTGTCCAACCAGAAGGGTCGTCGTGCAGGTTCATGGTTCATGACGCATCGTCGGCGGCCCCGGCCATCCTGGTTCAGGTCAGTTTCAACCGCGCGCTCCGCCGCTTCAGATAGTGTGTCAGCGCCTCGCCGACCGGACGATCCGTCGGCAGGGCCTGGTAGTCGCACCCGGTCGAACCGCAGATCCGCTTCAGTTCGTCCAGGAACCGGCGGACGTTCTCGAGGTACTCCCCCCGCACCAGCGCCGGATCCAGATCCAGGTGCCGGCCCGCGACCTCGAGACACTCGAAGCGTGACCACGTCCCGAAATCGAACGTCAGTTCCTCCGGCGCCATGACGTGCATCACGACGATCTCGTGTCCGCGCGCCCGTAAAAACGCCAGGGCCTGCCGCAGCGCCCCTTCGTCCTCGAAACAGTCGCTCAGGACCAAGATCAGCCCACGCCGCCGGATCCGACGCGCCAGATCGGTCAGCCCCGCCGCCAGCGCCGCCTCCCCCTCCGGTCGCGCCTCCTTCAGGGCCGCCAGCAACGCCTGGAAATGCCCCGGGGTCGCCCGCGGCGGCACGTACCGGCTCCCGCTTCCGCCGAACACCGCCAATCCCGCCGAATCGCTCTGCCGCAACACCAGCCGCGTCAGACACGCTGCCACCGCCCGGGCATGCTGGAACTTGGACACGGTGCCCAACCCGAAGCCCATCGACCCGCTCGCGTCCAGAGCCACGATCACCTGCAGGCAGGTTTGTTCGATGTACTGCCGGATGTAGTACCGGTCGCTCTTCCCGTACACCTTCCAGTCGATCAACCGGATCTCGTCCCCCGGCACGTACCCGCGGTGCTCGGTGAACTCCGCGCTGCCCCCCTTCAACAACGACCGGTGCCGCCCTGCCAGCAGACCGTCGACGACCCGGCTCGCCATCAACTCGAGCGTCTCCACCCGCGACATGTCGCGCGGGTCGAACAGGCTGGATTCCTCGTCCGGCATGGCCTTCCTCAGGACGCCTTCCGCGCCGTCCGCCGGACCTCCTCGAGCATCTGGCGCACGATCGCGTTCTCGTCCTTGCCCGCGGCCTCCGCGTTGAACGTCGGCACGATCCGATGCCGCAGCACCGGCAGCGCCATCGCCGCCACGTCGTCGGTCGTCGTGTGATGCCGCCCGTGCAGGATCGCCCGCGCTTTCGCCGCCAGGATCAGGCAGATGCTCGCCCGCGGTCCGGCCCCCCAGTTCACCATCTCCTTCACGTACCCCGCCGCGTTCCCCGCCCCCGGACGCGTGAAACGCGCCAGGTCGACCGCGAATTCATACACGTGCTCCGCCACCGGCACCTGCCGCACCAACCGCTGCATCCCCAGGATCAACCCGGCGTCCAGCACCGCCTTCGGCTCGAACGCGTAATGCGTGGTCGCCCGCTTCACGATCTCGATCTCGTCCGGGCGCGTCGGGTAGTCCACCTCGATCTTCAGCATGAAACGGTCCAACTGCGCCTCCGGCAGCGTGTACGTCCCCTCCTGCTCGATGGGATTCTGCGTCGCCAGCACGAAGAACGGATCCGGCAGCGCGTACGGCTCCCCCCCGATCGTCACCTGCCGCTCCTGCATCGCCTCCAACAGCGCGCTTTGCGTCTTCGGCGGCGTCCGGTTGATCTCGTCCGCGAGGATGATGTTGCCGAACACCGGCCCCTTCACGAACTTGAACACCCGTTTCCCCGTCGTGTGATCCTCCTCCAATATGTCCGTCCCCACGATGTCCGACGGCATCAAATCCGGGGTGAACTGGATCCGCCGGAAACTCATGCCCAACAGCCGGGACAGCGTTGACACCATCAGCGTCTTCGCCAGCCCCGGCACGCCCTCCAGGATCGCATGGCCCCGGCACAGGAGCACCACCATCAATTGCTCGATCACCTCGTCGAGCCCCACAATCACGCCCCCGGTCTGCCGCCGCAACTCGTCGTAATGCCGGTGCAACTGCTGGACCGCCTGGACGTCGTCGCTGCCAAACCCGGGGGATGCAGGGGTATTCACGAAATGGGGTGATAAGTGGGTGCCTGGGAGACCGCGATGCACCCCATGACACGCCAGCAGCCTCGCGGGTTCAAAAAAATTCGAGAACCCGCCGACCAACAACTCCCATCCGCATGCTGCTCCCCCTCCGGGAATGGCACGCGGGGCGCGAGCCCGTGCCCGATGTTCCTATCCGAAAACCGCCTTCTTCAAGTCCCGCAACACGTACACCTGCGTCCCCTCCAATCCCTTCAGCCTCCGCGCTCCGTTCCGCCGTTTCTTCCCGAACCGCTCCCGGTACGCCCCGAAAACCCCCTCCACGTAACCCCGACTCCCGAATGCCGCCCCTGCCGTGAAATACCTCACCCGACACCGCAGGTACTCCGCCAACGGCAGCGTCCCCTTCCCTTGCAGCACCTCCACCACCGCCTCCCGCGACAGCGAACCGCGCCGCGGACGCCCGTCCTCGCCGATCCCCGCCCGCCGCTCGTCCCCCTCCCGAAACACCCACTCCCGATACAACTCCAACGACCTGCCCGGCGATTCCTCCCTTCCTTGTTGCAGCGCCGTGACGACCGAACGAACCCCGTCCTTCGCCCGTCTCTTCCCCGCCAGCGCCTCCCCGTAGCCGCTCCAACGATAGTCCTTCGGATCCTTCACCAACCCCGCCCGC
>CAZSOV010000181.1:0-15685 GCA_964608505.1 uncultured Verrucomicrobiota bacterium
CGGTGGTGGGGGTGTTGGAGGGGAATGGGAAGTTGCCGTTGGGCGAGTACCTGCGGTGTCGGGTGCGGTACTTCACGGCGGGCGCGGCGTTCGGGAGTCGGGAATACGTGGAGGGGATCTTCGGGGCGCATCGGGAGCGGTTCGGGAAGAAGCGGAAGAGCGGGGCGCGGCGGGTGCGGGGATTGGAGGGGACGGAGACTTACGTCCTGCGGGACTTGCAGAAGGCCGTGTTCGGATAGGGGAGGACCCGGGGCACGTCCCTCTCAAGCTTCGGGTGGCCCCCACGCGCCCGCCGGGGCCCGCTCCTCTGCGCGGCTTGCGACGATCCCCTCACCCACCCACTCGCTTCCACCCATTCGAGATGCCTCCCTGCGGCGGCATCAACCCCGGCTCAACACATCGAGCAGGTACCGGATCTCCTCCTGCACCTCCGCTTCGGTCTCCACCGTCTGGCGGATTTCCCCGTGAACGAGTTCCCGGAACCGCCGGCGCAACCGGTGCACGGCCACCCGCACCGCGTTCTCCGTCCATCCGAGACCCCGTGCGGTCTCGGCCTGGCCCATTCCCGGCGGCTGCCCGAGCAACCACGGTTTCAGCGCCTCGAACACCGCGCCCCGCCCGGACTCGCGGTGCTCGCGTCCGAGCGCCGCGAGGGCCCGGTTCACCACGCTCACCGCCCAGCCCCGATCAAATCCGTGGTCCCCCGCCCCGCCATCGCCCGCGGGCACCGCGGAGGCCACTCCTTCCCCGCCTTCGCCCCCAGCGTCCCACGACACGAACTCGCAGCCGCCCCCTCGCTTGGCCGCTCCCGCCCGGTCCCGCGCGTCGCTGAGGAAGTGCTTCACCGCCCCGAGCAGGAACGAGCGGAACCGCCCCCGGTCCGGGTCGGCACGGTCCAGATTCCCCCGTGCCAGAACCCTCGCGAAGAACTCCTGCGTGGCCTCCCGAGCCTCCTCCTCCTTTCCCAGCCGCCGCCGGAGGAACTCGAAGACCGGGCGCCAGTACGCCTCGCACAACTCGGCCAACGCGGCCCGGGCCTCGGTCGAGTCGCCCCGCGAACGCAGCACCAGCGTCCAGCGCGTCGTCGCGAACGCCCCCGCCACTCCGGTCGTGGCGTCCAACCGGCGCCTCGGCGTGGTTTCGTCCGAACTCATGGCACGCTTGCCGGGCGTGTCGGCCCCGGTCCGGGGTTCCGTCCGAAGGCACGACGGACACCCTCCGAGCGCAACAACCCGAAGACCGCCACGAGCAACACGGACCAAGCCACCGAGCCGACGAATCTCTCGGGCCGGGCCTCGGACGCTGGAGAGACCATCTCGGACGGGCCGAGGTGAACGTCCGCGGCGAAGAAGAGATCCACCGCCATCAGGCCGGTACCCGCGAGGGTGCCCACCAGGCAATAGCCCGTCCCCGCCAAGCCCACGACGCGCCAGAAGGGGCTCCGGAACCAGATCGCGAGCCAGACCGGCAGGAGGAAATCATCGAGGCTCATGATGACCGTCGGCGAGGCGTCCTCCCGCACCAGCCAGGTCAGCAGGGATGAGGCACCGCTTGCCAGGACCAGTCCATAGGTCACCCGCAATGCCGCGCGCGGCATGGGTTCCAGCGGCCCGGGGGATGGTTGCTTCATGCTCCTCGTCACGGCCCAGCCCAGCACGAGGGGCAGCCCGACCACATAGACGAAGTAGAGCAGGACCCCGCCCGCCCGTCCCCCGCCGCCGTTCGGAGCCAGCAACAGCCGGACGAGTCCCGTCCAGGACGGCAGGTACATGAGCACGACCGCCCCGAACCACATGGCCGCGAGCAGGCGCGCGACGATCACCAGGGCCTGCCCGAGCCGATCCTCCTCCGCCGGGCCCTGCCGCAGGGGTTCCAGCCACCATTTCCGCTTGCTCCACACCACCCCGATCGACAGCGCGACCAGGGCGTAGGCCGCAAGGTGGGGAAGAAATGCCGGACCGTCGCCCAGCAGGGCATCCCACTCCTGCTTCGCCTGGAACTTCAGCCACAAACACAGGTTCCACGCCGTCACGCCCGCGGACGCCGCCACCAAGACCAGCAAGGCCTGACGCGTCCGGACCGGTTCCTTCCACAACGGCGCGTCGAAGGCGGCGGTCTCCGCGATGGCCCCGCCCCCGCCCGTCCTGGCCGCCGGTTCCGCGTTGCCCCCCACCCGTTCCACCTCCGTCCGCAATTCCGCGGCGCTCTGCTGGCGCAATTCCCGTTCCTTCGCGAGCGCCCGCATCACGATCTCGTCCACGCGCGCGTCCAGCGGCGTCTTGGCCGAAGGCGGGGAGAATCGGCCCAACGGCAGCTCGCCCGTCAGCAGCTCGTAGAACACCACCCCCAACGAGTAGATATCGGCCCGGTGATCCACCGCCCCCGGGTGCTCGATCTGCTCCGGCGCCATGTACTGCGGGGTCCCGACCGAGGCACCCGTCACGGTGAGCCCCGGATCCGCCGCGCCCGCGTCGAGCAGTTTTGCGATGCCGAAATCGGCCAGCTTCACCTGGCCGCGCGCGTCCAGCAGGATGTTCTCCGGTTTCACGTCCCGATGCATGACGCCCGCGTCGTGGGCGAACTGAAGGGCCGCGCAGAGCTGCGGCACCAAACCCAGCGCCTGGGCCGGCGTGAACCGCCCCGCCCGCATCGCCTGCCGCAGGTTCACCCCGTCCACATACTCCATCAGCACGTAGCACAAGCCGTCGCTCTGCCCGAAATCGTGCACCGCCACGATGTTGGGATGCGTCAACCGCGCCAGCACCCGCGCCTCCCGCAGGAAGCGCTCCGCGAACGCCGGATCCCGGCCCAAATCCTCCGGGAGCACCTTCAGCGCCACCCACCGCTCCAGGTCCGGCTGCCGGGCCTTGAACACCGCGCCCATCCCGCCCACCCCGATCAACTCGATCACCTCGAGCCGCGGAAACGCCGCGCGCACCCGCGGCAACTCGGGCGGCGCCCCTCGCGGCCTCGGACCCGGCGCCCCCGCGCCGGGTCCGTCCGTAGGGACCGAGGCCGCTGCCAGCAGGCAGCGCGTGCACAGGCCCTCGCTCGCCTCCGGCGCGACGACGGACCCGCACCCGGCACAGGTCCGCGGCGGCTCGGCGGCAAACGCCGTGTTCCCCGTTGTTTCGTTCATGCACCCCTACCTGAGGATTCCGCGGGCGCATGTTACGGAGATTCGCCGCCCTCTTGCACGCGGCGCGTTTGGGAATCCCAGTGCGGGTGAGACTACACCTCCCCCGCCGCTGCTCGACACGCCCCGCCCTCCGCCCCGCCCTCCGCGCCGCCCGCCTGCCCGGGCGCTGCATCCGGTGCCGTGGAAGAATTCGGGCACGCCGAGGCGTGGTCCCGGGCGGGGGGGGTTAGCCCAATTGAGACTTCATGCCAGCCCACTCATCGCTTCCCCGCACGGGACTTCGACCGGCCTGGGTCGGCGACCGATAGCCGGCGGGGAAGGGCCGTCCGACGGCGATGTTTCCCGTTTCGGGGCTCACCGGTTTGTCCGGGGTTTGGTTGGCCTGGGACGGTGCGTTCCTGGGGGTTCCTTCGGAGGTGAGAATGGATTTCATAGGTCCTTCCGCTGGTTCGGCAGGTGATCCATGACAGACCCGGCCGGAGAGGTTTTGGTTCGCGCAGCAGTCATCCTTCGGAGAGAGGCTACGCTGCCGGACGATCCTCCGCCATGGGGTGCAATCCCACCTCGGGTGCTGCCGGCAACGAATCACCGGGGAGGTTGTTCGGGGTTCCCGTGGGGGCCTCGAGTCCGCCCTCGCGCGTGCCTTCCGCGGCGATCGTCCCGCGGGACTCGCCCGGGCCGTCGGCGGACACCAGCACCTCGACGGCATGCTCGCGGCAGTCGTCCACCAGGGAGACGGTGTTCGTGGCCAGCTCCTGCCCGTCGAGGCTGATCCGCTGTGCCTGCGCCGAATCCGCGCGGAGGCGGGTGATGGTGATGTGATAGACGGTCTGCCGGTAGCGGTAGTGTAACCTGTAGGTGTTCCAACTCCGCGGCATCCGGGGCGAGAGTCGCAACCGGTCCCCTTCCAGGTTTGCCCCGAGCAGCGTTTCGACGAGCAGACGATACATCCAGCCGGCGGATCCGGTGTACCACGTCCAGCCGCCCCGGCCCGTGTGCGGCGCGACCGCATAGACGTCGGCCGCGACCACATAGGGTTCGACTTTGTAGGTGGCGATCTGCCCCGGAGTGCCGCCGTGATGAACGGGATTGAGCAGCGCCATGAGTTCCCAGGCGCGGTCGCCGTCGCCCATGATGGCGTAGGCCATCGCCGTCCAGATCGCGCCGTGCGTGTATTGGCCCCCGTTCTCGCGCACGCCCGGAATGTAGCCCTTGATGTAACCGGGGTTCAGGGGCGACTCGTCGAAGGGGGGATCGAACAACTGGATCAGTCCGGCCTCGCGGCGCACCAGGCGCTGATCCACGGAATGCATCGCCTGCCGGGAACGCCGCGGATCGCCGGCGCCGCTGATCACCGACCAGGACTGCGGCAGCGCATCGATCTGACACTCGGGGCTGGACGCCGCGCCGAGAGGTTCGCCGTTGTCGAACCAGGCACGGCGATACCAGGCCCCGTCCCAGGCGTGTTGCTCGATGTCCCGTTGCAGTTGCTGCGCCTGTCCGAGGCAACGCTTGGCAAAGGCGGGGTCGCGGTGGGCCCGGGCGAGTTCGGCGAACTGGACGAGGACGTCGTAGAGGAAGAATGCCAGCCAGACGCTTTCGCCGCGGCCCTCGTGGCCCACGCGGTTCATGCCGTCATTCCAGTCCCCGCCACCCATCAGGGGCAGGCCGTGCACGCCGAACTTCAACCCGTATTCGATGGCGCGCACGCAGTGCTGGTACAACGTGGCCGACTCTTCCGAGCGATTCGGCAACTCGTAACACGCCTCCTCCTCCGGCTTGACCGGACGCCCCTCGAGGAAGTGGACGCGTTCCTCGAGCACGCCGGTGTCCGCGATGCACCGGACGTAGCGGCAGGTGGCATAGGGCAACCACAGATAGTCGTCGGAACAGTGCGTTCGCACGCCGCGTCCGGCCGGAGGATGCCACCAATGCTGCACGTCGCCCTCCCGGAACTGATGCGCGGCCGCCCGCAGCAGATGCTCGCGGGTCAGGGCGGGTTCGGCATGCACCAGCGCCATCGCGTCCTGCAACTGATCGCGAAAACCGTAGGCCCCGCCGGATTGGTAGAACCCCGTTCGCCCCCACAGCCGGCAGCTCAGGGTCTGATACAGCAACCACCCGTTCGCCATCACGTTGACGGCGGGATCGGGCGTGTCCACATGCACCGCACCAAGGGTCCGGTTCCAATGCGCCCAGACCCCTTCCAACGCGCTGCGGTTGGCATCGGTCCGGCGGAAACGGTGCAGCAGGTTCTGCACGTCGGCCGCGTTGCGCCCCACCCCGAGGCGGAAGCTCGTCTCCCGTTCCTGGCCCTCGCGCAGATTGAAGGTGACCTGAACCGCGCCGCACGGATCCAGCCCCGCGCCCACTCTTCCCGAAAGTCGGGCCCGCTTCAGCGCCGCCGGATGCGCCAGGCTGCCGTTCCGCCCGATGAATTCCCGCCGGTCTCCGGTGAGGGTGCGCGTGCCATCGTTGACATCGATGAACGCGATGCGCTCCGGAAACTCCGGGTTGTAGTAATTGTAGGCCAGCAAGGCGCCGGTCTTGAGGTCCACCTCCGTCTGAACGTGCAGCAGGCTCTTCGGGCGCAGGTCGCCCAGCACCCATTCCCAGTAGCCGGTCACCGAAACGCGGCGCGGACGGCCCGAGATGTTGCGCAACTTCAGGACCGTGAACTTGACGGGCGCGTCCATGGCCACATAGACCCACAATTCCGAGGCGATGCCGTTCTCGGCATGCTCGAACACCGTGTAGCCGAACCCGTGCCGAATCACGTACGGCGTCGCCCCGCGCGCGGGCAGAGGCGTCGGCGACCAGAAGCTGCCGGTTTGCTCGTCGCGGATGTACAGGGCCTCCCCCGTGGGGTCCTGCACCGGATCGTTGCTCCAGGGCGTCAGTCGGAACTCGTGCGAGTTCTCCAGCCACGTGTACGCCGCGCCGCTTTCGGAAACCACCGTCCCGAAATGGGGATTGGCCAGCACGTTGACCCAGGGGGCCGGGGTCATCTGGCCCGGTTGCAGCGTGATGACGTATTCGCGCCCGTCGCCGGTGAAGCCACCGAATCCGTTCCTGAAAATCAGCTCCCGATCGGGCAGCGGCGGGGGCGCGTCGGGCGGGGCGGAGCGGGTGGCCGTCAGGGCGGGAACCGACGGCTCCAGGACGTTCCGATGTTCCAATTGCTCCGCTAGGGCTCCCTTTCCGTCGTCGAGGACGATCCGCGCCACGGTCTGCAGCAACACGAGATCGTCCTGCGGAATCTGATCGAGGCGGCGGACGAACACGCCCCCGGGCTTGTCGAGCAGTTGCGCGTCGATTCCCAGGACGATCAGGCTGGTGATCTGGTCCTGCAGGGACTGCCGGTAGATCGAACTCTCCTCGTGCAGGATGACGAGATCGACGATCAGGCCCTTGAGCCGCCAGTAGGAGTGGGCCTGGATCGACTGCCGGACGATCTCCACCTTCTTGGGGTCGCTGATGCGGAGCAGGACGATCGGAAGATCCCCCGAAATGCCATAGCTCCAAAGGCCCCGCTGGCCCCGCCGGTTGTTACGCAGGACGCCGGGGCCGGCTCGGCGCGCGGGGTCCGCATAGATCAACGCGCTGGCCAGCCGTCCGTAGAGTTGGGCGTCCGCCTCCGTGGCATTCAGCTGGTGCAATGCCACCTGGCTGTGCGTCCAGGCCAGATCGAACGCGCGGTCCGCCATGCGGGAGCTTTGATACTTCTCGACCTGCGCCAGCGCCGTCTCCCGGCTCTCGGTCACGCCCACCACCAGGTTCACGATGGCGGTGGCATGGGGGGGCAGAGTGACGCTTCGCCGCAGCGAGATGATGGGGTCGAGCACCGAGCCGACGGTGTCGGACAACGCCGCATTGCCCTGCATGGCTGCGGGATTGGCCAACGTTCCACCGCGTCCCACGAACCTCCCCCGATCGGTTTCGCAGGAAATCGCGCCCGGCTCGCCGCCGCTGCAAACCATCAGATGCAACAGCCACGGGGGCCGTTCCTCGGAGGACCCGGCGCGGCGCGTGCAGAGAATGGCGGAGGATTCCCGCGCGAATTCGGTCTGGACAAAGAGATTGCTGAAGGCGGGATGCGCCGCGTCGCTCGAGGCCGGGGCGAGAACGACCTCCGCGTAGCTCGTGATCTCGACAACCCGCGCCACGTGGGAACGATTCGTGACCGTGATGCGCCGCAGCTCCACGTCGTCCTCCGGCGACACGCTGATCTCGGTATGGATCTCGAGGCCCGCGTGTCGGTGCCGAAACTCCGCGCGCGCCTGGGTAAAGATGGCTTCGTAGGCCCTGGTCGCGCGCAGCGTGGGCTGATACGCGGTGGACCAGAACTCCCCCGTCATCGGATCGCGCAGATAGACGAACGTTCCCCAGCAGTCCCTGGTGGCATCCTCCCGCCACCGGGTGACCGCGAGGTCGCGCCAGCGACTGTAGCCACCCCCGGCGCTGCTGATGATCACATGATACCGACCATTCGACAGCAGGTGCACCTCGGGCGCGGGTGGGGTCGGATTCCAGCAAACCCGCATGCCGCTTTCCGCCTCGCCGGAACTCAGTCGCGAAGTCTCCAGCGCCCGGTCATCCGCGAGCACGGTGGCGGCGCTCTTGGGTACGCGCTCCTGCAACAACAGGTCCGCCGCCTTGAGCGACGGACAGGCCATGAAGCGCCGGCGCATCGGGTACCCCCCCAGTTCGTTGCCCAGCGCCAGCAGGCTCATGCCCTGATGATGGGCCATGAACGACCGGACCGTGGCGCTGCTTTCATCCGGCGGCACCCGCGAGGGGGTGTAGTCCACGGCCTCGTAGAACCCGTAGGCGCCCACGCGACCCTCACATGCCAGCCGTTGCAGGTTGTCGCAGGCGGCGCGCGGCGCGACCATGAGCGCCATGGCGGTGGCGTACGGCGCGATCACCAGGTCGTCCGCCAACCCCCGCTTCAAGCCGAGACCCGGAACGCCGAAGGCGCGGTACTGGTAGGTCAGGTGAACGTCGGTCCGGTTGTACCCCGATTCGGAAATGCCCCACGGCACGCCCCGCGTTCTTCCGTATTCGATCTGCTGTTGGACCGCGGCTTTGCAGGTATGCCCCAGCAGGGTGTTCTCATAGTCGGGCATGACCAGCAGCGGCATCAGGTACTCGAACATCGAACCGCTCCACGATGCCAGGATCGGCGCGCCCCGCGAGGCGACCAGAAGGCGTCCGAGTGAAAACCAATGGTCCTGCGGCACCTGGCCCAGGGCGATGGCAACGTAGCTGCACAACCGGGCCTCCGAGGCGAGCAGATCGTAGAAACTGGTGTCCCGCCGACCCTCGGCAAGGTGGAATCCGATGGCGAACAACTCCCGTTCCGGGTCGAACAGAAACGCAAAGTCCATCGCGGCCATTTCCTCGGCCTGGCGGGCCAGCGCCTCCAGGACCAGCAGACGCTGACGCGCGGCGTCGCCGGCGCCCCGCAGGCCCTGCCCGGATTCGGCGGAACCGGCGCCGTCCGCCCTCGAGGCAGGGAGCATCTGGTTCAACATGGATACCTCGCGCAGGGTGGGCGCGCGAGCGTGCTGGAGCAGGGTTGCCTCGATGCCTCCGGGCGCGCCGACGTCCGGGTCCGGGCTCCGCAGCCACGGAGCGAGAAGCCGCAGTTCCTCGAGGTGCTCCGCGCAGTTGCGCTGCAACGTCTGTCCCCACTCCCGGATCTCCGGCGCATCGCCTTCCAGCGAGGCGGCAACGATGCCTGCCTGCTTCGTCGCCCTTTCCAGCAACCCGAGTGCCGCGCGCAGACCGACCGGAGCCGTCTTCAATTCCCCGTCGAGACTCTCCAGCGCGGGGTTCGCGCCGGTCAGGGCCTTCAGCACGCCCAGCGTGTCCCGCAGGCCCTCGAACATCTGCGGCGGACAAATGCTCCGATCCGCCAGCTCCCGCAGACCCGCCCCGAGCGTCAGCAGATGTCCCGCGAGATTGCCGCTGTCCACGCTCGACACGTAGCGCGGGAGGAGGGGTTGGAGCGTGCGGGTCTCATACCAGTTCAGGAAGTGTCCGCGACACCGTTCGAGTCGCTGCATCGTGGCCAGGGCAGCCTGCGTGCGACGGACCAGGCCGCCGGCCGAGAGATACCCGAAGTCCCAGGCGGCCAGATTGGCAAGCAGCGCGAGCCCCATGTTCGTGGGCGAGGTGCGGGCGGCGATCGTCGGGTTGGGAACCTCCTGGAAATTGTCGGGCGGCAGCCAGTTCTCCTGGGCCGTGACGAAGGTGTCGAAGAAATGCCACGTCTTCCGGGCCGTGCGGCGGAGAAACTCGCGTTGCCCGTCCGTCAGCGGGGGCGCCGTGGACCGAATGGGCTGGCTGATCCGCCAGGCGATCCACGGCGCGGCCAGCCAGAGAGCGAGGATCGGCAGCGCCAGGACTTCCGGGGCCGGTTCCAGGACTCCCAGAACCCCTCCGATCCCCAAGGCGAACGCGGGCACGATCCACATCGTTCCGTAGAAGCCGCCAAGCTCCGTGCGGGGGGTCCCTTCGACATCGCCTGAGGTTTGCCACTCCAGGAGTCGTTCGCGGGACGCCAGCAGGCGGAACAACGTGCGCCCGATCGCGTCCATGCCGAGGAAGGCTTCGTAGGGCAGGAACGCCAGCGTCAGCACCACCTGTCCCGCCTGTCGTCCGGCCATGCTCGCCACATCCCGGAGATGCATCGTCCACGGCAGATTCGACGGTTTATGAAGCAGCCCACCCAGCGCCCCCAACAGCCCGGGGAGCGCGAGGATGGCCAGGACCAGCAGGGTGCCCGTGGAACGGAGTTCCGGGAGGAGCAACCAATGCCCCCCCAGCACGAGCACCAACGCAACGGGGACGAGACTCCGCCGCAGGTTGTCGAGGATCTTCCACTGGGACAACAGGGAGAGCGGATTGCCAACCCGGCCGCCGTGGGCGTCGGGAACACGCGGCAGGAGCCATTGCAGGATCTGCCAGTCCCCGCGTATCCAGCGGTGACGACGTTCCATGTCCACGTTGTACCGCGAGGGATATTCCTCGTAGACCTCCACGTCGCTGACCAGGCCGGAGCGGGCATGACACGCCTCGAACAGATCGTGACTGAGGACGGTGTTCTCCGGAACTCGTCCGTGCATGGCCCGCTGGAAGGCATCCACGTCGTAGATTCCCTTCCCCATGAACGAGCCCTCCTGGAACACGTCCTGGTACACGTCGGACACCGCCCGGGTGTAGGGATCCAGGCCGGCGTCGCCGGCGAAGATCCGGACGAACCAGGAACGCCGGGCGCCCGGCAGACTCACACCGATGCGCGGCTGAAGGATGCCGTAGCCTTCGACGACAATCCCGCGGACGGGATCGAACACCGGCCTGTTCAACGGATGGGCCATCGTGCCCACGAGCTGACGCCCGGCTTCGCGCGGGAGCTGGGTGTCGGTGTCCAGCGTGATGACGTACTTGATTTCCGACAGGACGGAGGTTTCGCCCACGATCAGGGAGAAGCACTCGCGGGGACCGCCGCGCAGCAGGGCGTTGAACTCGGCCAGCTTCCCCCGCTTGCGCTCGTATCCCATCCAGACGCCCTCGCCGGCATTCCACCGTCGGGGGCGGTGAAACAGGAAGAAGGAGGTGCGGCCCTGCGTGCAGTACTTCTGATTCAGCAGTTCCACGCCGACCTGCGCCCGACGCAACAGGCCTTGATCGCCCGGGAGGGTTGCCTCCGGAGCGTCGCGGAAGTCCGTCAGCAAGGCGAAGTGCAGTTGCGGATCCCGATTCGCGAGGTAGCGGATCTCCAGAGTCTCGAGCAGGTGCTCGATGCCGGCGACGCTCGTGAGCATCGTCGGCACGACCACCATCGCGCGGCATTCGGGCGCGATGCCCGATGAAAAGTCCAGGCGTGGGAACAGGCGGGGCTTCACCAGCAGCGTGGACAGCCAGTTCATCGATGCCACGGCCAGTTGACTGGCACCGATCAGAAACGCGGAGGTGAGCCCCACGATTTTCCATTCCGGCACGTCGAGGGTCGCGAGGGTCCCCATGAACCCGAGCGTGCCCACCAAGGTGAGCATGCCGATTCCGCCGACGTAGAACGGCAGCGGGAAACGGTGGATGCCACGCTCGGCCAGCGATTGCCACGGCCACCGAACCCGCGCCGCGCGATCCAGCATCGGCCGCCCTCCGTCGATCAGATGGAAGCCCACGTGGGCGGTCCGGTCCCCGGGTCCCTTCAGCCGCGCGGCCTCCGCCGTCAGTTCCAGCGCGAGTTGGGCGACCTCCGGCTCCGGGAGCCGGCTGTGCCGGGAGATGCTCTCGACCGCATGGCGATAGCAATCGCGGGTCGCGAAGTCCATCCGCCGGTAGACATCCAAGGGATCCGCGCGCAGCGTGGACTCGACCACGCTCAGCGTCTCGACGAAATCCTTCCAGTCCATGGCACTCAGGAACCGCAGGCTCCCGATGCTGTGACTGACCGAAACCTGGTCGGCTGCCTGATTCTGACTCTCGAGCTGGATCAGCTGTTCGATGGACGCTCCTTGTTCCACGAGCCGCTGTTCCAGCCAGCCGCGCGCCAGATGCAGGACGGGACTGTGCTGCGCCAGTCGCTGGCAAAATTCCGCGACGAACGCGCTGGACAATGGCAGATCGGCCTTCGCCATGTCGGCGACCACCACCACGATGTTGGACGGACTGACTTCCGCCATCTCCTGCAAACGCCTCGCCCACCCATCCGCCATCTCGCGGTGCTCCCGGGCGACGATCAACTGCGTGGTGACGCGCTGGAGATTCTCGATCAGGCCGAGCCGCAGCATGATGGGAATGGCCCACAGTTCGCCCAGTTTCAGAAAACTCACCGTCTGGTATGCGGCGACGAAGGCGCGCAAGGGCTCCGCATCGATCTGGGCATCCACGTGCGAGATCAGTTCCAGCACGATGTCGTAAACGCGCGGCAGTCCGGCGGAGGGACCGTTCAGGAGCCGCGGCAATTCCCGACTGTAACCCCGGGGCAGATGCCGCCGGGCCATCTGGATCTGCTCCTCGATCAGGTAGAAATTGTCCAGCAACCACTCGGCAGCGGGAGTGATCCGCCTGCGCGGATTCAGCACCAGCGTCGCCCGATTGAACTCCCGCAGCGTGGCCTCGTTGCGATCCAACCGCGACAGCAGGCGATTGGCGACGTTCCGCGTGACCACTTGATGACTGGCTGCCAGCCCCTTGGCATGTCGCACCAGTTGTTCGCCGCTGAACAACTCGGCCCGCAATGACGGCTCCTTCCGTTCGGGACTCATCCGGGATCCCCAGGCCCTCCAGGTCTGCCACCATGACGCGATGCGTTGCATGCTCTTCCTGGAGCCCGTCATGCACGTTTCCCGGGAGAATCCTCGCCACCATCCCCTGGACGGAGCTGAACCTCCGGACGACACGGCGCGGCCCTTGCGTGCCGAAGTCGACGGTGACCAGGCGCGGTTTCGCACCGCCGCGAAGGCGCCGGGTGGCGGTGATGGACAACGGCAAAGCCCGGGCCTCCGGATTCGGATGCTCGGGAAGCGGATACGCGCGACCCGCGAGTTCGCTGGCACGCTTTCACTGGCTGGCCTTTGTCCGTCTCATGCCCGCCAAGCCACGAGGCGCACGACGCGCGGCAGGGAACCGGTCTCCCGCGGGTCGTCTCCCGGGCTGGCTGCGTTGGGTGGAGCAACTTTGAAGGGATGGATTCCTTTCACGTAATGCACCCTGGTGCTTCTACCTCGGTGCCTGGGAGTGCGCCTCCACGAACCAGAGCCACTTGTCGACGCCGCGCGAGATCTCCGTGAACAAATCCGCCGTGTCGGCATCCTGCAGCGCGTCCGCCTCGTTGATCGTGCCGCGAGCGACTTGTCCGAAGGCCGAAAGCGCCCGTGCCACCGCTTCGACATGAGCCATGCCCTCCGCGATGGCGAGCGGGTACTCGGCGAGTCTGGAGCGAGCGGCAGACATCCGAACGGTGCCTTCCGCCACGCCTCCCAGTTGGACAATCCGTTCCGCGATCATGTCCACGTAGGAGTCCACGGCCTCGTACACCTCGTCGAAAAGCTCGTGCAGTCCGATGAAGCTTGGGCCTTTCACGTTCCAGTGCGCCTGCTTCATCTGCAGCTGCAGGTCCACGGCATCGGCCAGCCTTTGGTTCATCAGCGCGTTCAGTTCCGTCCGGCGCTGGAGCGAGAGATCGTTCTCGGTTGCGTACATCTTCGGTGCTTCCGGGAGGTCGGCGGCGCGGCTCTTCATGGCAATGGGGTTCGGGCGTTGATCGGTGGATTCGTACGTGGTGCGTGGTGCGTGGTGGGTTCCTGGAGAAGCTGCAGGAACCGGGGTGGGGATCGCTCCCTGCGGCGGGTTCCGCCCTGGCATGCGCCTGACGGCTCTTGGCGCTTCGCTTGGCTTGGAGGGGGCACCCTTCCGTTTCACGCACTCAGCCTAGGGGTTGCCGGCGCGCTCCGCCTATGGGGCGTTCACCCCAGTGCCGGTTGCGTTGGGTTGCGTCGGGAACCGGCTGCCTCCGCAACGGACGTGGACCGGCAGCATCTCCGTCGCCGCCGACACCACCACACCGCCGACAGCAGCGACCGCGAATACAACAGCCCCGACATCGGCGCGGGCTCCCGGCGTTGCGTGGAGGATGGACGCCAGCCTGGGCCGGTCCCTGCGCGACATAGTCCCCGTCGCCGAACTGATCGGCCCTCCGCGAGCGGTTCCTGCTCCGGCAGGATGCCCACGTTAGGATCGCCGGGCTTCGCGTTTCGCTCCCAGGCCGCGCCAACGATGTCCATGGGTTCGGGGGGAACGAACAGGATTCGTCCAGTTGGCACGGGGGACGTCGCGGGAGCGCTCGACCCGGTGAGGAGGAATTGGCGGTCGCGCTTCTCCTCGATGGTCAGCCCACAGCGGTAGGCACGCTGACGGGCGAGCGATTCCAGACGCTCGCGGTTCTCCCGGAGGAGTGCGAGGGCCCGGCACCTCCGACGTCGGGTGAGCATGCCGGAAAGGCTGCCGGAGGTCGCGAAAGAGTCTCGCAAACAGAGCGCAAGGCTTCTGACCCCCCCGGGAAACGGACACGAAAACCCCTCTACAATAGCCTTATTTAGAGAAGCTTAAGAAGATGGAGCCAGTGGTCGGGATCGAACCGACGACCTACGGTTTACGAAACCACCCGAAACACCCACCACAAGATGCTGATATCGATCTATTTACAACGCCATCAACAGCTTCATTCAGAACGGATGGAAGGCACGAAATGGCACCTTCTTGCAGAAAATGGCATCAAGGACGTCTCGCAAACGTCACGCAAAATGGCCCTCTGAAGGAGACGATCCTTGTGATCACTTCCGCGAGCCTTTGCTGACCTTCGCCTCCAGGGTCATGGTCGCACCCACCTCTCGCTTCGGTGCCGCGCCGCGGTCCAAGTTCGCGGCCTTTTCCTCCAACCGCCTCAGCACCTCGGCGATCTCCTGACCAGCACGCGAGAGGTTGAAGAGCGTCTCGGCTTCCCGCGCGAGGGTCAGCGCCCCCGCGATGTCGCTGCGCTTCTCGGCGATCAACGCCTCATTTCGCCGGCAGTACGCGACTCCCATCTGGCGCCGAAGGTGCCGGAGCAAATCCTCGGCCTGCCGGTTCAGTTCCTCGGCCTCGGCCAGGCGCTCCTGACGGATCAAGAGCCAGGTCAGCTTCTGGCACATGATGGACCGGAGTTCTTCCGAGTTCGGCAGGCCGGCGGTTATGAGCAGTGCCTCTCGCATGCTCGCTTCGGATTCTTCCTGCCGCCCCAAGTCGCGTTGCAAACTCCCCCACGTGCCCAGCGTGATGGCCGTCTGGTACAGGTCATCCAACCCCTTGAAACGCCTCAGGGCATCCGCGAGCAACGCCTCCGCCTTCGTGGTATCGCCGCTCTCCTTCGCCACCTGCGCCTGAAGCCGCAAGGCGACTGCTTGGAGCATGCCGTCCTCCGCGTTCTTCGCGGCCTCGGCACCTTCGGCCAAAGTCGCAGCACAAGCTACGTGATCAGCCCAGACGAACTCGATCCACGCCTTGTTGGTCAGGAGCACCCGCGCGACTTCCCGGGAATCCCCCATGACCCTGGCGGAGTCGACCCCGATCTTCGCGAGGCGATACCTCAGGTCGTTGTACCCCCGAATTCCCAGCGCATACCCGCATTTCCGCACCATCTCGACCACCACGTCGTGCCGTTGCCGGTCGTGGGCGTCTTGGATGTACCACGCCAGCAGATCGCGATGTTGTTCGATGCGGTCGATGGTATCGATGTCCGGCCAATCGGCGTTGCCTCCTTGGGCCGCGACCAGTTCAAGCATCCACGCGGCGATTCTCGTACGGAGCCCCTCGTCAGGTTGAACGCCCTGCTTGAGCACGTACTCCCGGGTCAATGGCAACAAGCGGTAGTGCCGTCGGAAGGCCGGCAACGCGAAGACGGACCGGCGATCTCCGGCCACCAAGCTGCATTCGCTGATAAGCGCGAACTGCTTCAATTCCTCCAGGGCGTCCTCGACGTCGCATTGCCCCATG
>CAZSOV010000182.1:0-2624 GCA_964608505.1 uncultured Verrucomicrobiota bacterium
TTTGACCGTGACCGATTCCGCGAGTGACACCGGGGTTTGGTAGATCAGGGCGGACGTCGCGACCGCGCCGCCGGGCCACCGCGGGTCGGAACCGTCCAGGGTGTAGTAGACGCTGGGGGTGCCCGGGGCCATGAGCAGGCCGAAGCCCGGATTCACGACGCCGCCGTGCTGGTTGAAGCGGGGCGCGGCCACCGCCGGGTACACGCCATCGGCCCGGAGCTGATTGAGGAGGATCGGCGCGCGCCCGGCGATGAAGGCGAGGTTCTGGTTCATCGCCGGCACCCAGTGGTCGTCCCGCGTGAACGGCGTGGACCGCTTCGCGTCACCCCACCGCGCCGACTCGGCCACCACCGCCCGGTCGATCTGGTTCCGGCGGCGCAGGTACAGCTCGCGCGCCGTCTCCGGAGTCAGCACCCCGCCGTTCATCAGGTGGCGGTGCGCCCGGTCGCCGGCCAGGGTCTTGAACTCCGGACTGTTCATCAGCCGCTGCCACAGCCATTGCGGATTGCTCTTCGTCACCGATCCGTCGCCCGCCGTGTACGGCCCGGTGCGGTCGGCGTTGACGTCCAGGATCGTGTGTTCGGCGTCGTGCACGAACCACTGGAACCCGCGATCCTTCCGCACCCGGTTCCACACCCCGAAGTAATTGTTCGGGCTCGTGTTCCCCAGGAAGTTCGAGATCGGCGCGTCCAGGTTCCCGCCGTACAGGATCACCAGCATGTAGTCGATCAGGTTCACCGGATCCACGTACACCGGATAGGCCGGGTTCCGGCTCCCGTCGGGATTCAGGCCCATCAGGCGCCTGTACATCGCGTCCGTCACCGGCGCGGACTTCACCAGGTTGTACAACTGCGTCCACGCCGCCAGCGAACCGTCGGTGGCCAGGGTCTCGTAGATGCCCGCCTCCACCTTGATCACGTCGTACTCCTCCGGTTCCCCCCCGAAGTAGGCCGCGCCGTAGCTGGCCTCCGGACGCTCGCACGTGTTGTACAGCCCCCAGTACTGCCCGTTGATGTAGAGATGGTAGTAGTCCCCCCGCTCCGCCGGCGACCCCATCGCCAGCTGCGCGTCCCGGTTGAACTGGTCGCGCAGGAATGTCCCCCGCGCGTCGTTCTGGAAGCTCCACGAGTAATTCTGGAACGTCCGCAGGTCGAACCCGTCGAACTCGTCCATCGCCCCCTCGCCGAACACCGGGTACCGCAGCTTCGCGTCCCCGTATTCCCCGCGGAAAAAGAACCGGAACGCGTGCTTCGGATTGCTCGTGCTCCGGCTGAACCCGCCCCGGATCCGGATCCCGCCGTCCACCTGGAACCCGTCCCGCCCGTCCGGATACACCAGCTCCAGCGAGGTCGGGCGTTCCCAGGCCCGGCCGTCCTGCCCCGGATTCGCGTAGATGCCGTTCGCCGACGCGAAAAGGTCCGGCAGATGCACCGTCACGCAGAACGACGGCAGCGTCTTCAGGTCCTGGAGGATCGTGTCGCGGTACCGCACGCTGTTCACCACGTCCGGATCCATGCCGTAATCCCGCGTGTTGCTTCCCCATGTCGCCGGCCACCCCTCCGGAGCCGCCCCCGTCGGCGCCTGCCGTATCACGTCCGCCAGAAACAGGTACGTGTGCGTGTCCACGTTCGACGGCAACCAGCCCGCCTTGTACGCCGCCGCGCGCACCACGGTCGTCCCCGCGATCCGCAGCGGACCCGTGTACACCATGCCCGTCGTCGCCGTCGGCGGCGTCCCGTTCGTCGTGTAGCGGATCTCCACCCCCGCCGAGGCGCTCGTGATGCGCAGGTCGAACGGCGCCTCGTGGATCCCACGGTCCACGCTGAATTTCGTGTCCTCCACCCGCGCCGCAAATCCCGCCCCGTTCGCCTGGCCCGGCGTCGGCGGGTTGAAGAAACGTCCGGTCCCGTCCGGCCCGGGCCCGAACGAGATGTCCGCGAGCTGCGGCGGATACTGGGGCCGGAACTCCGTGCCGATCGTCTCGCCGTCCGGCGCGATCAACCCAAGGTACTCCCCTTCGTCGCTCAGCCGGAAGTTCGTGTGCAACCGCGCGCCCGGCACCCGCCGGTCCTTGCCCGAGGCGAACACCACCAGATAGCCGCCCGCCGGAACGTTCGTGGCGGGAAACGTCCAACGTGCCGGTTGCGCCGGATCGTCCGTCAACGCCCATCCCGCCGCCGAAACCGTTCCGGACGAGATGTTCCGGATCTCGATCCAGTCCTCGGACGATCCGTCCTCGTCGGCGAGGAATTTGGTGTTGGAGGAAAGGAATTCGTTGATGACGAGGGGTCCGGCCGCCAGCGACGACCGTGCGCCACCCGCATTCATCACCGCCACAAAAAGGACCACCGCTAGCCAGGGGCGCTCGATCAAGTGCATGTCGCGAGATCGTAACACAGGCCCGGCGATTCGGCACCCATTGCGCTGCCGCAAATTTGTTCCGAACCGGACTTCCGCCGCGCCCGCCTCCCTTCGCCCGCTCCGTCCGCCGGCTTCGTTCGCCCCGCGACCCGGTCCACCTACGCGCCGACGCTTCGGCGAAGATCCAGTCGCGGACCCCACAGCCATGGCGGACCCACAGCCGGTCCTCCTCCGATGCGGGGCGTGCGACTGCCAAGTCGCCA
>CAZSOV010000182.1:2724-15576 GCA_964608505.1 uncultured Verrucomicrobiota bacterium
GCGACCCGGTCCACCTACGCGCCGACGCTTCGGCGGAGAGCCAGTCGCGGGCCCCTCAGCCATTGCGGACCCACAGCCGGTCCTCCTCCGATGCGGGGCGTGCGACTGCCAAGTCGCCAGCTTCTCCTTTTCATCCGCGCACCTCGTTCGCCCCGCGACCCGGTCCACCTACGCGCCGACGCTTCGGCGGAGAGCCAGTCGCGGGCCCCACAGCCATTGCGGACCCGGAGTCGGTCCCCCTCAGCACCCGGCACGTTTCCGTTGGCCAAGCCCTGCCTCGTCCACCGATCCTCGGCCCATGGCCGACGGCGCGATCCCTGCCTGGACCCTGCTGGAATGGTTCGAATTCCTGAGCTACGTCGTGACCGTCTTCGGTCTGCCATTCGCCATTCTCGTCTTCGCGTTCGAACAGCGCCGCGAACGCCAGAACGAGGAGGAGGAGATCTTCCAGCGACTCGCGGACGAATATACGAACTTCCTGAAGCTCGTGCTCGACCACGCCGACCTGCACCTGCTGCGCCGGGATGGGGCGGAGATCGAGATTTCGCCGGACCAGATGGAGCGCAAGTTCGCGCTCTTCGGCATCCTGGTCTCCATCTTCGAACGCGCCTACATGCTCGTCTACGAGGAGAGCATGAGCCGCCAGACCCGCCGCCTCTGGCAGTCCTGGGAGGATTACATGCGGGAATGGTGCCGCCGCGCCGATTTCCGCGAGGCCCTGCCCGCTCATCTCGAGGGGGAGGACGACGATTTCCGGCAATACATCTCGCGCATCGCCGCCGTGGAAGCCGCCCGGCAATCGGCCCGGTAACGCCTCCGCCGCCTCCCGGCAGGTCGCGTGCCGCGTGCCCTCACGCAGCGGGCGTCCGTCACCTTTCCCGCCGGGTCGGGGGACTCGGCCTACAATTCCGCGCAATCTCCTCTGTAGGCCGCGTGCCCTCACGCGGCGCACGTCCGCCACCCATCGCCGCCGGGTCGGGGGACCCGGCCTACAATTCCGCGCGATCTCCTCTGTAGGCCGCGTGCCCTCACGCGGCGCACGTCCGTCGCCCTTCGCCGCCGGGTCGGGGACCTGGCCTACAACTCTACCGCGCAACCTCCTCCGTCGTCCGCGTCAGCCCTTCACCAGCGCCTCTGCGGCCTCCGCCATCTTCGGGCCGGTCAAGCCGTACTTCTGGTACAATTCCTCCGCCAGATAGGCGCTCTGGCCGAATTCCCCGGGGATGCCGAGGGTGCGCGCCCGGTGCGCCACGCCGGCCGCGCTCAGCGCGTGCGACAGCTGTGCCCCCATCCCGCCCACCACCTGATGGTCCTCGATGGTCACCAACCGTCCTCCGCACCGCGCCACGGCGGCACCGATCACCGCCACGTCCGGACGATTCACGAACGGATGTCCGATCACGGTCGCCGAGACCCCGCGCTCCGCCAGGAGTTTCCCGGCCTCGATGGCCTTGTTCACGAGCACGCCCGTCCCCACGAGAACCACGTCCCTACCCTCACGCAGCACCTGGGACTTGCCCCACGGATACGTCGCGCCCTCGACCCACGACAGCGGGTAATTCTCGCGCCCGACGAAAAACACGTAGCTCTCGCCGTCGCGCCCGGCCTTTCGATCCTCAGCCTGTCGACGGATCGCCTCGTACATCAGCGCCTCCGCCTCGTCCGAGCAACTCGGGGCGATCACCACCGTGTGCGGAATCGCGCTCACGGCCGCGAGGTAGGTCGTGGCCTGATGGCTGGCCCCGTCCGCGGCGTCCTGGAATCCGACGTGCGAGAACAATGCGATCACCGGCGCCTGCGACAGCGCGGCCATGGTCAGCGGCAGATTGCCTTTGGTGACGCCGAACTGCCCGAAGGTGTCCACGACCGGAATGTAGCCGGTCTTCGCGTAGCCCGCCGCCACGCTGATCATGTTCGACTCCGCGATCCCCACTTCCACGAAGCGTTCGGGAAAGGTTTTCTGGAACGGACTGATCCCCGTGGAGCCCTGCACGTCCGACGAGATCGAGAAGACCGGATAGCCGTCCGCCGCCGCCCGGATCGCCGCCTTCGCCAATCCCGCCTGCACCTTGTCCTTTTTGGGGCCCGCGGGTGCCGGGGCTGCCGCCGCAGCGGCAGCCTTGGCCTTCTTCTCCGCCTCCTTCCGCTCCCAATCGCCCCGCAACTCCGCCCCCCAGGCCACCAACTCCGCCGGCACCGTGTCGCCCCGGTACAGTTCCGCGAGCCAGTCGACGATCTTCTCCCCGTTGGCCAGCGGGAACCCGTGCCCGCCGGCGCTGTTCTCCTCCGTCGACTTGATGCCGTAACCCTTGATGGTCTTCACCCACAGGCACACGGGGCGCGTGGGGTCGCCTTGGGCCTCGGCCACGGCCGCCTCGACCGCCTGGTACACCGCCTGCAAATCGTGCCCGTTCGCCACGCGCGTCACGCGCCACCCCAGATCATCCAGCGCCTCGTGGCTCGGCGTCATGGAGAAGGAATCCTTGGTGATGCGGCCCGACAGCTTCGTGTCGTTGTCCGACAGCACCATGACGAACGGATTCACCCGTCCCTTCGCCGCCAGTCCCGGAATCGCCGCGAACGCCTCGCGCGCCTCGCCCTCCATGGCGGCGCCGTCCGACACCACCAGAATCGTCACCCGATCCCGCCCCGCCGTCCGGTCGCCCATGGCCAATCCCTGGGCCTGCCCCACCGACGAGCCCAACGGCCCGTTGGACAGCAGCACCCCCTCGGGGTTGAGGTGGGATTCGCCGTGGCCCGTCAGCTTGGAGCGGATGGATCGGAATCCGCGCAGATCCGCGGGGCTCAATCCGTCGAAACCGTAGTTCGCCCGGAGGGCGTACACGCCGTTCTCGGCGTGTCCCGCGTCGTTCACGTAGTGGAACGCCTCGTGCCAGGGACGGCCCTGGGTTCCGAACATCACCGCGTGGATGGCCGCGTTGATCTCGGCGAAGGCCGCCGGCCCGCCCCAATGGCACGCCGCCCCGCCCGTCACCGCGTGCACGTTCATCAACGCCACCAGCGCCCGCGTCGCCCGCGGGTCCGCCACCGTCACCTCCGCCCCGGCCCGGTTCCTCGCCGTCACCGCGAATCGCGGCGGACGGGTCGGCGTCCCCGCCAGGCGCACCGGCAGGTTCAAGGGGGTCAGCGGAGCAGCTTCAACTTTCTGTGCGGTCGCGTGGTCGGCACCCATGGCGTTTCGTGTGTTCGAGCCCGGCGACGAGTCATTCCCCGCCGGGGTCGCGGATCATGCCCGCCGCCCCCATGCCGGGAAAGGGCGATTTACGGCGCCCGCGACCCGCGCCCGGGCAATGGACAAAGTCGATTGGGGCCCGCGACCGGCTCCCCGCCATAGCGTCTGCGCGACGGCGGGCCGGGTCGCGGGGCGATCGAAGCAGGCGAATCGAGAGGCGAAGCCTGCGACTCGGCAGTCGCCGGCCCCACATCGCAGTTCCACGCAGGACTTTGTCAACGGCCCCGCCCGCCTCACCGCGAGGACCACGGCCCGAGGTTCCACGGCCCGACTGGACGCGGCCATTCCTTTACCCTAGGTTCCGGCCATGTCGAAGGCCGCGAAAGCGACCGAACCGCCCAGTTTCGAAGAGGCATTGACCCGGTTGGAATCCATCGTGGAAGCCATGGAGACCGGGGATCTGCCCTTGGAACAATTGCTCAACCGCTACGAGGAAGGCACCCGCCTGGTCAAACAATGCCAGGACCGCCTCTCCTCCGCGGAACTGCGCATCCAGCAACTGGAACCGGATGACCAGGGACAACCCGTCGCCCTCGACTTCGACCCCGGCCCCGCCTCCTCGGGCGGTCCGTCCGATTAGCCGCGTGTTCCGGCCCCGCACCCGCGCACCTGATTCGGTTCGATCCGATCCCGCCTGTTTTCATTAACCACCACCGCCAAGCCCAAGACTCCGTGCAAGACCAGCCCATCGTCCCCCCGAGGATTCCCCCCATGAGCCGATACCTGGACATGGTCGATCAGCCCGACCACGTGAAGAAGCTGAACCTCGACCAGTCGATCCAGCTCGCCACGGAGATCCGTCACGAACTGATCACCAAGCTGGCCAAGCACGGCGGTCATCTCGGGCCCAACCTCGGCGTCGTCGAGCTCACCATCGCCCTTCACCGCGCGTTCGCCACGCCGAAGGACAAGTTCGTCTGGGACGTCTCCCACCAGGTCTACGTCCACAAGCTGTTGACCGGACGCAAGAACCGCTTCCACACCATCCGCACCACCGAGGGCCTCAATGGCTTCGCCCTGCGCAGCGAAAGCGAGCACGACTGCTACGGCGCCGGGCACGCCGGCACCGCCCTCTCCGCCGCCCTCGGCATGTGCGCCGCCCGCGACCAGCGCGGCACCGACGAGCACGTCGTCTGCATCTTCGGCGATGCCGCCCTCACCAACGGCATCTCCTTCGAGGCGCTCAACAACATCGCCCACACCACCAAGCGCTTCATCGGCATCCTCAACGACAACGAGTGGTCCATCGCCAAAAACGTCGGCGCCATCGCGGGCTATCTCAACCGCCTCACCACCAACCCCCGCTATAACCAGCTCCAGCGCGACTTCTCCGCCTGGCTCAAGAAGCTGCCCAAGGGCGAACTCGCCGTCCGCCTCGGCCAGAAGGCCGAGGAGGCCATCAAGGGCGTCGTCAGCGAGGTCAGCCTCCAGCGCGCCCACGAGGGCCCCGGCACCGACGGACGCGGCGGCTACGGCAGCAGCCTCATCTTCGAGGAGTTCGGGCTCAAATACCTCGGGCCCTTCGACGGCCACGACCTCCCCACCCTCGTCGGCGTCCTCGAATTCGCCAAGACCTGCGATACCCCCGTCGTCATCCATATCCTCACCCAGAAGGGCAAGGGCTTCGACGCCGCCATCCGGCAGCCCGAGAAATTCCACGGCCTCGGACCTTACTGCGCCGACACCGGCGTCGTCGCCGGCCCCAAGGCCGGGGCGCCCCCGATGTGGCAGGACGTCTTCGGCCGCACGATGGTCAAGCTCTGCCAGCAGAATAAAAACGTCGTCGGCATCACCGCCGCCATGCCCAGCGGCACCAGCCTGAAGCTGCTCGATCAGGCCCTCCCCGCCCAATACTACGACGTCGGCATCGCCGAAGAACACGCCGTCATCTTCGCCGCCGGCATGGCCACCATGGGCTTCCACCCCGTCGTCGCCATCTACTCCACCTTCCTCCAGCGCGCCTACGACTGCATCCATCACGACGTCTGCCTCCAGGATCTGCCGGTGATCTTCTGCATGGACCGCTCCGGCCTGAGCGCCAACGACGGCCCCACCCATCACGGGCTCTTCGACATCTCCTTCCTGCGCTGCCTGCCCAACCTCATCCTCATGGCCCCCAAGGACGAGGACGAGATGCAGGACATGATGTTCACCGCCACCCTCCAGCCCCATCCCGTCGCCATCCGCTATCCCCGCGGCCCCGCCGAGGGCGTCGCCATCAAGGATCGCCCCGGCGTCCTCGAGATCGGCAAGGCCGAGGTCCTCCAGCACTTCGCCAACCAGGGCGGGCGCCGGATCGCCCTCTTCGCCCTCGGTAACATGCAGTCCGTCGCCCGCGAGGCCATGGCCACCCTCCGCTCCCAGGGCTTCGACTGCGCCCTCGTCAATCCGCGCTTCTGCAAGCCCCTCGACCACGCGACCCACGAGTTCTTCGGGCGCGCCGCCGACGTCGTCGTCACCCTCGAGGATCACGTGCTGATGGGCGGCTACGGCAGCATCGTGCTGGAGTGCTTCGGCGACCATCGCATCACCACCCCCGTCGTCCGCATCGGCTGGCCCGATGCCTTCGTCGAGCACGCCAGTTCCGTGGATTACCTCCGCCAGCGGCATGGCCTCACCGCCGACCGCGTCGTGCAGCAGGTCCATCTCGCGACCAACTTCTCTGCCGCCAACTCCTCCTCCGCCTCCGACGCGGACTCCCGCCCCACCTCCAAAGTCGCCTGACGGCGCGGTCCGGCCCGGCGACCCGCCACCTCCGCCGGGAGCAGAGGTAGCCGCCGAGGTGACGAGGCGGACACCACGTAGCCGCCGAGGTGCCGAGGCGGACCCTTTTCGTTCCCCCCACGCGCTCCGCCTCCTCATGTCGGCGGCTACGACCCAGCACTTCGCGCACCTGCACCGCGTACCCGCCGAGGTGCCGAGGCGGACCCTTTTCGTTCCCCCCACACGCTCCGCCTCCGCATGTCGGCGGCTACGACCCAGCACTTCGCGCACCCGCACCGCGTAGCCGCCGACAGAGGTGACGCGGCAGGCCGGTGCGGCGGCTCGACTTGGCCGCCCGGGACGTCATGCTCCGGGGCGATGGGCATCAGCCCCCAACAGTTCGAGGCGCTCCAGCAACGGTTGCGCCAACCCCGGCGCCGGGAGCAGGGCGCGGAGTCCCTTTCCTCCCGCCTCGCCGGGTCGGAGGCGCTGCGGACCCAGGTGGTCCTCGGCATCGATCCATCCCTGCGCGGCACCGGCTGGGGCATCATCCGCGCCCAGCGCTCCACCATCGAGGTGCTTGGACACGGAACCCTGCGCTGTCCCGCCAGCCTCTCGCGCTCCCGCTGCCTGGTGCGCATCGCGGCAGGGCTGCGCGACGCCATCCGGGAACACGGCCCCACCACGTGCGCCATCGAGGCGCTCTTCTTCGCGCAGAATTTGCAGACCGCCCTGCTCATGGGCGAGGCCCGCGGGGTCTGCCTGCTGGCCGCGGCCGAGGCGGGTCTCGAAATCCGCGAGATCGCGCCGCGCAAGGTCAAGCAGGCGGTCGTCGGGTTCGGGGGCGCACAGAAGATCGCCGTCGCCCGCATGGTGCAACGCATGCTCGGCCTTGCGGAACCGCCCCCGCCCGATGCCGCCGACGCCCTGGCCCTGGCCCTCGTCCACGCCCAGTCACTCGGTCGTCCCTCGCTCGAACCCGCGCGACTCCTCTGAACTGAACCACGGCTCCGATTCGCCCACCATGCCGCAGCGTGTCGCCATCGCCTGGAGCCTCCTGCTCGTCCTGCTCCTGCTCCTCGGCGTGCTCCTGATCGTCGTCGCCTTCGGGGTCGTCCGACATCTGCGCCGCCAGCGACATCGCCGCGACGCGTCGCGGGCCGCGTCCCGCCCGCCCTCCGGCGACCGGGATTTCGACCCCGACGACGCGGATCTCCCCCGTCCACCGTACGGGCGCTCCTCGCCCATCGATCCGGGGGAGGAATGACGGCATTGCCTTCGCACCCATGATCACGTTTCTGCACGGACGACTCGTCGACGCCCTGCCCACCCAGATCACCCTCGAGGTCCATGGGGTCGGGTACGAGGTCCTGATCCCGCTCTCGTCCTATGACCGGCTTCCGGCCCCGGGCGAGGAACTGCACCTGCTCACCCACCTGGTCATCCGCGAGGATGCCCATACGCTCTACGGCTTCGTGACCCCCGCCGAACGCGAACTCTTCCGGCTCCTCATCCAGACCGTCAGCGGCATCGGCCCGCGCATGGCGCTCAACATCCTCAGCGGCACTCCCCCCGCGGCGTTCCGCCAGGCCGTTGCCAGCGCCGACGTCCGCGCGCTCTCCCAGATCCACGGCGTCGGCAAAAAAACGGCCGAACGGATCATCGTCGAGCTGAAGGACAAGATGGGAGCCACCGCGGGCTGGGAGACCACGGGCACGGGAGCCCGCGCCGCGGCCCCCACCGAACAGGCCCAGCACGACGCCATCCTCGCCCTGGTCGCGCTCGGTTACAAACAGCCGGAAGCCTACGAAGCGGTTCGCGCCGTCCAAGCCCTCCTGGGTCCCCAGGCCAGCGTCGATCAACTGGTGCGCACGGCCCTGAAGAAGGGCGGGGGATGAACCCGCCACGCCGTCCCGCCTCGGGGCCGGTCGTGCCCCGCCCCCCCTCGCGGAGCCACCGCCTCGTGGCCGCCCTGGCCCATCTGGCTGCACGCGGTCTCGACGTCACGCTCCGCATGCGGGTCATCGACCACCACCGGGCCATCCCGCTGGCCATCGAGTCGCCCGCCATCTATGCGATCTGGCACAATCGGCTCGCGCTTTCCATGGCGCTCTTCCGGCGATTCATCAAGCAGCGCGATCCCGGACGGCGGCTGGCGGCCCTGGTCAGTGCCAGCCGCGACGGCGCCATGCTGTCCGCCATCCTCGAATCCCACGGCGTCTGGCCGGTCCGGGGTTCCACCAGCCGCCGCGGGCCGCAGGCCCTGCTCGAACTCGCCTCCCGTGCCGCCGAAGGCTTCGACCTTGCCATCACCCCGGACGGACCGCGCGGCCCGTGCTACCAGGTCCAGACCGGCATCCTGGGCCTCGCCCGCGTCACCGGCCTCAGAATCATCCCCGTCACCTGGAACGCGCGCTGGAAGCTCCGCCTCCGCAGCTGGGACCGCTTCCAGATCCCCCTTCCGTTCGCGTCCTGCGAGGTGGTCTTCGGGTCCCCCCTGAGAATCCCCCGGGACGCCTCCGACGCGGATCTCGACGCCGCGCGCGCCACCTTGCAGGCGACGCTGATGGCAACCACGTGCGACGAGTGACGGAAGGCTTTCCCGGCAGGGCCGTTGACAAAGTCCTGCGTGGAACTGCGATGTGGGGCCGGCGACTGCCGAGTCGCAGGCTTCGCCTCTCGATTCGCCTGCTTCGATCGCCCCGCGACCCGGCGGTCGCGGGCCCCAATCGATTTTGTCAATCGCCCTGGCTTTCCCGGGAGGGACGCGTTCCGCCGCTTTGACTCCCGCCGCGGTTCAGGCTCTCTTAATGGCGTGAACAGCCCCGTCCCCGCCCCGACCCCACCCCCGGCCCGGTTGAGGCCCTTCGTCGGCCCCTCCCTGCTCACCGCCCTGGCGCTGCTTGCCCCCGAGGGACGTGGTGAGTGGACCCACTATCGCGGCCCGTCGCACGACGGCACGTACGCCGCGCCCATCCGCACCAACTGGACCGCGCAACCCCCGAAGCTGGTCTGGCGGCGGACGGTGGAACCCGCCCTCAGTTCGATCACCCTCCGGGACGGACGCCTCTTCACCCAGGCCCGGCGGCGGGTCGGGGGCGCGGACCGCGAGTTCGCGGTGGCCCTCGAAGCCGCCACGGGACGCGAACTCTGGGCCGTCAATCTGGACCTCGCCGACTATCCGAACGGTGGCGTGGGGAACGACGACGGACCGCGTTCGACGCCCGTGCTCGACGGGGACCGGGTCTACGTCTTCACGTCGTACCTGAAGTTGTACTGTCTCGAGGCGGCCACCGGGCGCGAGATCTGGAAGCGCGATTTTCCGGCGGAACTCGGCTCCAACGTCATCGAGTGGCAGAACGCCGCGTCGCCCGTCATCGTGGGGGATCTGCTGTTCGTCAACGGCAACGGCAGCCCCAACCGGCTCATGGCGATCCGAAAATCGGACGGCACCACGGCCTGGCGCAAACACGACGAACGCATGACCCAGGCCAGTCCCGTGGCCGCCACCATCGCGGGGGTCCCGCAGGTCGTCTTCTTCACCCAGGCCGGCCTCACCGGCGTGCGCCCCGAAACCGGCGATGCGCTGTGGCGGTTGTCCCTTCCCTATTCCACCTCCACCGCCGCCTCGCCGGTCGTGTGCGGCAACGCGGTCTATGGTTCCGCGGCCTATACCAGCGGCTCGGGGGCGGTCCGGCTCTCGGCCAACGGCGCGTCGGTCGCCGCCGCGCAGCTCTGGAAGAAGCGGAACACCCACATGAACCACTGGGCCACGCCGGTCCACCATGACGGCTACGTCTACGGGGTGTTCGGCCAGAGCCTCAATACGCTGCGGTGCATCAACGTGAACCACGGGGCCGAGGCCGCCCTCCACGGCACCGAAGCCTGGCGCGCCGCGTCCGTGGGACGCTCCGGCGACGTCGGCTACGGCAGCGTGCTCATCGTGAACGGACACCTGTTCGTCCTCACCGAATCCGGCGAGGCCATCCTCGCCCGACTCGACCCCGCGAACTACCACGAGATCGACCGCTTCCAGGCCGTCCGGGGCAAGACCTGGAACAACCCGGCGTGGAGCGAGGGCCTGCTCTACGCGCGCAGCACGACCGAGATCGCCGTCTGGGATCTGGCTCCCCCCGCGCCTCCCTCCCCGGTCCGCCTCGCGCCCTCCGTCGAGTTCGCCAACGGACGCCCCCGCGTCACGATTCGCACCGCCGACGGCTCGCCGATCCCGCCGACCCGCGCCGCCTCCCTGTCCCTGCTCGCCACCGACGATCTCGCCGTGCCCGTCGACCAATGGACGCCCATCGGCGCGACACCCGTCGTCGTCGGCAACGCCGTCCAGATCGAGGATCCCGCCGCCGCGAGCGGGCGGACGCGTCGTTACTATCGCGCGCGGGAGAATCCGTAGGACTTTCGCGGGCCGCCACCACGAACCCGGAAGGGTTCGCCAGGTTCGCTCCGCCAGCCTGCCCACCGGCCCCGAAACGGGTCGGGACGCGCCCTCCGGATCGTCGCGGCGTCCCCGCGGTCCATCCGTCCCCTGCGCGATCTGCGGCACACCCCAAAAATCTCGGTC
This sequence comes from uncultured Verrucomicrobiota bacterium, assembly GCA_964608505.1. Taxonomy (GTDB): domain Bacteria; phylum Verrucomicrobiota; class Verrucomicrobiia; order Limisphaerales; family CAIMTB01; genus CAIMTB01. Next base: position 13,257 of record CAZSOV010000182.1, read on the forward strand.
CACCTCCTTGACGCTTGGAGGTCTCTCACTACCTTCGCGGGCCAATCCGGAAAGGGACCTCAGGCAGGGATCACACCCGGACCCAATCTACCGAAGATCACCTACCCACGCGCATGGAGAGAACCCATCACGATGTCGCCCTCGCCCCGGGCGTGCTGGCGAACCTGAAACATGACCTGCCGGCCAGCCTGGTGGTGTTTCTCGTGGCCACCCCGTTGTGCCTGGGTATTGCCATGGCCTCGGGCGCACCGCTCTTCGCAGGAATCATCGCCGGCATCATCGGCGGCATCGTCGTCGGCCTCGCCAGCGGTTCCGCGCTCGGCGTCTCCGGCCCAGCAGCCGGCCTCGCGGTCATCGTGCTCAACGCCATCGCCACCCTCGGTTCGTGGCCGGCCTTTCTCCTCTCCGTCGTCCTCGCCGGCATCTTCCAGCTCGTCCTCGGATTCCTGCGCGCCGGCATCATCGGCTACTATTTCCCGTCCTCCGTCATCAAGGGGATGCTCTCGGGCATTGGCCTCATCATCATCCTCAAGCAGATCCCCCACGCCTTCGGCTACGACAAGGTGCCGGAGGGAACCATCAGCTTCGAACAACCGGACCAGCAGAACTCGTTCTCCGAGCTGGTGAACATGCTGAACTTCATCGAGCCCGGCGCGCTGATCGTAGCCGCCGTCTCCCTGATCCTGCTCGTCGTCTGGGAGAAACCGTTTATCAAGAAGATCAAGGCCCTCCAATGGGTCCAGGGACCCCTCGTCGCCGTCGTGGCCGGCATTCTCCTCAACCTCGCCTTCCGGGCCTTCGCGCCCGGCATCGCCATCGACGAAAAGCACCTGGTCCGCATTCCCGTCGTCGAGGGCTGGTCCGGTCTGGCCAGCCTGATTCAGTTCCCCGATTTCACGCAGATCACCAACCCCGCGGTCCTGACCACCGCCTTCACCCTCGCCATCGTGGCCAGCCTCGAAACCCTGCTCAGCGTCGAGGCGGCGGACAAACTGGACCCCTTCAAGCGGGTGACGCCGACGAACCGCGAACTCAAGGCGCAGGGCCTCGGCAACATCCTCTCCGGCCTGATCGGCGGACTGCCCCTCACCCAGGTCATCGTCCGCAGCTCCGCCAACGTGCTCTCCGGCGGACGCACCAAGGCCTCGGCGGTCCTGCACGGCGTCCAACTGCTGCTCGCCGTCCTCCTCATCCCGGGCATCCTCAATCTCATCCCGCTCGCCACCCTCGCCGCCGTGCTCATCGTGGTGGGTTACAAGCTCGCCAAGCCCGCCCTCTTCAAATCGATGTATCGGCTGGGCTGGTTCCAGTTCCTGCCGTTCGTCGTCACCGTCGTCGGCATCCTCCTCACCGACCTCCTCGTCGGCATCGCCCTCGGCATGGGCGTCGCGGTCTTCCACCTGCTCCTCGTCAATCTCCGCAACCCCTACTTCCTCGTCGAGGAAACGCACGACGAACGCGGCGACACCTACACGATCCACCTCTCCGAGGATGTCTCCTTCCTGAATCGCGCCAGCATCATGCAGACCCTCGACGCCATCCCGCCCCATACCCGCGTCGTCATCGATGCCTCCCGCTCGGTCAACATCGACTACGACATCTACGAGATTCTCATGGATTTCCAAAAGAAGGCCGAGCTCAACGACATCGACCTCACCATGAACGGCGTGACGCTCGGCAAGCGGAACGACTCCGTGGCCCGCGCCAAGCAGGTCTTCGAACAACGCCGCCAGACCCTCGGCGCCCTCGCCGCCAGCCGCGTCACCGGTCACGGAGGCTCCTGACCGTTCCATCCCCGCCCGATCTCCTCATCCCCGGCTGGTTCCGGGGACACCGCTCTCTCTCAATCCGGCTCCGCGGACGACGTCGCGCCGTCCGAAAACTCGGAACCCGACACCCCGCTTCCCCCGGAGACACCCGTCGCTCCGGGAAACGAAGCGAAACGGCCACCGCGCCACCGCAGGCCCGTTGCCCTCCCGGCCGGGCCTGGGTGGGTGGCATTGCCCGCGCACCACACCACACCCCATGCGTACCCAGACCAAGGAAACCCAACATCATCTGACCCCGCGCCAGGCACTGAAGATCCTTCTCGATGGCAACCATCGGTTCATTAACAACCTCCGCGCCAACCGCAACCTCCTCCAGCAGGTCAACGAAACCTCCTCCGATCAGTTCCCCTTCGCCATCATCCTCAGCTGCATCGACTCCCGCACCAGCGCGGAACTGGTCTTCGATCAGGGTCTCGGCGATATCTTCAGCGTCCGCATCGCCGGCAACGTCCTGAACCCGGACATCCTGGGCTCCATGGAGTTCGCCTGCC
>CAZSOV010000183.1:0-15575 GCA_964608505.1 uncultured Verrucomicrobiota bacterium
GACCTACCACGTGGTGCCCGGGAAGGTCATGGCCGCGGACGTGAAGACCATGAAGGCCAAGACCGTGAACGGGAAGGAGCTGAGCATCCGGGTGGAGGACGGCAAGGTCCTGGTCGACGGGGCGAAGGTCATCAAGGCCGACGTCGCCGCCAAGAACGGCGTCATCCACGTGATCGACGCGGTGGTCCTGCCCAACTGATCCCGTGGGTCGGTGGTCGGTGATCTCGCGGCGGGGGGCGTTCGGCCCCCCGCCTTTTTCCTGACTCCACCTCTGGCTTCGCTTCGACATGTCGTTCCGGAATCTCCACCTCGTCCTCTTCGGCGCCACGGGCGGCATCGGCTCCGCCCTCGCGCGGCAACTTGCGCCGCACGGGTGTCGACTGACCCTCGTGGCCCGCAACCCCGACCGGCTCGGCGGCCTCGCGGACGAACTCCAGGCCCACGCGGCACCGGTGGACGTCACGGACTCCGCGGCGGTGGACCGGTGCCTTGCGGAGGCCCGCGAGCGCCACGGCCGGCTGGATGGCGTCGTGAACTGCGTGGGTTCGCTCCTGCTGAAGCCCGCGCACACGACGCTGGACGGCGAATGGGCCGGGGTGTTGGCGACGAACCTCACCTCCTCGTTCTACATCCTTCGCTCCGCGGCCCGCCTCATGATGCACGGCGGGGGTGGCGCCATCGTGCTGCTGACCTCCGCGGTGGCCCGGCGGGGCATGGTCCATCACGATGCCATCGCGGCGGCCAAGGCCGGCATCGAGGGCCTCGCCCTCTCCGCCGCCGCGACCTACGCCCGCTACCAGATTCGGGTCAACTGCGTCGCGCCCGGCCTCACGCGGACGCCCCTCACCGCCGCGCTCACCGGGAACGAGGGCATGCTCAAAGCCTCCGCCGCCCTGCATCCACTCGGTCGCATCGGCGAACCCGACGAGGTCGCGAGCGCGATCCGATGGTTTCTGTCGCCCGAACAACGCTGGGTGACCGGTCAGGTGCTGGGCGTCGACGGCGGCCTCGCGACGGTCCAGGCCCGGTCCGGAGGCTGAGGCGAGCCTCGCTCCGCGACGGGACGATGAGGAAGGGGCGCCACTGGGGCCTGAAGGCCCCGGCCACCGCCGGTCGTTGCTCCGCGACTTCGCGGCGACTTCGCGGCGAGGGCGGGATGCGCGCATTCCATCGAGCAGGTCGGGGCGGAGCGCCGCGTGGGGGCACGCGGCCTACAGGGGTGGCGCGGACGGCCTTGTAGGCCGGGTCCCCTGACCCGGCGTGGGTCCGCGACCGGACGTCGCCGCGTGGCGGTACGCGGTCCACCGCCGGCGGGCCCGGTGCCCTCGCCGGGCGGCGCGGTTGTGATGGACGGTCCAAGAGGAAGAACGGTTCACCCGTGCTCCTCCCGGTCGCGGGCTTCCCTACTGTTTCCGCCTGCTGCGATCGCCCCGCGACTCGGCAGTCGCAGGCCCCAATCGACTTTGTCAATCGTCCTGGGTGCCTGGCAGGGTGACTGGCTTGCGGGTTCGGGGGAGTTGGGCGACTCTGCGCGCCGTCGATCCACGCCAGTCCAAGGATGAACACGTTATTGCATCGAGAGCCCCCGGCTCCCCGCGGTCGAGCCGGCCCCCGCGGGTCGTCGGCGGGTGCGACCAGTCCGGGCCAGCGGGCCTTCACGCGCGTGGAAGCGCTGGCGGCCGGGTTGGGGTTCGCGCTGCTGGCGCTGGTGGCGCTGCCGACCTGGGGCGGTTACCGGACCGGAGGTGACCAGCAGTGGTGCCGGGCGAACTTCCGTCAGTTGACCCGGGCGTGGGTGGTGTACGCCGAGGATCACGGGGGGCGGTTGGCGGGCAATTTCGACGGCGGCGAGGCCATGGCGCTGGGGAACACGAACCGGACGTGGGCGGTGGGCTGGCTGGATTTCACCACGGCGCCCGCGAACACGAACGTCGCGCTCCTGCGGAATTCGCAATTGGGCGCCTACGTGGATTCGATGTCCGTGTACCGCTGTCCGGCGGATGCCTCGCGTCACCGATCGAACACGGGCGGGCTGCGGGTGCGGTCGGTCGGCATGAACAGCTACGTGGGACAACGTCCGGCACCCTGGACGACCGGGTACCGGCTGTTCACGAATCTGACGTCCATCGTGGATCCGAGTCCGTCGGGGTGCCTCGTGTTCGTGGACGAGCGGGAGGAGAGCCTGAACGACGCCTGTTTCCTGATCAGCATGGAGGGCTACGATCCCGTGCAGACGTCCCGCCATGTCCTCGTGGATTTCCCGGCGGCACGCCACGACGGCGGGGCCACGATGTCGTTCGCGGACGGGCACGTGGAGAGCTGGCGCTGGATGGACGCCCGGACCCGACCCGGCCTGCGCCCGGGCCAGTCGCTCGTGCTGAACGTGAACTCACCCAACAACCCCGACGTCCAGCGGATCCAGCAGGCTGCAAGCCGTCGGATCAATTCCCTGCCATGAACCGCTCCGTGCCATCGCTTCGCGCCGGGTCGGGAGACGCGGCTGACGCGGGGGGCGACCCGTTCGTTGCCGTCCACGTGCCCCCACGCGGCGCCGCGGCGGCCCCCAAGGCCTGGCTCCGGACGGGCATCGGCGTGTGTCTGGCGTGGGTCATCGGCGCGGCGACGCTTCGGGCGCAATCGCTGGCCCCCCGGGTCGTGTCCGTGCCGGACCCCGCGGCGGCGGGCATCCGCCTCACCGGCAACGGGGAGTCCGACTCGCCGCGGTACAGTCGGGATGGACGGTTCCTCGTGTTCGCGAGTTCGGCGTCGGATCTGGCGACGAACGACGTGAACGGATTTCGTCGGGACGTGTTCGTGCGGGAACTCGCGACGGGCCGCACGGCGCTGGCGAGCGTTACCCCGGCGGGCGTGTCGGGGAACGGCGATTCCTTCGCGCCGGACGTCTCGGCGGACGGGCGGTACGTGGCGTTTCTGAGTCGGGCGTCGGACCTGGTGGCCGGGGATACGAACCGCGTGGCGGACGTCTTCGTGCGGGACATGGTGGACGGCGTGACCGTCCGGGCCTCGGTCGCGACGGACGGAAGCGGGGCCGACGGGGAGAATCATCCGCCCCGGTTGACTCCGGACGGGCGGGTGGTGGTGTTCGGCAGTCGGGCGACCAACCTCGACGGGGCCGGACCCGACACGGATGGGCGGGTGGACGTGTACGTGCGGCAGCTCGGGACCGGGGTGACGACGCTGGCGACGGGCGAGGCCCGGGACGGAACCAATTACGACGTGGAGGACTACGACGTGAGCGACGACGGTCGATGGGTCGCGTTCCGGACGATTTCGACGAATGTCGTGACGGGGGTGCCGGTGAGGACGGTTCCGTCGGGGGCCTACGTGCGCGACCTGCAGCGGGGCGTGACGATTCGCCTGGATCTGCATTTGCTTTCCGTCACCGGGACGCGCACGACGGCGGAGGCGCGATCGCTGGTGTTCGCGCCGGGACGCCCGCGATTGGCGGTCGCGACGTGGATCGCGGGCACGATCTCCACGGTGAGCGTGACGAACGTGGTCGAGGTCCTGGACCTGGGGGAGGACGGCGCGCTGTTCGTGGGTGGGAGCGCCGGGGTGCACGGACCGTTGCTGGACGAGCCGACGTCCCTGGCATTCGACCGGACGGGCGAGCTGCTGGTGTACGCGCAGACCGTGTCTTCGGGACAGCCGGCGGTGTTGCGGGCGTGGCGCGAGACGGGCGGCGTGGTCACTGTGACCACGGTGACGAACGCCGCCACCCGGGAGCCGATCCAGGCCCGGGAGATCGCGGTCAGTCCCGGCGGGGAACGCGTGGCGTTCACAAGTTCCGCCACGAACCTCGCGAGCGGGGGGACCCCGAACCACCGTTTCCAGCTGTATCTCGTGGAACCCGCGACCGGAAGGGTCGAGCTGGTGACGACGAACGCGGTCGGGACGGCCGTGGGCGGCGTGGAGTATGGGCAGCCGGTGTTCGGTTCGGACGGGCGGTTGGCGTTCCAGTCGGCCTCCGACGACCTGGTCGGCGGGGATCGGAACGGAGCGATGGACGTGTTCGAACTGGAACTCGAACCGCGTCGGTTGACGACGGTTTCGACCCGGGTGGGGGCGGCGTCGGAGGTGGCTTTCGGACGGAGCGTGTTCCAGCCGGGGGGTGTCAGCGCGGACGGGCGCCGGGTGTTGTTTGCCAGCACCGCCGACGATCTGGTCGCGGAGGACGCGAAGGGTCAACCGGACCTCTTCGTGCGGGACCTGCCCGCGGGTCGGACCCTCCTGGTCACCGTGCCCGGCGCGGAAGGCGGTCCTTCGCGGCCCGGGTTCGGCGAGGCGGTTCTCGCCGCCAACGGGCGGTTCGTCGCCTTCACGGCGGACCTGTTGGTGACGGGGGCCAATGGAAACCCGACGTGGACCCCGCAGGTCTTCGTGCGGGACCTGTCCCTGGGCACGACCCGGGCCGTGGCCCTGAATCCGGACGGGCAACCGGCGATCCTGCGAACGGTGGCGCAGCTGAGGATCGGTGCGGATGGCCGGCACGTCGCGTTCTTCACCGACGCGACGACGCTGGTCGAGGGATCGGTGTCGCGCGGACAGGTGATCGTGCGGGATCTGGCGACCGGGCGGAACTGGCTCGTCGATACGGCGGATCCGGGCCCCATGACCGTGGCCCTGGCCGGCCTCGGGGGGCGGGCCCTGGCGACGCGCCTCGGGTCCTCCTCGGTCCGATCAGTGTGGCTCGATCCGGCGTCCGGGGCCCGCGAGGAGTTCCCCGGTCAGGTCGGCATGACGGCGGCCCTGAGCTACGACGGACGGCGGATTGCGTTTTCGGTGCCGGGCGACGGCGCCGCGTTGCTGCCGCGTGTTCGTTGGCGGGACGAGGGCGGGACGGTGTTCCAGGAAATTCCGCTCCCGGCGGAGGCGGCGGTCACGAACGCGCTGGAAGCCATGTCCCGGGACGGACGCCGGCTGGCGCTGCGGGAGCGGGGCGCGGCACTCGGCATGCCGCGTCGGGCCACCTGGGCACTGGAACTGGAGTCGGGCACGGCGTCGCGGGTCGACGTTCAGCCCGACGGAACGGTGTCCGGGTCGTCCGCGACGCGGTGGCCGAGCTTCTCGGCGGACGGACGGTTCCTCGCCTTCCAGAGCGCTTCGGGGGATCTCGTGGCGAACGATCCCAACCCCGTCGGCGACGTCTTCGTCCGGGATCTCGTCGCGCAACGCACGACGCGGGTGGGGAGACGGTCGGACGGCGTGGCGGAGAACGATGCCGCGTCGCAGCCCGAGTTGAGCGCGGACGGGCGACGGCTCGTCTTCGCGTCGTGGTCCGGCGGTTTCGTGGCGGGGGACGATAACGGGGCGGGCGACGTGTTCGCGGTCGATTGGGAAGGCAGTCCGGCGCAGGACGCCGACGCCGACGGTCTCGACGACGGCTGGGAACGGACGTGGTTCGGCAATCTCGCGCGGACCGGGGAGGAGGACTTCGACGGGGACGGCGTGACGGATCGCGACGAGTTTCGCACGGGCACCTGTCCGCTGGACGACCGGAGTCAGTTCCGTCTGGAGTCCGTGGCCGCCGGGGTCGGCGAACGGGGCCTGACGTGGCTCACCGAACCGGGGCGTCGCTATCGGGTCCAGGCCAGCGACGTCGTGACCGGGGCGGACTGGGTGCCGGTCGGGGAGGGCGTGGTGGGCGACGGGCGGACCGCCCGGGTCACCGTCGCGGTTCCAGTCAGTGGGGCCAGGTATTTCCGGGTGGCGCTGGAGTAGCCCTCGGGGCCGCCCGGTGCGGCGTCGCCACCGACGGCAGGAGGCGGACCCTGCTCGTTCGGCCCATGCGCTCCGCCTCCGCATGTCGGCGGCTACGAACCAGCACTTCGCGCACCGGCATCTCGTGGCCGACGAGATGGAGCCCGGGCTGTGCGTGGGGCGGTCATCTCCGATTCGGTCCGCTCGCGGGCCGTCTATTCACCGTGTGCGCGCCCGGTTCGTGGACTGCATTCGCCCCGCCGTCGGACCACGACGGCAGCTACGGCGGGGGCGCCGTTGACAGGCGCAGGCCGACCCCTAGGGTCGCCGGCATTCCTGACCCCGTGTTTTCCCGCGCCCGCGCTCCCTTCCGGCGGCCTCCGTATCCGGGGGGTGGTTTGCGTGGAAAGGTCTGCGCGCGCACGATCCCCGAGACGATGGCATGAAGACGATTCTGGAACCGGTGCTCGGATTTTTTCGGACGCGCGCCGACGTGGCGCCCTCGGGACTGGATGCGGGGGAAGTCCGGCGCCGGTACGAGCGGCGGCGGTGGTCGGTGTTTCTCTCGGTCCTGTTCGGGTACGCGACGTTCTACACGTGCCGGATGAACTTCTCGGTCGCGAAGAAGGCGATGCTCGATGCCGGGGTGATGAGCGCGACGGAGATGGGGATGGTCGGGTCGGCGCTGTTGTTCGTGTATTCCGGGGGCAAGCTGGTCAACGGGTTCCTCGCGGACCGGTGCAACATCGCGCGGTTCATGTCGACGGGACTGTTGCTGTCGGGCGTGGCGAACATCGCGCTGGGATTCCACCCGGCGTTCTCGGTGTTTCTAGTCCTGTGGGGACTGAACGGCTGGGTGCAGTCGGTCGGTTCGGCGCCGAGCGTGGTGGCGTTGTCGCACTGGTTCGGGAAGGCGGAGCGGGGCACGCGGTACGGCATCTGGAGCGCGAGCCATAGCATCGGGGAAGGACTCTCGTTCGTGGGCACGGCGGTGCTGGTCGCGCAGTTCGGTTGGGCCTGGGGTTTCTGGGGCCCGGGCTTGTTCGGAGTGCTCGTGGCCCTGCTGCTCTATCGGACGCTGGCCGATCGTCCGCCCACCTACGGACTGCCGCCGGTGAACGAATACAAGGACGAGCCCCCCGAGCCCGTGGCGCGGGAGAGGGCGTCGGTGGGCGCCCTGCAGCTGGAGGTCCTGAAGCACCCGGGGGTCTGGATCCTGGCCCTCGCGAGCGGATGCCTGTACGTGGGGCGCTACGGCGTCGGGAATTGGGGGCCGTTGTACCTCCAGACCGCGAAGGGCTACTCGGCGGCGGCGGCCGGTTCGGTGATGGCGGCCTATCCCATCGCGAACCTGCTGGGCTCGGTCAGTTCGGGATTCGTCTCGGACAAGATCTTCGGGTCGCGCCGGAGCATCCCGGTGTTCATTTACGGCATGTTCGAAGTGGCCGCGCTGCTCGCGCTCTACTGGATTCCGCCCGGCAACCCGTGGCTCGATTCCGCCGTGCTGGCGGTGTTCGGGTTCGGCATGGGCGGCTTGCTGGTGTACCTCGGCGGACTGATGGCCATCGACCTGGTCTCGCGCCGGGCCGCCGGCGCGGCGATGGGACTGGTCGGGTTGTCGAGCTACCTCGTGGCGGGCGTGCAGGACACCCTGAGCGGCTACCTGCTGGACCTGTCGAAGGTCGTGCGCGACGGCGTGACGACCTACTCGTTCCGGACCGTGTTCGGGGTGTGGATCGGGGCGCTGCTGCTGTCGACGTTGCTGGCGGCCTGCCTGCCCTGGTTCGTCCGGAAACGGCGGGACGAGGCGGCGTCGGACGCGGCCCGGGGGGATGTGTGACGTCGGGGGGGACGTCAGACCTGCGAATAGGACGTGGGCCGGAGCAGGACGTTGGAGATGTCGGTGACGATTTCGGGATCGGTGAAGCCGGGCGTGCTGCTGAGCTTCTTCCACTCGGGATCGGCGATGAAGGTCTTCCACGCCAGGTCCCGGGCCGCGAGGTCGTCGAACGCGAGCAGGTAGGTGAGGTTGGGCAGGCGGCTGCCGACGAGGGCCTCCCCGAAGAACACCGGGGCCAGGCCGGCGCGCCGGAAGAGGGCGATCTCGCCCTCGTTGAACATCTGGATCTTTTTGAGGTTGGCAGCCTTGTTGTGGCTTTCGTAGGTGCGCAGTTCGAAGAGGCGTCCGCGGCCTTCCTTCTTCTGCACCGGCACCTCGAGTTTGGGGATGCCGGAGAACGCGAGGAACAGCGAACTCTCGACGCGGAGGTACGCGGGATCGTTCGGCGGCTGGCTGCGGGCCTCGGCGCCGGCCTTCGCGTATTCCGCGTCCTCCTTCAGGCGGGCGGGAACCGAGGCGAACTGATCGAGCGAGGCGTAGGGGACCAGAACGTACAGGCTCGGGCTCTCTGGGCCGACCATGACACCGAAGACCCCCACGGGCCCGATCCCGGCGCGGCCCATGGCCGGCAGCCAGGCGTGTTCCAGGTAGTTCTCGAAGATCCTCTGTTTCGGGCCGCGGCGCAGGTGGTAGCGGCGGAGTTCGTAGTATTCGCGCGCGGGCGCGGTGGCCGGGGCGGCGGCGGCGGTGGCGGTCGTGGGCATGGCGGACGCGAGAGTGGCGAGCACCGTGGTGGCGGCAAGGGCCGACGTGGCCGTGCCGGACGAGGCGAGGAATTCGCGGCGATTGGGATTCATGGGTGACCCCGGCAGGCTCGGCCAACGCCGGGGCCGTGCGAAGGAAAATGTCGGGAGGCGGGTCAGGGCGGGCCGAGCCGGAGGAAACCCGAGGCGTCCTCGGAGGGAAGGGTGACGCTCCATTGCCCGACGCTTTTCACGGGGGATACCGGGACGTTGGTCCAGGGGCCGGTGGCGGGGTCGGCGGCGCGTTGGACGACGCGGTTGGTCGAGAACTGCGACCAGACCAGGCGGAGTTGGCGGCCCCCCGGCTCGGACGCGAACGCGGCGAGGGCGGAGGCGGGCACGGTCTGACGATTGGCGACCCAGGCAAAGTCGTCCTTGGCGGCGCCGCGGAGCGCGAGCGAGGTGTACTGGTAGCGGACGGGCGGAATGTTGGTGGGCGCGAGCCAGGCGTGGGTTTCGGCATGGCCGTCGGCGAAGGAGAAATTGGCGGCGCCGTCGTGGTAGGCCGCGGGGGTATCCCCCCAACTCGTGGCCTGGGTGGGGTTCACGAAGTAGACCCCGTCATTGATGCTGTCGGGATGCTCGTCGAGGAAGAGATACTTGCGGGAGGGGTCGGGGATGCCCGTGGACTGGTGGAACTGGCGATACGCGGGGAAGAGAGAGCTGATCCCCTTCGCGTCCGACCGGTAATTCGCCCCCATGAAGGCGTTCATGGAGTAGCTGCGGACGCGACCGGTCCACCCCTGCCGGGTTTGGGCGGGGCTGCGGAACGTGTCGGAGGGGCACTTGAAGACCTCGGGACCGGTGCCGAGGTAGCGGGCGAGCTGCCCGGTGGCCATGAGCGAGAGATTGGTGTTCTGCGCGGCGGTCGACCAGTCGAGGACGTTGTTGGCCCACGTGGCGTAGGCCTTTTGTTGGATCGTGAACTGCGTCTCCGACAGCGTGAGGTTGTTGACGACCCGGTCCCCGTGGTCCGCGGCATACAGCGCCCACGCGCGCCCGAGGGTGCGGAAGTTCTCGAGGCAGGTCCCGACCCGGCTCTCGGCCCCCCCGCGGGCGAGGGTGGATCCCAGCAGCAGGCCCAGCACGGTCCCGGCGGCCAGCAGGGCGAGAACATCCGCGAACGAGAAGGCACGGCAGGGCCGGCGACGGCAGGGGCAGCGGAGGTGCACGGACGTGGAAGGTGCCGGGAGCGGGAACGTGCGGCAATCCCGGTCTGGGGTTCCGGAGACGTGATCCGTCTTGGCTCGGGGGGGGCGGAGGATACCCTTCGGCCCATGCTGAAACGCACGCCGTTGTATGATGCCCATGTTTCGCTCGGAGCGCGGTTGGTCGAGTTCGGAGGTTGGGAAATGCCGATCCAGTACACCGGCATTCTCGACGAGCACCAGGCGGTCCGGACGGCGGCGGGGATCTTCGACATCTCGCACATGGGCGAGGTGCAGGTTTCGGGTCCGGCGGCGGCGGAGTTCCTGAACTGGGTGCTGACGAACGACATTCGGAAGCTGGAGGCGGGGCAGGGTCAGTACACCCTGTTGTGCCAGCCGCAGGGCGGGGTGATCGACGACCTGTTCGCCTACCGGTTGGGTCCGACGGATTACCTGCTGATCATCAACGCGTCGCGGATCGAGGCGGACGTCGCGTGGTTGACGGCCCGGTGGAACGAGTTTCCCCGGCGGGCCGAGGTGCAGCTGGCGAACGCCTCGGAGGAGTATTCGGCCGTCGCCTTGCAGGGACCGCGGGTGGCGGAGTTCGTGGACGCCGTGGTGCCCGGGGGGGCGGGGAGGCCGTCGGAGCTGAAGCGGAACCGGATCGCGGCTTTCGACTGGGCGGGGCAGCGGGTGTGGTTCGCGCGGACGGGGTACACGGGGGAGGACGGGTTCGAGATCGTCGCGGCCAACGGGCTGATTCGGGAGGTCTGGGAGGCGTGCCTGAAGGCGGGTCGGGGGGCGGGGTTGAAGCCTTGCGGCCTCGGGGCACGCGACACGTTGCGGACGGAAATGTGCTATCCGCTGTACGGCCACGAGCTGACCGAGGAGACGACGCCGATCGAGGCGGGATTGGGCGTGTTCGTGGCGTTGGACAAGGGGGCATTCCTGGGTCGCGAGGTCATGGCAGCCCAGCGGGAGTCGGGTCCCGCGCGGCGCCTCGTGGCGTTCCGCATGACGGACAAGGGCACGCCGCCGTTGCGACCGCATTACGCGGTGTGGTCGTGCGAGGGGGAGGGGGAGGGGGAGGGAACGCGGTTGGGTGAGGCGGCCAGCGGGACGTTGAGTCCGTCCCTGGGCGTGGGCATCGGGCTGGCATACGTGCCACGGGCCTACGGGGAGCCCGGGACGCGGCTGCGGGTGGAGATCCGGGGGCGCCGATATCCGGCGGAGGTGGTGAAGAAGCCGTTGTACGTCCGTGCAAAACCGGTTTGACCCGTCGCCCGGCGCACCGCTGAATTCCGCGCATGTCGAACGTGCCGTCGGATCTGCGTTACGCCAAGTCACATGAATGGGTCCGGCTCGCCGGCGGCGAGGCCGTGGTGGGCATCACCGACCACGCGCAGCACGAGTTGACGGACATCGTGTTCGTCGAGTTGCCGGCGGTCGGGCGCAAGGTCAAGGCCGGGGAGGCCTGCGCGGTGGTGGAATCGGTGAAGACGGCCAGCGACATCTACTCGCCCGTGGCCGGCGAAATCGTCGCGGTGAACGAGGGGCTGCCGGGGAACCCCGCGCTGGTGAACACGGCGCCGTTCGGGGAGGGCTGGTTTTTCCGGGTGCGCACCGAAGCGGCAGGGGCCGGGGCGGCGTCCGGCCTGTTGAGTCCGGAGGAGTACCGGGCGCAGATCGGGGGGTAGGGCCCCGAGGCCACCCGGACGCTTGCGTGCGGGGGTGGGGGTTTCTAGCGTCGCGAGCGTGCCCCGGGAAAACCTGCTGTTGGTGGCGGAAAGCGAGCGCGACGCGGACATGCTGTACGCCGTGCGGGCTTTCGTCCCCGACCCGTTCATCTGGTTGCGGGGCCCGAACGGGGCGCGTCCGTTGGTGGTGGTGGGCGATCCGGAGGTCAACCGACTGCGGGCCGAGGCGCCCCACTGCCGGATCGCATCGTATTCGACCTTCGAGCGGCGCTGGCTGAAGGACGAGGAACGGACGCGGGCGACGTTCACGGACGTGCTGGCCCGCGTGCTGAAGGAGCGGCGCATCCGGAAGGTGACGGTTTCGGAGCGGTTTCCGCTGGGACTCGCCAAGGGGCTTCGGCGGGCGGGATTGAAAGTGCGGTTGCGCGAGGGGCCGGTCTTCCCGGAACGCCGGGTGAAGACGCCGGACGAGGTGAAGAAGATCAGCGCGGCCCTCGTCATGGCGGAGGTGGGGATGGCGGAGGGAATCCACGCGTTGCGCCGGAGCCGGGTCGGAAAGGGCAGGCGGTTGATCCTGAATCAGGCCCCCCTCACCTCCGAACGCTTGAGGGCCATCATCGATACCGCGGTCCTCCAGGCGGGCGGGACGCCGAGTCGGACCATCGTGGCCGGCGGGAAGCAGGCCTGCGAACCCCACGAGCCCGGGCACGGCCCGCTGTTCGCCGACCAACCCATCGTCATCGACGTCTTCCCGCGGTCGCAGCGAACCGGCTACCACGGGGATGTCACGCGGACGGTCGTGAAGGGGCGGGCTTCGGAGCGTGTCCGGAGCATGTACGCCGTCGTGCAGGAGGCCCAGGAAGCCGCCTTCAAGCGCCTGCGTCCGGGCCTGGCCGGGGGTGCCCTCCATCGCGAGGTCGAAGCGCTGTTCCTCGCCCGCGGATTTCCCACCGAACGGCGGCCCGGATGCATGTGCGGCTTCCTCCACGGCACCGGACATGGCGTCGGCCTCGAGATCCACGAGGCGCCCCGGCTGGCCGCGGCTTCGGAGGACGTCCTCGAGCCGGGGAACGTCGTCACCCTCGAGCCCGGTCTCTATTACCCCGGCGAGGGCGGAGTCCGCCTCGAGGACGTGGTCTGGGTGGGACGCGGCGGGGCGCGCAACCTGACCCAATTCGAGAAGGAACTGGAGATCTGACGTCGCGTGAGCCGGCCACGTCGTCGTGCGGAGACCGGGAAGCCGGGGGCTGTGGGTCCCGGTGACGGAACATCGCGGCCGGAACGGGACCCGAAACCGGAACCGGAACCGGGGCCGGTCGGGAGCGGGGTGCCGGAGGCGCCTTCCGCCGCGGTGGTGCCGGGGGATTCGGGCGCGAGGTCGGACGCGGACCTGGTCCGGGAGGTGTTGGCCGGGGAAACGGAACGGTTCGAGGAGTTGGTGGTGCGCCACCAGGCGCGGGTGTTCGCGACGGCGCGGCGGTACGCGCGGCGTGAGGACGAGGTGGCGGACATCGTGCAGGACGTGTTCCTGAAGGCGTTCGAGCGGCTTCCGGGGTTTCGGTTCGAGGCGCCGTTCGAGCACTGGCTCATGCGGGTGACGATCCGGACCTGCTACGATTTTCTGCGGGCCCACCAGCGTTCGCGGGAGTTCAACTTCAGCGACCTGGGCGACGAGGAGGAGGACTGGCTGGAACGGTTCCGGTCGAATCCCGACGACGGGGACGAGCGGGCGGAGGCGGCGCGGACCCTGGTGCGCCGGCTGATGGACACGTTGCCGGCGGAATTCCGGCTGGTGATCCAGCTGCTCGAGATCGAGGAACGGTCCATCAAGGAGATTCACGAGTTGACCGGGTGGTCGATCCCCCTGATCAAGGTGCGTGCCTTCCGGGCCCGCGCGGCGATGCGGCGGAGCCTGGCGCGGCTCAAGCCGGGAAAGTATTTGTAACCGCGCCGACAAAACGCGTCGTCTAAACCACCGCTGGAGCGATGAACCCTGAACTTATCCGCCTGAAGCTGCTGGCTGCCGCGCGCCGGGAAACGGTGTCGGACGCCGTGCCGTATGCCTTCGAGAAGCGCATCATGAGCCGGCTTGCGGGCCGGACCGTCCCCGACGCCTGGGCGGCGTGGGCGGTCTCGCTGTGGCGGGCCGTGGCGCCGTGCTTCGCGATCATGCTGATGGTCGGCCTGGGCACCTGGGCCTGGAATCCGCCCGCCGAGGATCTGCACGAGCAGTTGGACGCCGTGCTTCTCGCGGATCTCGATGGTGGTCCCGACGCTCCGTGAACCGCTGGAAGGTCATTCTCGCCGCCGCGCTGATCTTCGCCATGGGCGTGGCCACGGGTGCCTGGTCCGGGCGCCTGCTCCTCTCCCGTGCCCCGGTGCCCTCGCGCCAGGGGTGGGTGCCGTACGGTGTCCTCGATGCCCGCTACAATCTTCTCGGGAAGATGAAGGATCAACTGAAGCTCTCCGAGGATCAGGAAAAGCGGATCGACGTCATCCTGCAGGACGGGCGCAAGCGGATGCGGACCGCGTGGGAGTCGTTTCACCCGACGGTGCGCGAGGAGACCAAGGGCGTTTATTCCCGCATCAGCGCCGAGCTCTCCGAGGCCCAGCGCGGACAGTGGGAGGAGATGCTCAAGAAATCCCGCGAACGCCGCGGCCCCCGTCCGGACGGCGAGCCCAAAAACCCGGGCAAGCGCGGCGAGCGTGGTACGAACAACGCGGCGGCGGTGACGCCGCCGCCGCCGCCGTCCGAAGCGCCTCCTCAGGCGATTTCCCAGCCGGGACGATAGGTCTCCTTGAGGAAGGCGTCGGCTTCCGGGGCATTGGTCGCCTTCATGGCGGCGTGATCCCACCAGAGCTTCTTGCCGGTCCGCAACGCCACGTTCCCCAACAGGATGATCTCCGACAGGCGCGCGCCGTATTCGAAGTGGGAACTCGCCGGAGCGCCGCCCTTGCACGCGCGAATCCAGTCCCGGTGATGGCCCTCCGAACGCGCGAGGGTCTTTGCCGGGCGCGTGTAGTTTTCCTGCAGGCTCATCGGGAACAGCCGCGGTGAACCACCCCAGCCCGCGCAGGAAATCACGCCCTTCTCCCCGATGAACAACGTGCCGTTGCCGCCGCCGTCCAGCTGGCCGTCCGGCCCCACCACCTCCGGGATCTCCGGGCGAATGCCCCCGTCGTACCACGTCAACCGGACGGCGGGACGGCCTGCCTTGGCCGCGAAATGGTAGTGGTAGATCGCCGCGTACGGGACCACCTCGGCATCGACGCCGCCCGGCGCGAAGGCCTCGACGCTCGTCGGCGCCTCGAGTTCCAGCGCCCACACCGCGTTGTCGATGTTGTGGCACGCCATGTCCCCGAATGCACCCCCGCCGAACGCCCACCAGGCGCGCCAGTTGAACGGCGCATAGTCACCATGGTACGGACGCTCCGGTCGCGGCCCCAGCCAGAGGTCCCAGTCCAACCCGGCCGGAACCGGCGGCGTTTCCTTCGGTCGGCCCCGGCCCGTGATCCAGCGACCCGCATCCGACCAGGCGTGCACCTGGCGAATCGGGCCGATCACGCCGTCGCGAATCCACTCGACGGTCTGCCGGATGCCCTCGCCGGAATGACCCTGGTTGCCCATCTGGGTGGCGACGCCGGTCTCCCGGGCGACCTTCGCGAACTGCCGGCATTCCCAGACGTTGTGCGCGAGCGGTTTCTCGCAGTAGACGTGCTTGCCGGCGCGCATCGCCCGGATCGCCACCGACGCATGGGCGTGATCCGGCGTGGCCACCAGCACGGCGTCGATGGCCTTTTCCTTCTCGAGCATCTCCCGGAAGTCGACGTACTCGGCCGCCTGAAACGCCGGGTTCTTCGCGCGGTAATGCCTCTCGATCTCGGCCCGCACCGGCTTCCGCCCCCCCTTGCCGCCGTAATAGAACGCCGAGTAATCGGTCGTCTCCGTCGGGTCGGCCACGGCCATCACCTGCACGTCGTCCAGCTTCAGCAATTCCCGCAGGTTCGTCCGCCCCTGCCCGCCGCAGCCCACCACCGCCACGTTCACCTTCTCGCTCGGAGGAACGAACCGCGGCCCGCCCAGCACATGGCGAGGGACGAGGGTCAACGCGGCAACGGCGGTCGAGGACTTGGCCAGAAACTCGCGGCGACTCGGGCCGCGATAGGTCATGCGCTTGTTCATGTGTTGGGGGGCGATTTGGATGCGGATGCAGGTTCGGGAATGGGCGATGGTCGGCGGTGCCAAAAGACTGCGCCCGCGCCCGGAGGGGTCAAGGGACAAGACGCCCCGCCGCGGCGCCCGGGCGGGGCGATTGACAAAGTCGATTGGGGCCCGCGACCGGCTCCCCGCCCTAGCGCGGCCGCG
>CAZSOV010000184.1:0-15452 GCA_964608505.1 uncultured Verrucomicrobiota bacterium
GCGGACCAACCCGACGTTCTGGTGCCCGGACAGCTTGGCCAGCTTGGCCAGCACCCGCTCCGGCGTGGGACGAAACCCGGGCTCGGGCGGCTTCGGAACCTCGACCAGAATGTGGAAGTGATTGGACATGAGGCAGAAGGTAAGGATGCGCACCTCGCAGAACTCCTCGGCCTCGCGGAGGAGCTGGACGAAGTGCTCCTTCTCCGGCGCGCCGAAAATGAAGCGGCGATCCACGACGCGGGACACGCAATGATACACGGCGGCAGGATGATCAGGTGGCGCGAGCAAACGACCGGTCGGCATGCCCGCGACGCTACCCACGATCCCGCCGTCTTCAAGTTTAAATATCCCGTAAAATCATTTGTCATGCACGATTAAGGGGATGATCACCCATCTAAATCTCCCGGGAGATGATTGGTTTCCAAGCAAAGCTTGTAAATCCACACCGCTTCTTCAAGCGTGCCCGGCTCTCCCGAGCGCATGAAGCAGGTGGTTTTCATCGCCGATGACCTCGGCCTGTGCGAGGCCGCCAATCTTGCCATCGTCCGCGCCCACGAGTCCGGAGTCCTGACCGGGGCCAGCCTCATGACCGGCCAGCCCGGCACAGCCCATGCCCTCGAGCTGGTCCGCCGCGTTCCCGATCTGCGGATCGGCTGGCACCTGCACCTCTGCGACTCGCGCCCGCTGACCTGCCCACGCTGGCCGTGGGGCCATTCCCCCTGGCGCGCCGGCCTGCTCCTCGCCGCAACCCCGGCGAACCGCCGCTTTCTGGCCGCGGAACTCGCGGCCCAATGGCACGCCTTCGCCGCCACCGGCCTCCCGTGCGCCTTCGTCAATGGCCATCATCACCTGCACGTTCATCCCTACGTGCTCCGCCTCCTCCGTGATCTCCTGCCTTCCGACTTCGACGGCTGGGTGCGCGGCTTCGGCGTGCGCCTGTTCGGACCACCCGTCCCGCCCGGTGTCCGCCTCGCCCGGCTCGCCGCGCCCCTCGCCCGCCGCGGCTTGGACCGCTTCGGGTTCCGCCTCGCCCGGACACTCTGGGGCCTGGATCGCCCGTTCTCCATGCGGGCCGCCGAGGTCCGCGCGGCCATCGGTCAAGTCGACGACGGCCTGCACGAGTTTCTGTTCCATCCGCGTCGGTGCGAGGGCGACGCGGACCTGGACGCCTTGATCGAGCTGCGTTCGCACGCGAACCGGTCCGCGGTGTCCGCCGGTGTCCCTGCCGCGCCCGCCGTGATTCCCTGACCATGACCCGCCCGGACGAGATCCCATTGGACGCCCTGGTCATCGGCTGCGGGCCGGGAGGCGCCAGCGCAGCGACCTTTCTTGCCAAGGCCGGCTGGCGCGTGCTCGTCCTCGAGAAGGAACGGTTTCCGCGCTTCCGGATCGGTGAATCCCTGCTCCCGTACAACCGGGGGATCTTCGAGGAGATGGGGTTCTGGCCGACCCTCCAGGCCGAGGGCTTCCCCCGAAAACTGGGCGCGCAGTTCCACCTCGCCAACGGAACCAGGTTCCGGCGCTTCCGGTTTGCCGACGGCGTCTTTACCCGTGCCACCGAAGCGCCGCAGGTCGAGCGCGCCCGCTTCGATCAACTCCTGCTCGAACACGTCCGGAAACAAGGCGTGGAGGTGCGCGAAGGCTGGTCGGTCCGCCGCTTCGAGGCCTCGCCGGAATGGGTGACGGTCGAAGCGCTGGACTCCGACGGACAGTCCCACCGGCTGCAGGCACGCTTCCTGTTCGACGCGAGCGGTCGGGCGAACGTCACCGGCAATCAGGAGGGTCTGCGCACCCCCCATCCCCGGCACCGCAAGTACGCCGTCTACGGCCACTTCACCGGCGTCAAACGCGATCCTGGCGAGGCGGGCGGCGACACCGTGATCGTCCGCGATGCCGCGCATTGGTTCTGGCTCATCCCCCTGTCCGACACCCGGACCAGCGTCGGTCTGGTCGTCGAGAAGCACGTGCTCGACGAGGCGGGGGGCGACGCCGGGCTGGCGTTCCGAAGCGCCGTGGAGGCCGGCACGGTGATGCGCCGTCGCATGGCCGCCGCCCGGATCGCCGGCGAAATCCGGACCACGGCGGACTTCTCGTACTTCAACCGCCACCTGGTCGGCCATCGGGTGCTCCGGATCGGCGATGCCGCGGGGTTCATGGACCCCATTTTCTCCGCCGGCGTGCATCTGGCGATGTGGTCGGGCAAACTCGCCGCGGAAGCCGCAAGTGCCGCGTTGGCCGCCCGGTCCGACGGAGCCCGCCTCCTGGCCCGGTACGAGCGCCGGCTGGACCGCGCCATGCGCCTCTACTGGCGACTCGTCGAGAACTTCTACACGACCCCGTTCATGGAATTATTCCTCCAGCCACGCCGGGCCCTCCGCGTGCCGGACGCCGTGGTCGCCGTGCTCGCCGGCGACCTCGAACCGGGCTGGCGCATCCGCTGGCGGCTCGCGCTGTTCTTCCACCTCGTCCGCAAACAGGCCCGCCGGGCGCTCGTCCCACGCATCTCGTTCGCGCCCGACGCGCCCCGCCCCGACTCCGGAGAACCGGCGCCGTGACCGGTCTGCCCGCCCCGTCCGTTCCAGCCGCTCCGGCCCCGACTCGACCGGCGCTTCGCCGCGCGTCCTCCCCGTGGATACTCGCCCTGTCCGCGGTCCTGCTGCACGTCGTGGCGGCGGGATGTCGCGCCCTGCCCCGCCTGCCCCCCGCAGACCTCGCCACGCCGGGTTGGTCGACCCGCCATGGCCAGGCCATCTGGACCTCGGCGCCCCAAGGCGAAGGGGTGGCCGGCGAACTGGTCGTGGCCACCCGCGCCGATGGGGCCTGTTTCGTGCAATTCGCCAAACCGCCGTTCACTCTTGCCACGGCCCGGGCGGAACCCGGCGGGTGGACGCTGGATCTCGCCGCCGGGCCGGCCCGACGGGGCGGAGCCGGAAGCCCTCCCCCGCACGTGGTCTGGTTCGCCCTGGCGGCAGCGATGTCCGACCCGCCGGGCGCCCGCGGCGGCTGGCATTTTGAATCCCGTCCGCAGGGAGGTTGGCGCCTTGCGCACCCGGAGACCGGCGAGGTGCTGGAGGGATTCCTGTCGCCATGAGCCGCGAATTTCGCCGCTGGATCTGGCTGTTGCTGGCCCTGCCGCTGCTCGCCGGACTCGCCCGCGTGCGACTGGAGACGGAGGTGCTCCAACTGCTGCCGTCCGAAGTCCCGGTCGTGCGGGGCCTTCAACTGTACCAGCAGCACTTCACGAATTCCCGTGAACTCCTCGTCACGTTCCACGCCTCCGATCCCGACGCGGCGGAGACCGCGGCCCGGCGCATGGCCGAGGCGCTCCGCGCTCGGAGCGACCTCGTCGCGGAGGCCCACTGGCAACCGCCCTGGCTCGAACAACCCGACCGGATGGCCGGGCTCATCGCCCACCTTTGGCTCAACCAGCCCCCTGTCGCGTTTGCCGAACTGACCGCCCGCCTCGCGCCCCGGCGTCTGGAAGCGGTCGCCCTCGACGCGCGGGATCGACTTGCGACCTCGATGTCCCCGTCGGACCTCGCTCGGCTCGGGTATGATCCTTTCGAATTCGCGCGACTGCCCGACGCCGGCGCCTCCGCCTCGATGTTCGACTCGCCTCTCGAGGGATTTGCCTCGGCGGATGGCACCTTTCGAGCGGTCTACGTGGTCAGTGCGTGGACCCTGCCGAACTACCGGTCGTGCGCGGCGTGGATCGGGGAGGTGCGCGCCGTCGCGCGAGCCCTCGTTCTGGCGCCGGACTGGCCGTCCGGCCTGGAACCGCGCTTCACCGGCTCGCCGGCATTCATCGCCGAGATGGCCACGGGCATGGCGCGCGACATGCAACTCACGGTGCTCGTCACGCTGGCCCTGATCGTGGCGCTCTTCGCCTGGGCCCACCGCAGCTGGCGGCCACTCGCCCTGCTGGTCGCCATGCTCGCCCTCGTCCTCGTCGGCGCCCTCGCGGCCGGCGGCTGGATCTTCGGCACCCTCAACGCCGTAAGTCTCGGCTTCGGCGCGATTCTGCTCGGGCTCGCAGTGGACTGCGGACTCGTGGTCTATCAGGAAGCCGCCGCCGCACCGCACCGCACCGCCTCCGAATTGCGCCGCGAACTCGCCGCGAGCGTCGGTTGGTCCGCCGCCACCACGGCCTCGGCCTTCTTTCTCCTGAACCTCGCCGGGCTCCCCGGTCTTTCGCAGCTCGGCACCCTCGTCGGGATCGGGGTCCTGCTTGCTCCGGTGGTGATGATGTACCTGTTCCTCCCGCTGTCGCTTCGCTGGCTGCGCCGGCGTCCCTGCCCGGCACCCCGGGTTGCCCCGCCCCGGCGCGCGCCGCATCCGCGCGTTCCGCGGGCGATCACCGTGGGCCTTGTGCTCCTCGCCGCCCTCGCCGTCGCCCGCCACCCGCCCCGCGTGGACCGCGGCAGCGCCGCCATCGAGCCGGGCCACGGCGCAGCCCAGGTCGCCCTCCGGGAATTCCGCGAGAACCTCAACCGCCTCGGGGAACCCCTCCTGCTCGTGGTCGAGGGCCGCGACGATCGCGAGGTGGCCGAACGACTCGACCAGGTCGAACGCCATCTCGCCTCCCTGCCCGGACGCGGGGTCGATTTCCAGGTCCTCCTCCCGGGCGCTGTCTGGCCTCGCCCGGATCGCCAACGCACGAATGCAGCTCCGGCCATGGCGCTCGCGGAGCGGTTGCCCGAATTCATCGCCGCGGCGGCGCAGGCCGGCTTTGCCCCCGAGGCCACGACCTTGACGACCGGGATCCTGCACGCGTTCGGAAGGAGCGCGGACACCGCCGATGCCTGGCCCACCAACGCCGCCTGCCGCTGGCTCCTCCGACGCGCCGCGGCCCGGACGAGCAGTGGATCGTTTGCCGCCGGCGCGGTCTATCCCGGTCCCGCCGCGGCATCCCCGGTCGAACTGGCCCGCCGTCTCGACCCCCGGGCCCCGGGGGTCTGGGTGACCGGATGGCCGCTGCTGGGCGACGCGCTGGTCCGGCATGTCGGGCAACGCGTACGCTGGCTCGTCCTCGCCATCGGGCTGGTGGTCACGCTCTGCCTCTGGCTGGCCTTCCGGCGCTGGGTCGAGGTCGTCCTGAGCCTGGGCGCCCTCGCCTTCATGCTCCTCGCGGTTCAGGCCGTCATGGGAATGTGCGGCCTTTCCTGGAACCTGATGAGCCTCGCCGCCCTGCCCCTCCTGCTCGGCGTGGGCGTCGATTACATCATCCACGTCCAGGTTGCGCTGCGCCGCCACGGCGGCGACCTCGCGGCCATGCGCCGCGTCACCGGACGCGCCATCCTGCTCTGCGCTGCCACCAACGTGGAGGGCTTCGGCTCCAACATCCTCTCGGGCAACCCAGGGCTCGCCAGCCTCGGAACCGTCTGTGCCATCGGGATCGTCGCCGCCTATGTCACCGCGCTCCACCTCGTTCCCGCGTGGTGGATGCTCGCCGGACCGCCCCCGGACCTCGCCTCTCTCCGGATCGCGCGCCCGTCGTCCGCCTATGGCCCGCGCCTCTGGCGCCTCGGCACGTTCCTCGCGCCCTGGTTGCCACGCCCCGCCCTTCGCGGCCTCGCCGGCCTCGCCGCCTGGACCTACGGCACCCTTCATCCCCGCCGACGGCGCGTCGTCGAGGACAACCTCCTTCCCGTCCTGAACGGAGATCGCGCCGAGGCCCGCCGGATCGCCCGCGCCCTGTTCCTGCGCTTCGGCGCCAAGATCGGCGACCTGCTGCGCCACGAGGGCGGATCGACCCGCGAGATCCCGCTCGTGGGCTGGCACGGCTACGACCTCCTCCGTGCCGCACTCGACCGCGGACAGGGCGTCCTGCTGGTCACGCCCCACCTCGGCAACTGGGAATTCGGCGGCTGTCTGCTCGCCCGCAAGGGCGTCCGACTGCTCGTGCTCACCCAGGACGAACCGGGCGAGGGCTTCACCGACATGCGCCGTCGCGCCCGCGAACGCTGGGGCATCGAGACCCTCGTCGTCGGACGGGACGCCTTCGGATTCGTGGAGATCATCCGGCGACTCCAGGAAGGTTCCACCGTGGCCCTGCTGATCGACCGCCCCCCGCCCAACTCCGGCGTCGAAGTCGAATTCATGGGGCACCCCTTCCTCGCGTCCATCGCGCCCGCTGAACTCGCGCGCGCCTCGGGTTGTGCGATCGTCCCCGTCTACGTCGTCGCCCAAGGCGCCGGCTACTCGGCCCAGGTCCTCGCGGAAATCCCCTACGACCGTCGCGCCCTCGGCCAGCGCGAGGCCCGCCGCCGGTTCGCGGGAGAGATCCTGCGTGCCTTCGAACCCGTCATCCGCCAGCATCCCGACCAGTGGTTCCATTTCGTGCCCCTGTGGGATTCCCGTCGGAACCCGCCCCCCCAATGATCCCGCGCGCCCATCGCGTCGACTTCCTCCCCCGGCCCACCCCGCGATGCCTCGCGTCGGCGTGGGTTCTGCTCCTCCTTCGTCTCGGCTCCGCCGCGCCAGCCGCCGCACCGGACGCCAGGGCCGTCGTGGACGCCTGGCTTGCCGCGCAATCCCACGTCACCAACTGGTCCGCCGACTTCGTCCAGACCCGCTTCCTCAAGACCCTCCGTCAACCGCTCGTCTCGACCGGTCATGTCTGGTATGCCCGTCCCAATTCCTTCCGCTGGGAACTGGGGCGCCCCGCCCAGACCCTCGCCGTCCGCGACGGCGACACATTGCAGATCCTCTATCCCCGGCTCGAACGGGTGGAACGGTACTCCCTCGACGCCGCCCGCTCCGGCCCGCTCGGCGAGGCGCTCGGGCTCCTCGACGCGGGCTTTCCCCGGGACCACGCCGATTTTGCCGCCCGCTTCCGACTGCTCGCGCTGGTCCCCGAGTCCGGCCACTGGCGTCTCGATCTCGAACCCCTCGGTCCCGCCGCGCGTCGCATGATGCCCTCGATCCGCCTCGTCCTCGACGCGACGAACTACGTTCTCCTCGCGAACGAAATCGCCTTCCCCGACGGCTCCCGCATCCGCAACGACTTCTCCGGCGCCCTCCGCAATTCCCCGTTCCCCTCCGATACCTTCCGACCCGCCATCGATCCCCGGT
Source organism: uncultured Verrucomicrobiota bacterium (assembly GCA_964608505.1). Classification (GTDB taxonomy): domain Bacteria; phylum Verrucomicrobiota; class Verrucomicrobiia; order Limisphaerales; family CAIMTB01; genus CAIMTB01. The sequence goes on from CAZSOV010000184.1 coordinate 7,075, forward strand.
TCAGGATCGTCCAACCGCCGACCCGATGACGACTCCCGCCCCCGTCGATCTCGACGCCGCCCTTCGTGCCCTGCCTCACGGGCCCGAGTTCCGTTTCCTCGACCGCCTGCTCGAACTCGAGCCCGGCGTCTCGGGCCTGGGCGAATACCGCGTGCGCGGCGACGAGCCCTTCCTGCGCGGCCATTTCCCCGGGCACCCCCTCATGCCCGGGGTCCTGCTCGTGGAAGCCGGCGCCCAGTTGGCCGGCGTCGTCGCCCAGACCGATCCCGGATTCGCCCCCCTCGACGATCTCAAGCTCGCCGCCATCCGGGCCGCGAAGATCACCGGCTCCGCCGGACCCGGCCGGGTCCTGCGCATCTCGGCGCGCGTCACCGGGCGCATGGGACCGTTGATCCAGGCGGAGACCGAAATCACCGAGTGCGAACACCGGCTTCTCGTCGCGACCCTCGTCCTCGGCGGGGTCGTGCCTCGGCCCCACTGATCCGCATGCCCCTCTCCCTCGCCGATCTCGATCCCGCCGACCTGGTCCGTCAGATCGACGCCTGGGGCTACCGGCCCAGTCATGCCGCCCGGCTGCTCCGCTCGTTCTATCGACTCGACCCCCTCGCACCCGACGCGACCTCCCCTCACCGCCTCCCCGGCGGCCTGTTCGATCGCCTCGCTGCCACCTTCGATCTCGTCCCGCCCGCCCCCGTCCTCCGCCAGGTCGCGGACGATGGCACCGTCAAACTCCTCCTCCGGTTTTCCGACGGGCGCACCGTGGAGTCGGTACTCATGCCCGATTACCGGCCCGATCGCGCCGCCGGCTGCCTGTCGTCGCAGGTGGGCTGCGCCATGGGTTGCGATTTCTGCGCCACGGCCCAGTCCGGCTTCGATCGCAATCTGACCGCCGGCGAGATCATCGCCCAGTTCCTCGCCCTGCGCCGCGAAGCCGCCCTGGCCGGACGCCAGCTGCACACGGTCGTCTTTATGGGCATGGGCGAACCCCTGCTCAACCTCGACCACGTCCTGGCCGCCGTGCGACGACTCGCCGACAACGACCTCGGGGGCCTCGGCTGGCGTCAGATCACCGTGTCCACCGTCGGCATCGTCCCCGGCATCGACGCCCTCGCCACCACCGGCCTCGGCATCCAGCTCGCCGTTAGCCTCCACGCCCCCGACGACGTTACCCGGGCCCGGCTCCTCCCCATGGGCCGACGCCATTTGATCGCCGACATCCTGGCGGCCGCCGACCGTTTCCAAGCGGTGCGCGGTCGTCCGGTCATCATTCAGTACTGCCTGTTGGCCGGCGTAAACGACACCCCCGATCACGCCCGTCAGCTCGCGGGGCTCCTTGCGGGACGGCGCATGCACGTCAACCTCCTCCGGTACAACCCCACCGGTCCCGGCCTCCGCGGCACCTCCTACGCGCCCTCGCCCGAACCGGCGTCCGAAACTTTTGCCGCCATCCTCCGCGAGGCCCGGGTCGTCGCCCACTTCCGGCGCTCCCGCGGTCCCGACATCGCCGCCGCCTGCGGACAACTCCGGCAGACCCAATCCGCGAAAACGGGCGCCACCGGTGGCCCGGTGACGCCCGCGTTGAAAGGTGCCGGGGATTCGACCGGACTCAGTATTCGCGATCCTTGATGATGCCCGGGGTCGGCTTCGGATAGGCGCCGTTCGCGTCCGCCTTCACCGGCGCGGGGGAGTCGAAGGTCAGCGCGTCCGCGCCCGGCGCGTACTCGTGCTCGTGATTGAGCATCTGGTCGAACGTGATCTCCTGGCCGGTATGCGCCGCCATGCGGCCCATCGAGGTGACCAGGCTCGCCTCCACGCCCCGCTTGGCCTCGTTATAAGGCGTGTTGTTGCGGATGGCGTCCATCAGGTCGTTCCACTCGTTCAGGTACGGGTCCATCTGGCCGTCGATGCGCGGCGACATCCAGATCTGGTTCTCCCGATCCGGCGTCTGGCCGCGATAGGTGCTCGACGGGAAGCCGCAGTCGTTCGCCTTGGAAATGATGGCGTTCCCCTTCGTGCCGTGCGCGTAGCTCGAGTAGATCGGCGTGCACCCGTTGATGCAGCGCCCGTCCATGTAGAACTTCGTGCCGTCGGCGAACGTGTACTCCACCGAGTACGAATCGAAGTTCTGGTCCACGAAGGGTTCGCCGTCGGCGTTGGTCTTGTAATGCCGCCCGCCGATGCCCTGCGCCTTCACCGGCCAGGAACCCTTCATCATGCAGCAGTGATCGACGTGATGGATGTAGAAGTCGCTGTAGCAGCCGCCGCTCGCCCACAGGAAGCTGTGGAAATTCCGGATCTGGTACATCAGCTCGCTGCCCTTGCCGTTCCACTTGGTGGTGAACGCCGATCCGACCGGGCCGTGCATCCGGTACCCGCGCAGCAGCACGAGGTCCCCGATCTCGCCGTCCTGGATCCGCTTCTGCAACTCCTGCAACGCCCGGCTGTGCCGCGACATCAGGCCCACGCCCACCTTCAGGTTCCGCGCCGACGCCTCCTCCGCCAGCTTCAACATCCGCCGCGAGGTCGGGCCGTCGGAGGTCACCGGCTTCTCCATGAACACGTTCAGACCCTTCTGGATCGCGTACTGGAAATGCACCCAGCGAAAGGCCAGGGGCGTCGTGAAGATCGCCACGTCGCCCGGCTTCAGGCAGTCCATCGCGTTCTTGTACCCGTCGAAACCGATGAACTTCTTGTCGTCCGGCACCTCCACCTTGCTCGCCACGTCGCTCCGCTTCAATGCCTTGTAACTGCCGTCCAGTTTGTCCTGGAACACGTCCGCCATCGCCACCAGCCGCACCGGGCCCTTCTGCGTCGACAACGCATTGACCGCCGCGCCGCTGCCCCGCCCGCCGCAGCCGATCAACGCCACGCTCACCGTGCCGTCCTCGGCCGCATGCACGTGCGGCAGCGTCACGCCCGCCAGCGCCGACACGCCCGCCGCCGCGGCGGTGGACTTGATAAATTCGCGGCGGGACGGAACTGGAACTGAAGTTGGAATGGGACTCGATTGTGCTTCTTGCGAAGGGTTCATCGCCGCCGACGCTTTTTCACCGCCGCCCCGATGTCAACAGCACAGACGGAGAGGGCTCATCGCTGCCCCAGAAACACCCGCACGCACCACCGCGCCAGCCACCCCGGAAAATACCGGCGCGCGACCAACTGGGCCCCCCGCCACGCGCATTTCCGCGCGAACCGGGCCGTCAAAAAGTCCCGGTAGGCCGGGGTCCGCCACATGGCCCGCAGCATCGGCAGCGCGTGGAGCGCCAGCGCCCCGCTTTCCCGCACCCGCTCCCCGACGTCCCGGAACGCCTCCTCGTGCAGCAATGCCAGCAGACGATCCATCACCGCCGCGTGCTCCGCCCGACGATGTCCCGAGCCGTAGTACGACGTTCCGTGCAGGTTGACCGCCGACAACACCTCCGGCACGTGACACAAACCGTGCCGGAAGGCCCCCGCATACGTCAGAAACCAGTCGCAGTGCCAGCGCAGGTCCGGGCGGAACCCCCCGAACTCCCGCACCACGTCGGCCCGCAACAGCGCGCTGTGGCTCACGATCATCAGGCGCCCCTGCCGTTCCCGCTCCACCAGGACCTCCGGCCCCAGATACGACGGGCCCTCCGCCAACCCCGCCCCCATGAGCCACGTCAACCCGTTCGTCACGTCCCGCCATCGGCTCACCGTGCAACTCAACGCCGCCCGCGGATGGCGCGCCAGCAATCCCAGCGACTTCTCGAACAACCCCGGCAGGACCTCGTCGTCCGCGGCCGCGAAATGCAGGTACTCGCCCGTCGCCAGTTCCACCCCCCGGTTCATCGTCGCCACCACCCCCCGATTGACCTCGTTCCGATGCACCCGCACCGCCGGGTGCCGGCCCGCGTAGGCCTGCAGCACCGCCAGGCTGTCGTCCGTCGACCCGTCGTCGATCACCACGATTTCCCGTGCCGCCGCCGACTGCGCCAGCAGCGCATCCAGACACGCCGGCAGGAACTTCCCGTGATTGAAGTTCGGCACGACGACCGAGAGCGACGGTAGTTCCATGGGCGGACGCCATCCGGCGACGACGGCGTGGCGCGTGGCCTTCGTCCACGCGTCACGGGGTCAACCCCGGGACGATCCCAGCTTCGCGAGCGATTCCCTCACGAAATCCAGGATGCGCGCCGCAGCCTCCTCCTTCTTCGTCGCCTGGATCGCGCCGCCGCGCGGCTTCAACTCGACTTCACCCTTCGCCAGCGACTTCTCGCCGATGCTCACCCGCAACGGAATTCCGATCAGGTCCGCATCCTTGAACTTGAACCCCGGACGCTCGTCCCGATCGTCCAGCAGCACCTCGATGCCGGACGCCGTCAACTCCTCGTGAAGCTGATTCGCCAGGTCCGCTGTCGGGGTTCCCGGCCCACCCAGCGGAGTGAGCAGGACCTGGAACGGCGCGACGCTCATCGGCCAGAGGATGCCGTCCTTGTCATGGCATTGCTCGATCACCGCCTGCAGCGTGCGCGTGACGCCGATGCCGTAACATCCCATCACCGTCGGCTTCCGCTGCCCGTCCGCGTCCAGGAATGTCGAATCCAGCTTCTCGCTGTATTTCGTGCCCAACTTGAAGACGTGTCCGACCTCGATGGCCCTCCGGATCTTCAACGGTTGCCCGCTGGCCGTACAGATCTCCCCCGCCTTCACCGTCCGCAGATCCGCCCAGGTGTCCACCCGGATGTCCCGCTCCACGTCCACGTGGCGCAGATGGAATCCGTCCTCGTTCGCACCCGTCGTCATCCCCTTCGCACCCCGCAACGCTTCGTCCGCGTAAACCTGGATCTCCGGCTTCTTCCGCGTCGCCGTCACCGCCCCCAGACTCCCCGGAAGCGCGCCCATCGCGTCCCGGACCTCCTCCGCCGTGGCCGACCGGAACTGCACCGCGCCCAGCTTGCCCCCCAGCTTCGCCTCGTTCGCCTGGTCGTCCCCCCGGACCAACACGATGACCGGACGACTATCCGCGATGAACACCAGCGTCTTGACCTGCGCCCGCGCCAGCACCCCGTACGGAGCCGCCGACAACGCCTCGATGGTCACCACCCCCGGCGTGGCAAACTTCTCCGGAGCCTCCCCCGTCCCCGCCGTCGGCGTCGCTTCCGCCGGCCCCCGACTCGTCGCCTTCTCGATGTTCGCCGCGTACTGACCCGACTCGCAGTAGACCACCTCGTTTTCGCCCGTCTCCGCCGGAACCATGAATTCGTGGGAGTAGTTCCCCCCGATCACCCCCGTGTCCGCCTCGACCGGAAAGGCCTGCAACCCGCACCGCGCGAAGATCCGCGTATACGCGTCGTACATCCGCCGGTAACTCGCCATCGCCGCCTCGTCCGATACGTCGAACGAATAGGCGTCCTTCATGATGAATTCCTTCGCGCGCATCAGCCCGAACCGGGGGCGAATCTCGTCCCGGAACTTCACGCTGATTTGATAGAAATTCATCGGCATCTGCCGGTAGGAGTTCAGTTCGCTCGCCGCCAGCGTGGTGATCACCTCCTCGGCCGTCGGGCTCAGAACCCATTCCTTGTTCGAGCGGTCCTTCGCCTTGTACAGCACGTCGCGCGCGGTCTCGTACCGCCCGGAACGCTGCCAGATCTCCGGAGGCTGCAACGCCGGCATCAACACCTCCTGCGCCCCCGCCCGGTTCATCTCCTCCCGCACGATCTGCTCCACCTTCCGCAGCACCCTCAACCCCAGGGGACAAAACGTGTACAGCCCGCCCGTCAGCTTCCGGCACAGGCCGGCCCGCAAAAGCAGTTGGTGGGAGGCAATCTCGGCGTCGGCCGGGGCTTCCTTCAGGGTCGGTATCAGAATCTGGGTCCAGCGCATGGGATGGTCTTGGATGAATCAGGTGGAAAAATCACCGCCAGGCCCGCGCCCGGCGCCCTTCGTTTCGTTTCGCCCGGCGGGCGGGCGGGCGAGCGGGCCCTCCGCGTCCAGCGCGGCAGCCCTCCCCGGTCTACTTCACGTGGTTGACCAGCGGAGCGAGGTTCTGGATGCGAACCTCCACTCGATCCCCGCTCTGGATCGGCCCCACTCCGCTCGGCGTACCCGTCAGGATCACGTCCCCGGGCAGCAACGTCATGTTCGTCGAAATGAAGCTCACCAGGTCGAAACAGTTAAAGATCAGCTGACTGGTGTTCGAATTCTGGCGCAATTGCCCGTTCTGGAACAATTGGATCGAAAGATCATGCGGGTCGATCTTCGTCTCGATGTACGGCCCCAACGGCGTGAACGTGTCGAAGGATTTGGCCCGCGCCCATTGGCTCTCCGAATTCTGGATCGTCCGGTCACTCACATCCTGCGCCGCGGTGTATCCGAAAATGTACCGCGCCGCCGCCGCCGGGGTCACGTTCCGCACCCGCCTTCCGATGACGATCGCCAGTTCGGCCTCGTAATCCACCCGGTGCGTCGCGAACGGAATCTCGATCTTCGTCCCGTCCGGAATCAGCGAGGTAGGCGCCTTCAGCCAGAACAGCGGCTCCTTCGGAAGCTCCAGTCCGGATTCCCGGGCGTGATCCGAGTAATTCAAGCCCACCGCGATCACCTTCGACGGCGCCACCGGCGTCAAAAGCTTCAAGCCCTTTGCCGGCATGGCCTTCTTCTCGAAGGACGGCGAACCGAAGACATCCCCCTTCAACTTGAATAGCTCGCCGTCCACCACCTTGGCGTAAAAAACCTCCTCGCCGCGCTGAAACCGTCCGATGGCTGCCATGCGTTGATTGAAGTATCAGAAAACGAAGCGCTTCCGCAAGGCAAAAGCCGCCACAACCCACGCTCCCACTTTCCTGTCAACTTGAATCTTCACTCCCCCCAACCCGACCTCCCCCTCCCCAACCCAGCGGCGCCTGCCCCGTCGCCACCCGCACCCGCTCCTCATATTCCGTGGCTGGCAACTCCCTGGCGACCGCCCGACACCGCTCCTCGAACCCTGGAAACCGCCATCGATTCGGGAAGTCCCGACACTGCTGCGGCTTCACCGGTTGAACCCGGCAATCTTCGCCCTCCAAAAACACGCATGACCCATCCCCCTGATCCAGCAGCGCCAACCCGCGTCGATCCGATCTCAACCGCGTAAAGCGTTCGGTAAACTCCCCCACCTCCAATCCGAGAAAGCCCGCCAACCGATCCACCTCCGTCGCCCCGAGTCGCACGTCGCCCGGCCAGCGGCAGCAGGCCGTGCATCGTTGGCATTCATAGAAGACCGGCATGGCAAATGCGTCGTGCTTCCTCGGTGGCCGTGGCCCGTTCGGCGCGGTTCAACCCTGACCCGACCAGGCACCAACCGCCCCTTTGCCGGGAGCCTTCGGAATTGGTTCCAAGGTTGGATCGCTCAACGTTCGGAGCACCCGCTCCGCCCGTCCCGGTTCCACCTCGGCCAGGTGTCGCAAAGCCTGTCGCAGACCTTCCCACCGGAAATCAAGTCCCTCCGCTCCCCCCGGGGCGCGCTCCACCCGATCCAGAAACGCGGCGACGTCGATCAATCGGCACCGTGCTTCGAGAAAGTACAAGTCCAGCACCTCTCGTCGACTCAACGCGGTTGTCATGAGTCCATGATACCTGCCTCCGACCCGAGGTCACGCGCGCAGTTCGGAACGGTCTTTTCGGGGCAGCACCTCCAGCGGTCCTCGCGATCTAGTAGGACAGTCTGTTTGTATACATATATCGGACAGTCTTTTTTCTGTTGAAGACTGGTGGTGGTGCATCAGGATTCGGCGTGCAAGCGCGCCTGAAGTTTCCGCCGGAGGCTCCGGTCGGGTGGTACCACTGCCTTTCCCGCGTCGTGGATCGCCGTTTCATCTTCCAACCCGCCGAGAAGGAGCACTTCGTGGCGCTGCTCCGTGAATGCGAGGCGTTCTGCGAGGTGCGTGTCCTTACGTTCTGCCTCATGTCCAATCACTTCCATATCCTCCTGGAGGTCCCGGCCCCGCCCCCGCCCGAGCGGCGACCGTCGACCGAGCAGGTTTGTGCCAAGCTGGATCAACTGTCCGGGCACCAGAATGTGGGGACCGTGCGCCAGCGGTGCCAAGCCTACCGCGAGGCGAACGATGCGGCGGGAGAGGCGGGGTATCTTGCGTCGTTCCACGCCCGGATGTGGGACGTGAGCGCCTTCATGAAGATGCTCAAGCAGCGCTTCTCCGCCTGGTACAATGTCCGGTCCGGGCGCAAGGGCACGCTGTGGGAGGAGCGCTTCAAGAGCGTGCTGGTGGAGGGGGCGGGCCAGGCGCTGGTCACCATGGCGGCGTACATCGATTTGAACCCGGTGCGGGCAGGGATCGTGCAGGATCCCAAGGACTACCGTTGGAGCGGGTACGGGGAGGCGGTGGCGGGCAAGCGGTTGGCGAAGCTGGGGATTC
>CAZSOV010000185.1:0-15432 GCA_964608505.1 uncultured Verrucomicrobiota bacterium
CCCGGCCCGCCGTCGCGCGGACGCTATGGCGGGGAGCCGGTCGCGGGCCCCAATCAAATTAATCAATCGCCCTGCGTTTCCCCTCCGCGATTCACGCCTCCGCCCCGCGGTCCGCGACCCGTGGTTGCCTCCCCGGAAGCCCCGGCAACATCCGCGCACAAAGGATCGCCCCGGCCAGGAGAATGGCGGCCCCGAACTGGCAGGCGACCTGGAACCCCGCCAGGAACGCGTCGACCGCCGCCTCGCGGATGACCCGGCCCGCCTGTTCCCCGGCCAGCGCCCCGGTCTGCCGCGCGACTTCCTCGGCCGCGGCCACGGTGCCCAGGCACAACTCCAGGATGCCCTCGGGCAATGGCGTCTCCGCGAGGTGCAGTTCCAGCAGTCCCGCGTAGACCGATGAAAACAGACTCCCCATCGCGGCCACCCCCAGGGTGCCTCCCAGTTCGCGGGCCGTGTCGTTCACGGCCGATCCGATGCCCGCCTGTTCCCGGGGCAGCCCGGCCATGATGGTGTCGGTGCCGGTCGCGTTGACCAGGCCGAGCCCCATGCCCAGCGGCAACATCTGCGCCACGATCACCGCGTAGCGCGTCGTCCCGTCGTCGCCCGCGATCAGCGCGCACGACAACCCCATCAACGCGAGACCGGTCGCGATCACCCACCGGCTCCCGTAGCGCCGGGCCAGGAACGGCGCGAGGGGCGCGGTGATCCCCGTGAACAGCGCGAACGGCATCGTGCGCAAACCCGACTCCAGCGCCCCGTAGCCCCGGACCAACTGGAAGTACTGCGTCACCAGGAACACCAGGCCGAACAGCCCGAAGAACGCCGTCGCGATCCCGCAGCTTCCGCCCCCGAACGTGCGCCGCCGGAAGAGGGCGAGATCGACCATCGGATTCCGGCAGCGCGATTCCCACCTCAGGAACCCAACCATCACCAGGATCGATCCTCCTGCCACCCCGAGGGTGCGCCAGCCCAGCCACCCCGCCAACGGCGCCTCGATGATCGCGTAGGTCAGTCCCCCGATCCCGAGCAACGACAATCCGGTGCCCGGCCAATCCACCGGACGCGGCGCCGGATCGCGGAACTCCGGCACGCCGATCGCCACCCCCGCACCCACCCCGAGACACAACGGGACGTTGATCAGGAAGACCCATCCCCAGGAGGCGTGCTCGAGAATGAACCCGCCCGCCACCGGCCCCACCGCCACCCCCACTCCGCTCATGGCCGCCCACGCGCCGATGGCCCGGTCTCGTTCCCGCGGATCGGGGAAGAGATTCACGATCAGGGCCAGGGTCGCCGGGAAGATCAGCGCCGCCCCGATGCCCATCAGGGCCCGCCATTGAATGAGGGTGGGCGCATCCGGAGCCCGTCCCGCACCGAAGGAACAGGCGGCGAACAAGGCCAGTCCGACCATCAGGATGCGCCGCCGCCCGAACCGGTCGCCCAGGCTCCCGGCCGCCATCAGCAGCCCCGCGAACACCAGCACGTAGGCATCGACGATCCACTGCAACTGCCGCGTCGTCGCGCCCCCGCCCAACTCCCGGAGCAGCGTCGGCAGCGTGATGTTCACGATCGTCCCGTCCATCACGATGATGCACACCGCCAGGCAGAGCATCGCCAGGGCGAGCCACCGCCGCGGACGACGGGACGACGGCAGCGACGGGGCCGTCATTCGCGGATCAACGCCAGGATCTCGAGCATCCCACCGAAGCAATTCCGCGCCGCTGCCAACCGGAAGCCATGTCGCTCGAACATCCGTCGCAGCGCGACCCGGTCCGGAAACTGGCGCAGGCTCTCCGCGATGTACGCGTGCTCGGGCCCGCCGTGGATCACCAGTCCCCAGAAACCGCCCCATGCCTTCAGCAACGGGAATTGCAGCGACTGCCGCCAGCGCGCCGGCGGCTTCGCGAAGTCCAGGAAGGCCGCCCATCCCCCGGGCCGCAGCACCCGCCGCACCTCGCGCAACGCGTCCTCCAGGACCGGCGCGTTCCGCAGCGCATAGCTCCCCGTGACGATGTCCACGCTGCCGTCCGCCAGCCCCGTCCGGCACATGTCCCCGCACACGAACCGCACGCCCGGCTGCGGACAGCGCGCGCGTGCCACCTCGATCATGGCCGGCGTCAGATCCACACCGACCACCTGCCCGTCCGGATACCGCCGGGCCAGCTCCGCCGTGAGATCCCCCGTCCCGCACGCCAGATCCACGCAGACCGGCGCCGTCCGGTCCGGCAGGAGCCCGACCAGGCGCCGTTTCCAGGCCTGGTCCCGGCCGAGCGACATCGCCCGCGTGGCCAGGTCGTACTCGGTGGCGACCCGCGTGAACAGACCCTCGTTGTAGCGTCGTTTGCCGTCCGGGGTTTGGATCGACGAACGGATGGGAAGCGTCAGTGGCATGGCAGCAATGAGATCAGGCGGGTGAAAGCCACGGCCGGGGCACGCGGCTCAGGGTGCAAAATGGGACGGTCAGCATGGCAAAATGGGGTGCCAGGCGCGAGCGCAGCAACGGGCTGAAGAGAACATGCCGGATCACCCGCGATCTCAGGAACGATCCGCAGCGGCCCCGGAGCGTCCCGAGCCACATCCCCCGCTCGGCCCGTGTCGCCGCCACCTCGAAGGCCCGGCGCCGCACACGGTCGTAGGCACCCGCCAACCCCGGCAGGCTGCCCGGCTCCCGTTGCATCCGCGGCAGGATCTCCGCCAGCATCTCGACATCCGCGAACCCGGTGTTCATGCCCTGGCCGCCGATGGAACTCATCACGTGCGCCGCGTCGCCCGCGACGAACACCCGCCCCGCATGGTAGCGGTTCACCACCATCCGTCTCGCCCCGAAGGCGCTGACGAACCGCAACGGAAGATGCTCCAGGTCGTGGCCCGTGAGCCGCCGCACGCCGGCGATCAGATATCCCACCGGCTCCTTCGGCTCGGGCTCCTCCAACAGCAGGATCCAGCGCCGCCATCCCCCGGGAAGCGGGAACGATTCCACCGATGCTTCCGGCGCGAAAAACAGACGCGCCTCGTCCCCCAGCCCGCTGTGGTCCAGGAAATCGCCCATGATGAACCGCTGCGGGTAGATGCGTTCGCGCACGCCCAGGCCCGCGGCCTCCCGCACCACGCTCCGATGCCCGTCGCACCCCGCCACGAAGGCCGAGCGAGCCTCGAACCCCAGCCCGCCCGCCACGTCGCGCCATCGACTCCGCACCACGTTCCCCTCCTGAACCAAACCCGTGAACTCCATCCCGTCCCGCACCTGCACCGTCGGGAAATGCCGCAGGTTCCCCCGCAGGACCTCCACCGTGCGTTCCTGCGGCACCGACAGGAAGTACGGGTAGGGGGACGCGATGCCTGCGAAGTCCAGTCGACCCAGGCAGCGCCGACACTCGTGCACCTCCGCGTAGCGCACCGGCACGCCCGCGTCCCGCAGCACGGTGTCCAAACCCAGGGGCCGGAGGATCTCGAGGGACGGCGGCGTCACCCCGATGGCCATCGAACCGACAAGCGGACTCGTGCGCCGGTCGCAGACCAGCGTCGGGATGCCTCGCGCCCCCAGCAGGTTGGCCAGCAGGAGCCCCACCGGCCCGCCGCCGGCGATCACCACGTCCGCGTCCAGCGGACCCGGACCGTTCCCATTCTTCATTGATTGCGGCATGAACGTGCCTGGCAGGGGGTTTCGGAGGTTGGGCGCGTGCGCCGGCCCGACGCCGTCGCCGGGGCACCGGCGCGCTTCACGCCACGAGTTCGGCGCGGACGTCGTGTGCCTCCACCGCGCCGCGCCGCGCCGGCACGAGTTCGAGCAGGGCGCTCTCGATGGTCAGCCCGGGACCGAACGCCATCGCCGCGATGCTGCGACGCGGGCCTTCCGGTTCCCGCAACATCCGTTGAAGCACGAACAGCACGGTCGCGCTGCTCATGTTCCCGAAGTCGCGCAGCACCGCCCGCGAATCCGCGATCTGCCGCGGATCGAGTTCGAGCGAACGCCCCACCCGGTCCAGGATGGCCTTCCCGCCCGGATGCACCGCCCAGAGGTCGATGTCCGACGACTCCAATCCGTGGGGTTCCAGCAACCGTTCCACGATGCGGTCCACGTTCGCCCCGATGACGTCCGGCACGTAGCTGGAAAGCATCAGGTGGAAGCCCAGGTTCCCGATTTCCCACGCCATCTCCCGCCGGCCCTCGGGCGCCATGTCCGAACTGAACCCGTTCAACGCGAGCGTCGGCACGTCCTCCGCCGCGGGGCGCGCGCTCACCAGCGCCGCCGCCGCACCGTCCGAGAACAGCGCGTTCCCCAGGATGGCGTCGGGCGTGGAGTTCATCTGCATGTGCAGCGAGCACAACTCGAGGCACACCACCAGCACGACGGCCTCGGGTCGGGCGAGGCAGAACTGCCGCGCCATCCGCAGCGCCGGCATCGCCGCGTAACATCCCATGAAACCCAGATTGTACCGTTCCACGCTCGCCGGCAGCCCCAACTCCGTCACGATGCTCCAATCCGGCCCCGGATTCTCGAACCCCGTGCACGAGACCGTGATCACGTGAGTCACGTCCTGCGGCCCGAATCCCGACCGCCCGTCGATCAGGCGACCGGCCAGCTCCACCGCCATCGGCCCGGCGTGCCGCCGGAACACCTGCATCCGCTCGTGCGTCGATGGCGGGACCAACTGACCGCTCCCGCTCCGCCGGAACAGCTGCGCCTCGCCCGCTCCCGTGAAATCCGGCACCACGCTGTGACGGCGTTCGATGCCGCTCCGGTGGAACACGTGTCGAATCATCCGGGCCGTGACGGCGTCGTCCGCCCATTCGCCCAGGCGCCGGGCGATCTGATCCTGGTCGGCCGAATGCGCCGGAACCAGGGTCTCCAATTGATGTATGTATACGTCGTTCATCGAGTCAGGGAATCGGTTGCGTCGCGGAACGGGCCGGCTGGGCGTCCGCCGACTTGGTTTCGGTCTTCGTCGGGGTCTTGTTCGCGGTGACGTCGGCCTCCAGCCAGACCCGGTCCCCCACCCGGATCACCCCGATCACGGAGGGCGGCTGGAGTCCGTAGGCCTTGAGGGACAGCTCCCAGGCGGCATGGAATCGGATCGTCGTCGCGGTCTCTTCCCAGCCGTCGACCGCGACCGGCAGTTCGACTTCCTTGTCCCGAATCCGCAGCGCAAGCGTGGCCTTTCCCGGCGCCGCCGCCCCCGGCACCGCCGCCCCGCTGACGCGCCCGCCGATCCAGGGATGCGCCCCGGCCTCCATCATCTCGCGCATCTTGCGGTCACGCTTCGCGTTCTCGGTCTCCATCTGCCCGGACGGCACCTTCGCCGCCGCCGACCAGATCCCGTTCGAGATGGTCAGGACGAACGCCTGCGCCGGCACTTGCCCGCCGAAATCATGTAACGTCGAGGTGGCCGAGAACCGGATCGCCGCCGTCGCGGGATAGTCGCGCACGACCGCCCGGACCGGCTCCTCGCCGCTCGCACCCGGTGCCATCGTGCCGAACAGCATCGCCAACGCGGCCCCAATCCACGGCGGGCACCGGAAGCGCACCGCAAACCCTCGCCATGCCGGCACTCCGGGCGACCCGCGTTCCTTGCTTGTTTCGGACCCTCTCATAGTCTCCGCTTCAGATTAGGGTAAGCGCCAAACGTTCGGATTCCGCTGCTTAAGAATTCGTAAGTTGCGGCGCCCCGCGTGCCGCCCAACGTCCGATCCCAGCGTGTCCAGCATCCTTATCGTCGAAGACGACCGGAACCTCTCGCGCAGTCTCGCCCAGGGCTTCCGGGAGCACGGGTTCGAGGCCGTCCCGGCCCTCTCCCTGGCCGCGGCCCGGGAACGGTTCGCGCAGGGCGGACTCGACCTCGTGCTGCTGGATCTCGGGCTTCCCGACGGCGATGGATTCGATTTCCTGGCGGAATACCAGGGCCGTCCCGACGCGCCGCCGACCCTGATCACCACCGCCCGGGGGGAATTGGATGCACGACTGCGCGGTCTCGATGGCGGCGCCGAGGATTACCTGGTCAAACCCTACGCGTTCGCCGAATTGCTGGCGCGCGTCCGCATCCTCCTGCGCCGCCGACGCAACCAACCCCCGCCCGCCCTGCGCGTCGCCGATCTTGAACTCGACCCGGTCGCCCGGCGGGCCGTCCGCGGCGGTCGCCCCCTGGACCTGACCCCCTACGAGTTCGACATCCTGACCCAGCTGATCCTGGCGCAGGGCGGCGTCGTCACCCGCGAGTTCCTGGCGCGGGAGATCTGGCACCTGCGGAACTGGAACGTCTCGATGGACAACGTGATCGACGTGCACGTGTCACGCCTTCGCGGGAAGCTGGATCCCAAGGGCGTTCCCCCGCTGCTCCGCACCGTACGCGGCGTCGGCTTCGTCATCGCCGAAGCCCGATGAAGGTCCCGCTCCGCCTGCGCTTCCTGTTCTGGCTCGCGGCCCACACCGCCGCCATCTACATCGTGATGGGCCTCGGTTTATACCTCTTCATCCAGGAACAACTCGAACAACACCCCGACGAACGCGAGCACGACCGGGAGGAACTCTTGATCATTTACGGCGCCATGCTCGGCGCCCTCCCCATCGCCCTCGGCGGTGCCTGGCTCGTCACCGGACGCATCCTGCGCCCCCTGCAGGCCATGCTCGTTGCCGCCGACCGCATCGGCGCCGGGCGCCTCGACCAGCGCATCGAAACCCCCGTCGCCACCGACGAACTCGGCCACCTCGCCAGCACCCTCAACCGCGCCTTCGACAACTACCACCGCCTGCTCGAACGCGTCGACCGCTTCAGCCTCGATGCCGCCCATCAGCTCCGCAATCCGCTGGCCGCAATGCGCGCCTCCGCCGAGGTCTGCCTCCAGCAGGCCCGCAGCCCCGACGAATACGTCGAGACCATCGGACGACTCCTGGACGAAGCCCATCGCCTGAGTCATACCGTCGAACAACTCCTCCTCCTCGCCCGCCTCGCCCGCGACGTGCCATCCGAAATCTTCGAGGAAATCGACATCTCGCACCTCGTCCGCCACCTCACCGAGGCACTCCGCCCCGCGTTCGAGGAGCGTCAACTCCTCCTCGAAGTCCAACTCCCCGACCATCCCGTGGCCCTCCGCGGATCGCCGCGACTGCTCGAACAGGCCGTCGCCAACCTGCTCGACAATTCCCTCCGCCTCACGCCCCCCGGCGGTCGCGTCCAGGTCGAGGTGACGCCGCCCGAAAACGGTCTCGTCCGCGTCGGCGTCGCCGACAGCGGGCCCGGTCTGGGCAACGTCATCCCCACCGGCCCCCTGGACCCCGACCGCCCCCCGCCGATCCCCGTCAAGAAGGAGGGTACCGGACTCGGTCTCATGATCGTCGGCAACATCGTCCAGGCCCACGGCGGCACGGTCCAGGCCAGCGTGAGCGAATGGAACGGCGCCTGTTTCACCCTCGAACTCCCCGCCCCCGGGAGCACCGGACGCGACCCGGGCCGATGACCCCGACCCCCGCTCACAATACCCGTTCCGTCACCTCGATCCGATCCCCGACCTGGAGCACGGGGTCCTGCTCCCGATTCGGGCTCCGCAGCAACGCCTCCACGTCCAGGGTCTCCACCGTGCCCTCCTGCCCCTCGACCTCGGGCGCGCGATGGAGCTTCACCTTCCGCAGGTTGGCCGTCGGCGATTTGGGCAGCGGCACCAGCGCCTCCGTCAGCGTGGTCGCCTTGTTCGCCTCCAGCGTCACCACGGCCTGCATGGCGCCGAACACGATGACCTTGCCCGCCCGCAACACGGGGCGCGCGCGCCGCGGCGTCGGCGTCGACGCCGAAGCCGAAGCCGGCCCCGGGCTCGCCGGCAGCAACCGACGGATCGCCGCGAGGTCGGGCGCAATCTGGGACCTCGGGCCCGGCGGGAGGCCGGCGAAGGCGTAGTTGGAAGTCGGCGGCGCGAGGTTCGGCAGGCCGAAGGAACCAACCCCGGCAGCTCGCAACCCTTCCTCGGCCAGCCGGGCCGCCGTGCGTCCATGGATGTCGACGAGGGCCGGATCGGCCTTGGCCGCGAGCAGGCGTTCCGCGAGCCGGGGTTGAACCAGGATCGCGGCATAATGCAGCGCCGTGTTCCCCTGCTCGTTCGTGGCGTTCACGTCCGCCCCGGCCCGAATCAGGGCCTCGACCATTTCCATCCGGACCTTGGCCGCCGCCAGGATCAACGGCGTGATGCCGCCTTCGGCCCGGACTTCCAGGTTCGGGCGTCCCGGCAGAAGCCAGGCCAGTTCGTTCGTTCCGCCCTGCAGGGCCACGATGTGCAGCGCGGAAGCACCCGCGTAAACCATGGGTTCATCCGCCCGGGCGCCGGCGCGCAGCAGCAGTTCCGCGCGCCGCCAGGGCAGCGTGGGAACCATCACCGGTTCGTTGTCGGCCTTCTCGCTTCCCAGCCTCGAGTTGACCTCGGGCACGCCGCCCCCGGCCCGCCCGAGTGCCAGCGGATGGATGGCGGGCATCGGGACGGGCGCCACCGCACCCGGGATCGTGTCGCTCCCCCCGCCCTCCGCCCCCGCGGACTCCGGGCCAAGCACCGGCGACCGGTGGAAGCCTGTCAGCTCCAGCGGCGTCTGGCGTTGCGCATCGCGCCGGTTCGGGTCCCCGCCCCGCTCCAAGGCCCAGCGCAGCCATGCGAGATCCCGTTCGGTTACGAGGCGATGAAAGGGCGAACCACCGACGCCGCGGGAAATCCGGTTGAGATCGGCGCCACGCTTCACCAACTCCTCCGCCAACGACCGGTGTCCCCCCGCCACGGCCGCATACAACGCGGTGCGGGGCGGCTTTGCCATCGCGGGCTCGGCATCCAACCGCGCGCCGGCATCCAACAGGCGACGCACGACCCCCGCCTCGTTCTGGGCCGCCGCGTTGACCAGACGCAAACCCCCGTCCGCGTTGGGATCCGCTCGATGCTCCAACAGCAGGGCCACCATTTCCTCCGTCGCCGCGACCGACAACGGCGGGTTCTTCCCCTCGCCGCACCGGTTGGGATCCGCCCCCTTGTCCAGCAGCAACCGGGCGAACTCGGCCCGCCGCGCCATCACCGCGACGTACAACGGGGTGCCGTCGTACCCGGACTGCTGGCTCGGCGGGGCGATGCGCTGCACGTCGGCCCCGCGCGCGACCAGGAGTTCGCCGATCGCCACAAAACCTCGCTGCGCCGCGAGATGCAGCGCCGTCACATTCGGATTCGAGGAGGCCCGCGCGTTCACCTCCGCGCCGCGGTCCAGCAGCAGTTCGACCATCGCCTTGTGCCCCGCCATCACCGCCGAGTGCAGCGGCAAATACCCGTCCCTGGATGCGGTTTGGGTCCGCGCGCCGTGGTCGAGGAGATAACGCGCCACGACCAACTGCCCCTTGCCCGCCGCCTTATGCAGCGGGGCGCTCCCCGTGCCGTCGAGCGCGTTCACGAGATCCGGGCTGTTCGCCACCAGCGCCTCGATCTTCCGGATCTCCTCCGCCTCCTCGCTCGTGGGGGCGCGCTCTCCCGCGCCCGGCCCGCCCGCTCCAAGGTTACCCCCGCCTGCTCCCGAGGGCGCTCCGGTGCCGGGCGATTCCGATTGCAGGATCTTCAGGCGGGCCTCCTGGGCACTCAGCACGTCCGCCAACTCTTGCTCCAATCGCCGCTCGAGCAGCTGCTTCGACTCCTGCGCCGAGCGCGTCTCCGGATGCTCGTCGCTGAACATCGCCTTCCGCTGGAGGAGCGTCTGCTCCTGGGCACCCAGCTGCTTCCACAGTTGATCCAATCCACTTGCGGTCGCACCGAAGAATTCCCGCGCCGCCTTCACCGCGGCTCCCATGGTCGCCGCTTGCCGCACGGCCTCGATCTGTCGTGCCAGCAATCCGGACGGGTCCGCCACGCCCACCCCCGGCGAAGAAACGCCCCCGCCAAGGACTGCCCAGCGGGTGCGTTGGATGCCGATCAGGAAATCCACCCGGTCCTGGAGCAATGCCAGTTGCTTTCGCCATTCCTCCTCGGCTCTCTCCCGATCCCACTTGGGATCCCCGCCGCCTCCGGCAAAGACCACGTCCCGACCCACCACGTCGGGACTCCAGGCGACGACGAACTGGGCAGGTGCATTCGTTGACCCGGACGGCAAATCCTCCCGCTGCCGGCGCAGCCGCGACAGATGCAGCAGCATCCGTCGCAGTCCCTCGTCCGGGAAAAACCCCAGCACGACGCGGGCCTGCGCCTCGGGGTCTCCCTTGCGCGCATCCACCGCCCGCAACGCGGCCCCGAGCGCGTCCCGGGACAACATCGTTCCCTCGTCCGCCCACGCCGACCGGTTCTCCTTGCCGGACCCCGGCCCCGCCGCGGTGCCCGCGCCTTGTCTCCAGCCCAGCCCGGCCAGGTTCTGCCGGCTCAAACGCGCCAGGGATTCCTCGCCCGCGAACTCGGCCAGCAACCGCTCGTACTGCGCCACCGCCTCGTTCGTCCGGCCCAGCTTCCGGAAGCACTCGCCGAGGCGATACACCGCCGAGGCCGCGAGGCGGCGCTGCTCGTCCAACGCGGCGATCACGCCCTCGTACTCGCGGATGGCCGCCTCGTAGTTCCGCAGGCCCTCCTCCTGCATCAACGCGCTCTGGAACCGTTCCTCGGGTCCGCCGCCCACCTCCGCCCCATGCGGCGGTGCGGCGGCCCACGTGACCGAGATGGCACCCAGCCAGAGCGCCAGAAACCATGCCGTGGATCCGTGTCGTGCTGTCATACGCGAGTCATTCTGCCGCGCGGGCCGCGCCCGTTTGTCATGGATTTGCAAGATTCACCCGACTCCGTCCCGCACCAACCGGTACCCCACCCCGTGTACCGTCCGCAGAAAGCACGGCGCGCCGGGGTCCGCCTCGATTTTCGCCCGCAGGCTCGCGAGGTGCGTGTCCACCGTCCGCGTCGTCGGAAACGCGCCGTACCCCCATACCACGTCCAGAAACCTCTCACGCGGCACCGCGCCGCCGTCCGCCTCGGCCAGCAACCGGAGAATCGCGAATTCCTTCGCCGTCAGATGCAGCGCCTTCCCGCCCTTCTCCGCCGTCTGCCGCGCGAAATCGACCCGGACCGTCCCCAGTTCGAGGCGCAGCACGGCCCCCGACTCCCGCCGCCGCCGACGCAGCAGCGCCCGCACCCGGGCCAGCAGTTCCTCCGTGCTGAACGGCTTCACGAGATAGTCGTCCGCGCCCGCATCCAGGCCCGCCACCCGGTCGTCCACCGTGCCCTTGGCGGTCAGCATCAGGATCGGCGCCTCGAACCCCACCCGCCTCAACTCCCCCGCCACCGCGAACCCGTCGAGGCCCGGCATCATAACGTCCAGCAACACCAGATCCGGTCGCTCGGCCAGGGCCTTCTCCAGACCCACGGGACCGCTCTCCGCCACCAGCACGCGATGCCCCTCCGCCGCCAGCGCATCCTCCAGCGCCCGTCGCATCGCGTACTCGTCCTCGACGATCAACAGCCGTCCCATGGTCCGTCCTCTCCTTTCCCCCGGGCATCCGCCGGGATTCGCAACGTGAACCGCGCCCCGCGCCCCGGTTCGCTCTCGAGATCCACGCGTCCCCCGTGGCCCCCGACCACGTGCCGCACGATGGCCAGCCCGATCCCCACGCCCTGGGTCTCCCGCCGCAGTTCCGAGCCGCGCCGGTAAAACGGCTCGAACACCCGCTGCTGCTCCTCCGCCGGAATGCCCGGCCCGTCGTCCGTCACCGACAACGCGTACCGCGCCCCCGCGTCCTCCGACGCCAGTCGCACCCCGATGACCGCGCCCGCCGGCGAGTGCTTGAGCGCGTTGTCCAGCAGGTTCAACAACGCCTGCTGCAACGCCCGCCCGTCCACCACCGCCTCCGTCGACGTCCCGTCTCCGGGCCACTCGACCCCCACCCGGACTCCGCGCGCCTCCGCCAGCGGCTCGAACACCCTCAAGGTCCCCTCCACCATGGCCCGCAGGTCTGCCGGTTCGAACTCGTACCGCTTCCGACCCTGGTCGATCCGCGAGAAATCCAGCACGTTCTCCACCAGCGCCCCCAAGCGACGGGTCTCCTGTCCGATTAACCGGAAATACTCCCGCCGCTTCGCCTCGTCCCCCGCCGTGCCCCGTTCCAGTCCCTCCGCCAGCAGTCGGATGCTCCCCAGCGGCGCCCGCAACTCGTGCGAGACGCTCGATACGAAATTCGATTTCGCCCGGTTCAACGCATGCTGCCGGCGCAGCGCCCGTCCCGTCATCCCGGCCGCCACCACCGAGGCCGCCGCGGCCAATCCGATCATTCCGCCGAACACCCACACGCGTCGCCGCTGCTCCGCGAAATACTCGGAGGACCGTCGCAATCCGACCTCGACGACCACCGCCACCCCGCCCGCCGTCGTGCGCGCCGTCTCGGCCAGAACCCCCGACTCCCTCCCCTCTCCGCCTTCGTCCACCCCGCTGCCGACCACGCGCCCCGCGAGCTTCGCCCGGGCGAAGAAGGCCCCGCGCCGATCCAAAGCCCCCATCGCGGTTCCCACCCCAGCCCGAAGTTCCGCCTCCCCGAACATCGCGTACCGTCGACGCCCCGCCTCGGTCTCGCCCTCGCCCCGTCGTGCCACGAACACCCATTCGCTCCCCGGCGACCCGTCGCCCAACCAGAACGCCTCCGGCCATGCCCCCCCGACGTTCCACCTGGCCGCGGCTTCCGCATGCCGACGCCGAACCCGTTCCACCCGTCGAAACGCTTCGCCCAAGCCAGGGGGACTCCCCGCCAACGCGTTCACGTGTTCGAACACGCGGGTCAGGAACGGAGAAGGTCGGGAGCGCGCCAAGCCATCCAGCACCTGCGCTGGAACGGCCCGCCAACGCGAGGGGAGCCCGGCAAACTCCCCGCCTGCAAGGTCCAGCAGCCGTAACGCCGCCAGTTGCTCCACCGGCAGGCCCGCCTCCGTCACCATGCCGACGCCGGCTCCACCGCCGCCGACCTCCGCCAGCACGAAGTCGTACTCCGCCCTCGCCTCCAGTCGATGCCCCAACCGCTCGAGTGCCAACGCATGCTCGTACCGGGCCAGGACCCGGTGTCGCCCCATGGCCCCTCCCTCGCCCGGCGACGTTCCCAAGCCTGCCAGCACCCGGCGCCAGGCCGCCTCCGCCGCGGCCCAGTCTCCGAGCGCCCCGGCCCGCTGCCCCGCGGCCCAAGCCCCGGCCACCTCGCTCCCGCCTTCGCCCTCGCCAACTCCCGGCACCCGCAACTCCACCGGAATCGGCGGCCATGAATAGGGGTGGGGTCGCACGAGTTCGTTGGAGTCTCCGATCTCGAACTCGTCCACCGGATCCGAACCCCTCGACCCACCCGACTCGGAGCCCGGCGCATCAACCATGGCCACGAGGCCCCGAACGGACTCGACGGCCAATTCCTGGGCGAGCGCGAGCGCGTCGCGCCGGGCGGCCTGCCAATCCCGCGCCAACGCCAGCGTCGCCAACCCCACCAACACGCCCACCGGCAGGAGCATCGCCACCACCGCCCGCCGGTGCTGCGACCGCCCCTTCCCGTCCGATTGCCCGCTGGACCACGCCTCGGCCATGCCGCGCCAGCATCTAGCCCCGACGCCGGACGATTGTCACGGATCTGCAAAATCGCGGCGGCCCGCCGCCCCTACTTCCGCTTCATTTTCTTCAACAGCTCGTACGCCCGCTTCGCTTTCTCGTCGCCCGCCGCCGCCGCGTTGATGAGATGCGCCTCCAGGTTCACCTGGTATCCGTGGATCGCCAGGCCCTGTTGGAGGTTCAAGGTCGACGACGGCTGCTCCGACAACCCCCGCAACGCCACGACCGCCTTTTCGAAGTCTCCCGCCCGCACCGCCTCCGACGCCGCCCCCGCGATCCCCTTCACCTCCGGCGGCGCCGACTCGAAGACCTGTTCCACCTGCGCCGCGGCCGCCGCCGGCGTCTCCGGCAGCTTCAGGTCGTCCGCCCCCTCCTTCTTCCCGCAGCCCGCCAGCAGGGACAACCCCACCGCCAGCCCCATCGCCATCGCCAGCCCCTTCCCGATCCCGCCCCCGCGCATCATGGTCGTGGTCATGGTCGAGTTCATGTTACTCCCCCGTCGCCGAACCCGGGTTGCACCAGAATCGCCCCGGTCGCACGCCCCGGAACCCGCCGATCCCGGCCTCCTGATAGTACGTGCGAAACTTCATGAACTCGGTGTGCCCGTCGAACATGCCCATCACGCTGCCCGTGTTGTGCCGCTGCGTCACCCCCTCATCCGGTTTGCTCGTCGCGTTGTCGAAGTTCGTCGGCAGCTTCTCGTCCGCCTCCCAATACAGCATCCGGTCGGGAAGGAACCGGTCCAGCTTGTAGGTGTCGTACGCGCTTTTCGGACCGGTCGTGTATCCCGACACCGCGCCGTTCATCATGTAGCTGCCCACCGGCATCTCGCGCTGCCTGAAGAACGCCGTGTTCGTTCGGTCCAGCGGACACCACGGCAGCGCCTTCGTGTTGTGGTACGGCCAGAGCTGACCCCGTTCCACGGTGTGCTGCGGGCGATTCGTTGCCACCCGCGTATACAGCCAGTTCGGCACGTTCAGCGCCCCCGAACTCCACGAGGTGTACGGCAGGTACTCGTCGTTGTCCCCCGTGTAGAGGTGCGTCGCGAGGAGGAACTGCTTGATGTTCCCCAGGCACTTCGTCCGCTGCCCCTGTTCCTTGGCCTTCGACAGCGCCGGCAGGAGCATGCTGGCCAGGATTGCGATGATCGCGATCACCACCAGCAACTCGATGAGGGTGAAGCCGCGACGCCATCCCGCCCCGTCACCGGGACAGGATGCCTCCCTAGAAACTGGACTCATGATGTCCAGTACCCCAGCACGATACCCCGGATTCGAAAAGTCCCAATTCGGTCACGGCAACCGGGCAACCGGGCGACGAACAAAGACGATCGGGGCCCGCGACGGGTTCCACGCCAGGGCGTCTGCGCGACGGCGCGCCGAGTCCCGGGGCGATCCAACCAGGCGAACGGACAGGCAAAACCGGCGACTCGGCCATCACCCACCGCACCGCACGGTTCCGCAGCGGACTCAATCAAGGGCCCCGAAGGACCCCGACGGGCGACGAGCGCGCCGCAACCATCTCCGCGATAACGACAACCCGGGCATTTTGTAATGGAACGAAATGCCAACACCCCGGTGTTTTGTGAGAACGTTTAAACTTTCTTCCGGGTTATTTATCTTTAACGTCTTGGTGTCTAAATTACGGGATATTTAGATTGCGAGAGGGGGAGCCGATGGGCAGCGTCCGGGGCATGCCGACCGGTCGTTTGCTCGCGCCACCCGATCATCCCGCCGCCGTCTATCACTGCGTGTCCCGCGTCGTGGATCGCCGCTTTATTTTCGGCGCGCCGGAGAAGGAGCATTTCGTCCAGCTCCTCCGCGAGGCCGAGGAGTTCTGCGAGGTGCGCATCCTGACCTTCTGCCTCATGTCCAATCACT
>CAZSOV010000186.1:0-15388 GCA_964608505.1 uncultured Verrucomicrobiota bacterium
CCCTGTCGGCTCCACCATCGTCCGCGGCACATCGGGAGGCCCCGTGGTCGGCCATTGTGGTTTCGCTCTGGCACCCGGTCTTGGGGGGAGATTCATCCGGCTGAACATCTGAGGTCCATGGCCAGCTTCGCGGCGATACTCGGACTGCTGACGTTCATCGGTCTCGCTTGGGTGTTGTCACTGCGACGCGATCTCTTTCCCTGGCGCACGGTTCTGGCGGGTACCGCGCTGCAATTCGGCTTTGCCCTGTTGATCCTCCGAACGGAAGCCGGACGCTGGGTGTTCGTCCTGGCACAGGAAGGCTTCGGTCAGTTGCTGCGTTGCGCGAACGAGGGCGCGCGGATGGTGTTCGGACCGCTGGCGGATGGGGCCTTGCTCGCGGACAAGCTGGGACCGTCCAACGCCTACGTGCTCGCCATCGGGGTGTCCTCCACGATCATCGTCGTCGCGGCGGTCTCGTCGCTTCTCTACCACTGGGGCTGGCTGCCGCGCGTCGTGGCGGCGATGGGTTGGGTCATGCAACGGTTGATGGGAACCAGCGGCAGCGAGAGCCTGGCGGCCGCGGCCAACATCTTCATGGGCCAGACCGAGGCGCCCCTGGTGATCCGACCGTACCTGGCGGGCCTGACCCGGAGCGAACTCCTGGCGATGATGGTGGGCGGCATGGCGACGATCGCCGGCGGGGTGGGGGCGGTCTACGTCGCGCTTGGCGTTCGGGCTGGCGAGGCCAACATGGCGGGCCACCTGCTCACGGCCTCGGTGATGAGCGCGCCCGCCGCGTTGATGCTGGCCAAGGTGATGCTGCCCGAAACGGAAGTCAGCGAAACCCGTGCCGGCGCCCCCTTGAAGATCGAACGCGAGTCCCGGAACTCCATCGATGCCCTCTGCCGCGGGGCAGGGGACGGGTTGACGCTCGCACTGAACGTCCTCGCGATGCTGGTGGCGTTCGTGGCGGTGGTGGCCCTGGCCAATCTCCTGTTCGAATGGCTCCAGCGCCCGTTCGGCGTGCCAAAACCCATCCGCATCCAGACGGTGGTCGGCTGGTTGCACGCGCCGCTCGCCTGGTTGATGGGCATCCCCTGGCCCGATTGCGCGAAGGTTGGCGCGGTGCTGGGCGAACGGGTGGTGCTGAACGAATTCGTGGGCTACCTCTCGCTCACGGCGCAACGCCCGACGATGGAACCCCGCAGCTTCGTCATCGCCACCTACGCACTCTGCGGCTTCGCCAACTTCGCCAGCATCGCCATCCAGATCGGCGGCATCGGCGCCCTGGCCCCCCAACGACGCCCGGACCTCGCCGCGCTCGGTCTGCGCGCGATGGTCGGCGGTCTGCTGGCCTCCTACCTGACCGGCACCATGGCGGGGTTGCTGCTGCCTTGAGACGGCCCTGCTCCGCGACCCGCGCGCCCACCTACCGCCCCTCCGGTCCCGCCCCTCCCCGCGTCCCGAACGCGCTGAGCACCGCGTTGGTCAGATCCGCCGCCGACCAGACATTCCCGTTCAGCTGCCGGAACACCCGCCCTTCCCGGTCGATGACCACCGTCCGCAGGTTGTGGGAAATCGACCCGCCCTCCCAAGCCATCCTCAAGTCCAGCCGCGGCGCCAGAATGTCCTTCAATCCCGCCTCCGCGGCCGCCGCGAACAGCCAGTTCCCCGCATCCCCCTGCCGATAGGTGTTCGCGTAGGAACGCAGGACCGCCGGCTTGTCGAAGGCCGGGTCGAACGAAATCGAGAGCATCAACCAGTTCGTCGGCGCGTTCCCGTCCGCCCGAAGCAACCGGCGCGCGTCCGCCAGGTGCTTGTTCATCCGCGGGCAGAAATCCGGCAGCGGACAGCGCGTGAAAATGAACGTGAACGCCACCACCTGCCCGCGCAGATCCGAGAAGCGCAGCGTACGCCCGTTCTCGTCCAGCAGATCCACGTCCGGCACCACCTCCCCCGCCGACAACACCCGCGCCCGCGCCTCGGGGGACACCGGGGTCGCGGCGGCCGCCAGGCCTGCACCCGCTTGGGTCCCATACGCGCGCCGCACCGTGTCGATCCAATGCTCCTCCTCCGTCGCCAGGAGACGGAAGGTCACCACGTCCCCCGCCGTCACCCCCGCCAGCTCGTTCGTGTCCCGCACCGTCAGTTCCATCGTCATCCGGGGCATGTAGCCCGGAATCTCCTCGTGGCGGATCACCGCCGTGCGCCGGTCCGCCGCGATCTCCCGCACCAGTCCCGTCGTCGAATGCACGTGCCTTGGCACCTCCCGCCCCGCGTTCCCGGGGTGCTCCGCCCCGCACCCCGCGAGCAGCAGAGTCGCCCCCATTCCCGCACCCCACCCCATGCCCCGCCATCCAGGCCTCATCGCGTTTCCTCCTTCCGCAGTTCCTCCAACGTCTGCATCACCTTGTCCACGCTGCTCGCGCGCATGCCGTCGAAAAACTTCCGCACCCGCCCCTTCCGATCCACGACGGCGATCAGTTCCGTCCCGAGATAACCGCCCGGTATACCGGCCCCGTCGGGGAGCGCGGACTCGCCGCGATCCAGGAAACTTGTCGCGATCAACGTGTCGACGGCATCGGGATCTCCGGTCAGAAAATACCAGCGGTTGGTCCGGGCCCCAAATCGATCCGCAAAACCGGCCAGCAGCGCGGGCGTGTCCGTGCGCGGGTCCACCGTGATGGACACCAACCGGACATCGTCCACGCCGTCGACCCTTTCCTGGATCTTCGCGAGGTGATGGTTGACCTGCAGGCAGCTCAGCGAACAGCTGGTGAAGACGAAATTCACCACCAGCATCCGCCGCCCCAGCACGTCCCGCGTCACCGTCCGTCCCGTGCGATCCGTCAGTTCGAAATCCGCCAGCCAGCGTTCCCGGTTCGCGACGGCCTCCTTCTTCACGTGCCGGTGGATGGCGAGGGCCGTCACTCCCACGCCGAACGCCAGAACCAAGGCCGCCGCCCACACCATCATCCGGTCCTCGGCGCTCCGACCCCGCCCCGTGCCCTCTCCTCCCGACCCGCCCGAAGCCGGCGCCGGCGTGATCCCCCCGTCGCCGCTCGGGGGAGTGCGTTGGTCCGTCCCGGCCCCGTTCATGGCTGGATCGGCTTCGCCTCGTACCCCGAGTCCGCCACCAGCTTTTCGAGGGCCCCGACCGTCACACGGTTCGTGTCCACCGCCACCGCCGCCTGGGCCTGCGCCAAGCCCACCTGCGCCGCGACGACCCCCGGCACGCGCAGAAGCTCCGATTTGATCCCCTTCGCGCAGTCCTCGCAGTGCATGCCCGACACCGCGAAGCGCCAGAGCGCGTTGGCCTTCCCCTCGGAAACCGCGGCGGTCACCGGCGCCAGATCCAGCGGAGGCGCGGGGGTTTTGGCCCGTGCTTCAGCCGTGGCCGCCGGGCCCTCGGACGCCGGTTCGCCGCATCCGGCCAGCATTCCGGCCAGAATCAATCCCGCCCACCCGCGCCCCCCGAGCCTCTCCATGTTCCGCATCGTCGTCATGATCATCGTCGTCGTTGCCGGCGTGCTCCCCAAGCCCGAGCCCGCGCGCCGCTCCTTTTCGCCACGGATCATAACCGCACCCCAAGCCCGTCTCAAATCCGCATTCCATACGGTGATCCAAGCTGCATGGGCTGGATTTTTATAACATGATCCTGATTATGAGCCTCTCGCGTCCGCAGTACAATACGGTGGATATAAAATGAATTTGCGGGATATTTAAATTGCATCGGGCGCGGGGGTGGCGCAGCGTCCGAGGCATGCCGACCGGTCGCTTGCTGGCCCCCGCCGATCATCCCGCCGCGGTCTATCACTGCGTGTCGCGCGTCGTGGATCGCCGCTTCATCTTCAACGCGCCGGAGAAGGAGCATTTCGTCCAGTTGCTGCGCGAGGCCGAGGAGTTCTGCGAGGTGCGGGTCCTGACCTATTGCCTCATGTCCAATCACTTCCACGTGCTCGTGGAAGTGCCCAAGCCGCCGGAGCCGGCGCTGCGTCCCTCGCCGGAGCGCGTGTTGGCGAAGCTTGCCAAGCTCTCCGGGCACCAGAACGTCGGGCTGGTCCGCCAGCGCTTCGAAATGTATCGCGAGGCGAAGGACGAGAAGGGCTTGGCGGAATATCTTACGACGTTCCACGCCCGGCTGTGGGACCTGAGCCAGTTCATGAAGCTGGTGAAACAGCGCTTCACGCTGTGGTACAACCTGCGGGCCGGCCGGACGGGGACGCTGTGGGAAGAGCGGTTCAAGAGCGTGCTGGTGGAGGGCCAGGGGCAGGCGTTGGTGACGATGGCGGCGTACATCGATTTGAACCCGGTGCGGGCGGGCGTGACCAAGGATCCGAAGGACTACCGATGGAGCGGATACGGGGAGGCGGTGGCGGGAAAGCGACGCGCGAGGGAGGGGATTCGATCCCTGGTCACGGCGCTGCAACGGGGGCGGGAGGAGTCGCCGGGCAAGTCGTTGGAACTGTATCGGGTGTGGGTATTCCGCGAGGGCGACGAGCGGCGGGCGGGTGTGGGCGAAGATGGGCGTCCGTTGCGGGGTTCCATGTCGCGGGAGGCGGTGGTGGAAGTACTGAAAGGGAACGGGCGACTTCCGTTGGCAGAGTACCTGAGGTGTCGGGTGCGGTACTTCACGGCGGGTGCGGTGTTCGGGAGTCGGGAATACGTGGAGGGGATCTTCGGGGCGTATCGGGAGCGATTCGGGAAGAAGCGGCGGAGCGGGGCGCGGCGGATGCGGGGATTGGACGGTTCGGAGGCCTACGTTCTGAGGGACCTGAAGAAGGCGGTCTTTGGATAGGAAACACGGCTGGCGAACGGCGGGGTGTGGGCAGGGTGGGAGCATGCACCGCGGCCCGCATGGTGCCGCTTGGGGGCACGCGGGCCACCGGCTGCAGGCCGGGTGACCTCACCGGGCGGGTATTTCGCGGGCGGTGCATGGAGGATGGCGCGGGTTGTTTCCGACGCGGCGACCCGGCACTCTTGGCCGCGGTGGATTCCCCGATTGAAACCATTGGCCTGATCGCCGGCAGCCGGTCGCTCCCGCTCATTTTCGCCCGCGAGGCTCGCGCGCAGGGCATCCGGCGCATCGTCGCCGTCGCCGCCGAGGGCGAGACCGACCCCGTCATCGAGGAACTCTGCGACGAGGTCGTGTGGCTGCGCGTCGGCCAGCTCGGAAAGATGATCAAGGCTTTCACCGAGCGCGGCGTCCGGCAGTGCGTCATGCTCGGCCTCATCCAGCCCCGCAACCTCTTCGACGTCCGACCCGACCTCCGAGGCATCGCGCTCCTGATGCGGCTCCGGGAGAAGAACGCCCATACCATCTTCGGGGCCATCGCCGACGAACTGGCCAAGGACGGCGTCGAGGTCGTCACCGCCGCGCCCTGGCTCAAGTCGATCATCCCCGGCCCGGGCTATCAGATCGGCCCGAAACTGACCGCCCAGCAGAAGGACGACATCGCGTTTGGCTTTCGGATGGCCAAGGAGGTTTCCCGACTCGAGATCGGCCAGTGCGTCATCGTGAAGAAAGGCACGGTGCTGGCCGTGGAGGGATTCGAGGGCACCGACAAATGCCTCACGCGCGGCGGCGAACTGGCCGGGCGCGACGGGGGCGCGGTGGCCGTGAAGGTTGCCAAGAAGAACCACGACATCCGGTTCGACATTCCCTGCGTCGGTCCCACCACCCTCGAGATCTGTGCCGCCCACGGCATTGCCGTGCTTGCCATCGAAGCCGGCATGACCCTCCTGCTGGACAAGGAGGACCTCGAACGCCTCGCCGGCCAGGTCCGCGTCTCCGTCACCACCACCGACGGAACCCCGTAGCGGCCCGTCAGGCCGTACTCCGAACGACCGGACGCGAGGCCGCGAATCCCCGCGCGCCGGGTTCATCCGGACACACGGACAGGTTCTCAGCGGCGTGCCGAGGTTCGCTCGGTGAACCAAAGGATGTCGGGATTGTTGGGCTGGACGACGCCGGCGGAAATCAGGCTGCCGTCCCGAAACGGGACCCGGGTGCGCGGATCGACCCAGCGGTGCAGCTCGACGTGGCCATCGGCGAAGGACAGGGCGCCGGCGCCGTCGTGATGGGCGGCGGGCATGTCGACCCACTCGGCGGCGGCAGGACTGGCGGGCATGCGCACGGCGAACGCGGCGTCGTTGATGCTGCCCGGGTGTTCGTCGACGAAGACCCACGCGCGCGACGGCGGCGGAAGGACGATGTCGTACACCCGGGCGTACGTACGGTAGCCGCCACCGAGGAAGGACGACGGGCCGTTCATCGCGTTGTTGGCCGCATAGCTGCGGACGCGGGGAACGCCGCGCAGGCTTCCGTCCGGGAACCGAAAGCGGACGGTGCTCGTGTCCGAAGGGCATTTGAACGTCCCGGCCTCGGCCACGTAGGGCCCGAGCCTGGCCAATCGGGGGTCGAGCAGGTTCAAGGTATTGGTGTTGTCGCGGCTGCCGATGCCGAAGTCCAACCAGCCCGAAACCAAGCCCCCTTGCGAAGTCCCGTCGACGAATGACGGCAGCCGTCCGTCGTTGTCCTGAGCCGACTGGGTCCAGGCCATCAGCAGCCTCCCGAGGTTGGACGAACACACCACCCCGTGAGCCCGGCCCGGGGTGGCGGCGAGCAACGGGGCGGCGAGCAGGGCAAGCAGGACCACGGCGGCCAGGCACGCGAGGCACTCGAGGCGGGTGAAGGCGCCGGATCCCCGGTTTAGCGCCCTGACGGCGCCGAAGCGCGGACGACGGCAGGACCGTGACTTCTTGTCGGAGGACGCGGGGGTCAGCGCGACACGGGATGCAAGGGAAACAGGCATGGCGGAAAGGTTCACGGGGTGAGGAGGACGCGGAAGAAACGGTACATCGGGGCCGCAGCGGGATCCCGGATCTCCGGCGGGTCCGCGGGGTTGGCGGGCAGCGCGACGTGAAAACGGCCCAGCACACCCGGCGGACGAAGGTCCGAGGCGAGGACGGTCCAGCTTCCCGACGCGAGCGCGTCGGTGGCCTCGATCTGGTACCGGCGGCCCGGGGTGGCAGGCCATTCGAGCACCAGAACGCCCGCGTTGGCCGGGTCAGGAAGCGGCAGGCTCAGCACCAGGCCGGGACCGGGACGCCGGGGGTCCGTTCCCAGCCAGAACTCCTGGAGATCCGACCATCCATCCTGGTCGGCATCCGAGGAGCCATCCCGTATCAGGTGGCCGAATTGGCGGAACTCCCATCCGTCCTCCAACCGGTCGCCGTCGAGATCGCGGTCCAGTTCCGAACCGAGGACGAAGGCGAGAATCGGACGGGGTGTCTCGCGGGTTTCCCCGGAAAGTTGGGCCGCGAGAGAACGGAACAGGAGCTGTGGTGTATCGGAGTGGAACCCGGGGGCGCCGTAGGCTCCGCCAAGTCCCGGCCCGGGATTCAGATCAGCCACGGGCCAGGTCTTGCCCGAGTCGAGGTCATGCAACCACAGGCCTTCGCCGCGGCGAAGACCGGGCGCCAGATCCGAGGAGCGGCTCGTGAACGCCACGAACCGCCCGTTGACGCCCAGCACGGGACGGGTCGCCCCCGCATGGCCCGCGCGAGCCCCGAGGAGGTCCACGCTGGCGAGGCGCGGGGAGGGCCAGCGCGCGTCCCAGACGTACACGTCCGGCATGCCGTTCCGGTCGCGCCCGGGATCCAGATCGCGCGCGGTCTCGAAGGCGAACCGAGTGCCGTCCTCGGAAACGGTGACATCGGAAACGGCGAGGTTGGTCGCCGACAATCCGGTAGGAAACGTCGCCACCTCGCGACCGTCTGAGAGGTCGACCAGGACCGCGGGATGGTCGGGGGCAAAGCGACGGCGGAAGGCAGCAAACCGTGCGGAAGGAGTCACCGCGGGACGACCGAGCACCGGACCGAGCACCCGGTTCGTTTTGGCGACGGCATCGGATTGGAGGAGAAAGACATTGGCCGCGTTGGTCGCGGAATGGAGGTAGACCACGTTCGACGGCCCTCGCAGCGCCAACGGAACGAGGGTCTTGGAAGTGGCGGAACTCCACGCGTTGGTCACGCGAACCAGGGCGCCGCTGCGCCAGTGGCGAAGAAAGAGCTGCGGACCGAGAACGAAATCAAGGACCAGATCCCGGTAGCCGCTGACGAACGCCACCCAACCCCCGTCCGCACTCAGCAGCGGCGCCCCCGTCACGGAGGCTCCGGAGACGTTCGAGGAAGCACGACCCAGCCGGTTCGAGCTCGCCAGGACCGTCCGCCCCGAAGCGACGTCATGCACGAAGACGTCGTCACGCCCGTTGTCGTCGCCCACCGTGAGGTCGCCGGCGGAGGAAACGAACGCCACGACCTGCCCATCGGCGGAAATCACGGGGCTCCGTCCGCCCCCCACGGACGCGACTCCGTCCGGGGTGGCACTGACCCGGACCCGGGAACCGTCGACGAGATCGAGCCGGTACACGTCCCGGATTTCGTTGGTATCCGACGGATCCCACGCCTCCATCGCCGTGGTCACCGCCACCGCCACGAAGCGTCCATCCGCGGAGACGCGACCCGGCGCGGGCCCCTCGTCGATCGCCGGCGCGGGAGCGGCGCGGCCCGGGGATCGGACCGAAAGCAGACGGTTGGTCCCCGTGCCGACGCGGGCAAAGGCATCCTGACGCTCGTTGGCATCCCCGGCCACCAGCCCGGACTCGGAGGAGGCGAAGGCCAGAACCTGCCCGTCCCCGCTGAGTTCGGGCGGCGAGGCGTCGGGGAACGGAGCTGGAGTGCCGTCCGCAGCGACCACGGCGACCGTGGTGATGCCGGTAACAAGATCGTGGCGGTAGGCGTGCGGAAGTCCGTCGGCCACTCCTTCCACCCAACCGGCGGCGTCGCTCAGGAAGACCACGAAACGACCGTCGGCGGAGAGTCTCGGGGACCACGACGATCCCGCGAGCGGCTCCCCGGTGCGGGCGTGTACTCCGAGGGAGCGGGCGGAATCCGTCCCGGCGTTCCAGACGAAGACGTGATTCGTCGACTCGCAGGCCAGGGTCTGGCCGTCGGCGGAGAGTTCGGAGAGCGTGGCATCGTGGCCGGGCAGCCAGGCTCGCGCGGCGTTGGTGGTCACGACCCGCGTCGTGCCCGTATCGAGGTCGGCGTGAAGCACGAGGGTGGGCCGGCCGGGCGTGAACTCCGCCTTGAACGCCACGCGGCGCCCGTCGGCATCGAGGCTCGCGTTGTAACAGCGGTAACTCGCCGAAGCCGGCAGCGACCACGCGCGGACGGCCTCCAGCACGGATTCCCGCGCGGACCAAACGGTGCCGGTCCGGAGGTCGCGGACCAGAAGATCCACGCTGTTGGGCGGGGCTCCCTCCACGAGATTCGTGGCGCGGGATAGAAATGCGAGGCGCCGTCCGTTCCGGCTCAGGATCGGAGATTCCGAAGGGCCATTGGCCAACCCGACGCCCGAGGTCGGTCGGCTGATCAACTCGGTTTGTCCCTGGTCCACCCGGCGGAGGAACACATCGGCATATCCGTTGGTGTCCCCGGCGACCAGGTCGGGGGCATCGCTTTGAAAGGCGACCAGCAACCCGTCCCCCGAGATCGAGGGCGAACGGGATGGCCCGGCGCCGGTGACGTCGGAATTCCCGTGCCTCGCGCTGATCAGAAGCGGGCGGCCCTCGGGGAGATTCACGAGGAAAACGTCCGGCTCGCCGTTGTCGTCGTAGGCCGCGAGATTGTCGGCGAAGCTCTCGAACACCAAGCGGGCGGCGTCGGTCGCGAAGCGGGCGCCGAAGGAATCGCGGCGACCGGACTCTCCGGCACCGGTCCAGGACAGGCCCCGCAACATCCCGGTGTCCACCTCGTGCAGGTACAACTGTGCGGCGAAACCGAGCGAATCCCGGGCAGGAGGGAACGCCAGCAGATCGGCAGCGCGGCTCGCGAACGCGATCCAGCGCCCATCGTGGCTGGGCGTCACGTCGAGGGAATCGTCGGAACCCGCGAACCGGGCGGCGGCGGGGTCCGGTTCCGAGGCGGGGAACGCGAAGGGCCCGGGCGCCGGCGTCGTTTCCGGCGAGCCCAAGAGAACCGGGACGAGCGGGGATTCGCCCGGGCTGCCTTGCGGGTCCACGGCGCGGGCCACAAGCAGGTGCGCCCCCCGGGCCAACGTGATCCGACCGTGGTAGGGAGGGCCCTCGAACGTGCCCAGGCGGGCCTGGCCATCCAGCAACTCGATCCGTCCGGGCAGCGGGCCATCCGGATCGAAGACCGTCACGGCCCACTCGACCGGCGTGCCCTCGGGAACGCGGGTCCAGGGGGCGGGTGCGGTCCAGCGCAGCCCGGGGGGACGATTGCCCAGGATTCGAATCGAGGCGGTGGTGGGGCTCCGCAGACGCGCGGTTCCTCCGGGCGCGAGTTGAAGCTGCACGAGGCGGTCCCCGCTCTCGGGCGTCGTCCGGGGCCGAATCGGGACCAATCCTTCCGTGCTTCCGGCGGGAAGGACGAGGTGATCACCGATGGCCTCGAAATCATGGCCCGGAACGGCCGAGCCCGCCCACGCGAGGGGCACGGAGAGTTCACGGTCCAGCGAGCCGGTGCGCACGATGCGGAACAGCCCGGGGTCCTGATCGACCTCCCGGGAGAAGGGATCGTCGACGGCGATGCGGACGTTGGGATCGTCGTCGGTCTGCGTGATCGTCACCCCGGAGATGGCGCCGAGGTCGTAGGTGTCGCCGGTTTCCAGGGCGATCCGAATCGTGCGCGGCGGCGCTTCGACGGCGTCGTCGAGCGAGCGCAGGCCGAGGCTGGCGCTGGTGCTGCCCGCGGGGAAGGAGACGACGGTGGCCGGCGGTTGGAAATCCGATCCCGGAATCGCCGTTCCCTCCACTCGCACGCGCACCTGAAACGCATTGGTGAAGCCCGAGCGGGTGAGCCCCACGTTGATCGACTCGGCCTCCAGCAGGTCCAAAGTCGCCGCGGCGAAGGAAACCACATTGGTCGCCAGGAGGATCTCGAACGCGGGCGCCGTCGCCGCGCCCAGCGCATTCCGAGCCGTCACCTCGTACGTCCCCGCGTGCGCCTCGAACACGTTCGGAAAATCCAGCGTGTCCCGGTCGGAATCGGGGATGGGTTCGCCGTTGCGCAGCCAGACGAAGGACATCGGACGATCCCCGGACACCGCCGCGGTCAACGCGAGAGGCGAACCGCGCCCCAGGGTTTGCGTCCGGGGCGAGTCCAGAACGACGGGCGGCCCTGCGGGCTGGCGGATCGCCAACCGGAAATAACCGGTCCCTCCAAATCGGTCGTCGATGGTGACGGCGTAAGCAGTCCCCGCGGTGGCCCGAAAGCGGGTCACCAAATCGGTCGCCGGCGCGGGAGCGACCGCCGAAACGACCGCAACCAGGTTGCTCGGCATGGAACCGGTGTAGACACCCAGGATCGGCTGAAGCGGGTTCGCCTTCGACTCGATCTCGACCCAGCCATCGCTCGGCGCCGTCCATGACCACCAGGCCGAACGCCCTCCCGGGTTCGAGCCGATCAAGGGCTCCCCGGCTTCGCGCCCGTAGCCGACATTCACCACCTCGAGAAGATTCGTCCGGCCTGCCAGCAGGGGACGGTCCGCGAACCGGTCCGGAGCCGGGCTGGGCTCCGGGTGCGTGAAGAGGTGCAGTCCGACCTCGCCCGGGGTCCCCGAAATCACGTCGATGGCGAAGTGGTACCTCTCTCCCGGCCGGGCCAGGAACGCCGTGCCGGACGCCGCGACCGATGCCGATTGGCGCGCGACGAGGGTCAGCGCGGAAAGATCGGTGCCCGTGTAGACCGACACCACGGGAACGAAGGTGAGACCCACGACGTCGAGGACCGCCAGTTCCCGGCGGGAGGATGTCCACGACCACCAGATGGAATTCGCGCGCCACGAGCCATGCACTCCTTCCTGCGGCTCGACGGTCGCCTCGGCGGTGGTGCCCGTGACGGTGGCCGGGACCTCCAGGATCGGAATGCTCGCCGCGAAAGAGTCGTTCGGCGGCGGCGCGGCTTGGACGAAGCCGAGGTGAGCGCCGAGCAGGCCAAGGGCGATCACCGCCGGGAAATGGCTACCGGGGAAGGACGGCGCGAATGGACGCAACATGGACGGAGAGGAGATTGATGACGTTCGACGGACAGTCAGGCGCAATGTGGGATAGGACGGAGCCGCGCGCCGGAGGACGGACAGGATCCGGGTCGGAGTGGGCTGGGGACGAGTCTTCACCCGGGTTCGCGGAGGAATCCTCGGTCCAGGCGAAGGTTGGGAGGAACCGCGCCACGACCCGCCCGACGACATCGCCGCCGGCCACGACGGCGTGATCGGAGATCTCCGCCGTGGGCCCCCGGTTGTCCCCCAGCAAGGCAGAAGGACCTCGCGTTCGAGAAGTGTTCCGCCCCGGGACTCGCGTCGAAGCGCATGAACTGTTGTCCCCCGCCATGGGCGAGGCTTCCCAAGTGCATTCCGGCGCCCACACCCGCCGCCACCGCCAGCAGCAGAATCGCGGGAGCCTTGGTCCGCCGTTCCGGCGGGAGCCCATCCCGGGCGTAGGCGAATGAGGGTGGTTTCATGGGTTCGTTGGGTTGTGGATTGGATTCGCGGGCCGTTGGCTTCGCGGAAGGGCATCCCCTCCGCCCGAAGCACGCTGCCCGCACGCCACCCCATACGACCGGAAGCCGGATCCCATTCGGACGGCACGCACGGCGCGGCTTCGTGATGCGCCCGCACCTGGGCGTCGCCTTGCCGTTCGTCGACAGGCAAGTCCGGCTTGATACGCCGGTGGTCCTTCCACGGTGCGGCAGGGAAGGTCGCCCAGGTACGCATGCCTGCCGTCCTCGTCCGGACGCGGTCTCCCAAAAGGTTCAGGCGGCCCTTGCGGACCGCCTGAGTGCCTTGCTCCGAACCACCCACCCGTGGTCACGGAACAAAATCGAGGTTGGACCTTGGTCAGTCCCGGCTCGCGCCGCGCCGCGTGCGGATCTTTTCCTTGGCCGCTTCCTTCGCGGCATCGATCAACTGCTGATGCTCGGGGTGTTCCTTGCGGAACCGCTCCACCTGAGCCTTCAGTTCGTCGCGCAATTCCTTCTGTTTGGCGACCATGTCTTCCCGTTGCGTCTTGAACTGCGCCCTGACCTTTTCCAATTCCTCCTTGGACCCGTCCTTGGCGGCCTTGACCAGCTCCTTGTACTTGGCCAGCAGGGCATCGCGCTCCTTTTCGAACTGCACCTGCAACGCCCGGACCTGCTCCGCCACCACGCCCACCGACCACTCCGGCTTCACCGTCTTGGCCGCCGCGGGGGTCAGGTCATCCTTGCCCCGTGGGCCCAACTCGGCGGCCCCGGCGCGCACGATGGGTACGGTGAAACACGTGAAGGTGAACACCGCGGAAACTGCGAATCTCGTTAACATACAGCTCATGGCCAGACTCCTGCCCTCAACCGGTCTCGCCCCCCACCACCGCGAGCCTTTCGCTGGCACCGGTGTACCTGCATTCCCCGTGCCAATCCCAGCCCGAAATCCATCCGCCTCCGGACCAAGCCATTAAAGCGTAACGCCTTTCCCCGTCACCCAGGCTCCCTGGGGCGCATTCCCCAAATCGAGTCCCGGCCCCCAACGAACTTCGGGGAACCATCCCCAAACATAAATCCGGGCGGCCCTTGCGGACCGCCCGGATTCAGCCCCTGGAGTGCCCACCCATGCGCTCCAGGAAAAACGGGTTCATCCCGCACTCGCCCCGCGCCGCGGGCCGGAACGCGCCTTCGCCGCTTCGCGCGCCGCCTCGATCAGCCCCAGATGATCCGGATGCTCGCGCTTGAACTGCGCCAGTTGCGACTTCAGTTCCTCGCGCAGTTCCTTCTGACGCGACGCCAATTCCGTCTGTTCGTCCTGGAAGGCCAATCGGATCCGTTCCCGTTCCTCCCGCGAGGCGTCCCGGGCCAGCTTCCACTGCTCCTGATACCGCTCCATCAAGGCCTGCTGTTCCGCCCGAAACCGGGCCTTCAAATCCTTCACCTCCAAGGCCACCGCCCCCTCCGACCACGTCGGAGCGGCCTCCGTGGAGACCTCCGCTCGCCCCGCGATTTCCAGTCGGCCATCCGCCCCGTCCACGGTCAGGACCGGGACCGTGAAACACGTGAACGTGAACACCGCCGTCACCGCCACCTGACCGATGCCCTTGCGGGGAGCCGCTTCACCGCGCTCCACCTCCTCTGCCGCATCGATCGTTCCCCCCACATTCATGCCACCCCTTAAGCAGGACCCAAGCCAGACCCGGAACAGAATCGCATCCACATCATGGTCAGCGTTTTAACCAAATGCATCCGTTGCTTACCAACGAAATCCTGGGGCCTATTCCCCACCCCCGAATCCGTTTCCCCAGCCGACTTGGGTATTCATCCCCAGTTTCACCTGCCCTCATGGAGACGGGGCCAGGGGACATGTCCGGTTCCAAACCAGGCCTGACCGGACGCCCGGGAGCCTCCCGTCCTCGCGATCACGTCACCGGCAGCTTGAACTTGGGGGATTGCCCCATGAACCGGGCCGGATTCTGGAACACCACGCGGTCCACGATGTCCGCGGGCCAGCGACGTCGGCGCATTTCCAGAACCGTGTGCGGAATCGCCAAGGGCACGCTCTCGCCCCAGTCGCACGCCGAATTCATCCAGAGCCGCTCCGTGCCGTACATGTCCAGAATGTCCACCGCCCGGGCCGGAGAGCATTTGCTGATGGGATAGAGCGTCATGCCCGCCCAGTGCCCCCGGTCGAGCACCATCCGGACCGTGTGCTCCTCGACGTGGTCGATGATCACCCGTTCGGGACGAATCCGGGAGTCGGCCTTCAGCGCGTCCAGGATCAGCCGCGTCCCCTTGAGCTTGTCCTCCAGATGCGGCGTATGGACCAGGATCAACTGGTCGTGGCGCGCCGCCAGGTCGATGTGCAATTCGAGCACGCGCAGCTCGTTCCGTGAATTCTTGTTCAGCCCGATCTCCCCGATCCCCAGCACGCCCGGGCGATCCAGGAAACCGGGGATGAGCGCGATCACCTCCTCGGCGAGCTTCACGTCCTCGGATTCCTTCGGGTTGATGCACAGCCAGCTGTAATGCGCCATCCCGTACCGCGCCGCACGCTTCGGTTCGTGCTCCGTCAACTGGCAGAAATAATCGTGGAATCCCTGGGGCGAACCCCGGTCGAAGCCCGCCCAGAAGGCCGGTTCGCAAATGGCCGCACATCCCGCCGTGGCCATGGCGACGTAATCGTCCGTCACCCGGCTGACCATGTGCGCGTGCGGTTCGATGTAACGCATGGCGTCCCCCGACCATGCGCCCGCCGGGCACCGAGTGCAAACCTCCGCTCGGGCCGGCCCGGGCGCTGGACAGGGCGATTGACAAAGTCGATTGGGGCCCGCGACCGCCGGGTCGCGGGGCGATC